>CAYGAG010000128.1:0-4459 GCA_964347765.1 uncultured Candidatus Bathyarchaeia archaeon
TTCTTGGAGATGACATCATCCTGGCATACAAGCTTGATGGGAAATATCTTGAAGAGGGTCTTGGTGCTCCTCTTCGGTTGGTTGTTCCTGACAAATACGCCTACAAAAGTGCAATGTGGATTACAAGGATAAAAATCACATCAAAAAAGGAAATAGGCTATTGGGAAAACCGAGGCTACAGCGACACAGCCGATGTGCGGAGGAACGATAGGTTCTCAAGATAAAGAACCGCGTTTTTTCGTGTTGACTCGCGCAACTGCGAAAAAATGTAGGAAGATGTGCGACCGTTCCTAAGGAGTTGAGGCTTGTTTCCTCAAAATCAAGTGGGTGGGACTGCATTTTCGTGGCTCTAATTCTTTTTGTGGGGGCGAACGTTGAAACAGCCACAATCGTGTCTCTTGAGTGATGGGCTATTCGCTAGGTTCAGAAGCGCAGAGTGCATCAACACTAAATAGTGCAAGATTGTTCTAGAGGAGAGGTCTACCAGAAAAGTAATTAAGACTTTTATGGTTCATATATACTCTGGTTTTGTCTATGGGCGTACCAACAGGCCGAAAATGGATAGTCTTATCCTTGATTGCTGTTCTACTTCTAGTGCCCTTGAAACTGACAGGAATACATACACACGCACATACAGTATCAGCAGAGACTGAATACGACTTGGTTGGGGTTAAGGTTGGCGACTGGGCGAAGTACAATGTAAGGAAAGCGGGACAGCCGGGCATATGGGTACCTCCCTTCGAGAGAACAGTGGCAGAGATTAAGGTTGAGGTGCGAAATGTCTCTGGAACCACCGTGACAGTTAGTGAGATTGTGGATGAAGAGACCCATCTATTTTCAGAGGAGGTACAGGAAACAGAATCGCATGGCTATAGGTACTATATTATTGCGGCAAATCTCAGTGTGGGAGACCAGATTGGAGAGCTGAGAGCGCTCAAGGACACGAATTATAACTGGGTAGACTCGACTCTTTCGATTAACGCTACTGTCTCACTAGACTACGGCGGGGTTAACAGAGAAGTAAACCTACTCAGATGGTCATACCTTCTACCAGTCTATGTGTACGTATTCAACTTTTCCCAAGAACATTATTGGGATAAAGGGACTGGTTTCTTGCTGGAGAGAACATGGGAACAATATGCTCTAGGCTACTGGAAAGGATCTGGGAAGAACGCCACCTGGTCAGCGCTACAGAAGAATGAAACCTGGTCCATGCTGCAACTAGAGATTGCCGATACGAACATGTGGAAGATGGAGATCATCCAGCCATTTTGGAGCGAATGGAGGCTGCTGGCTATCTCAGGTGTGGCTGTTACTGCAATATTTGCTGTAGCGATTTCCCTGAAACTATCGAGAAATAGGAAGCAGCAGGATAGAAGCTCATGAGAGCCCAAGTGGACGACGCATCAAAAAATAAGATTGACAGGAGTTCTGCAAATGCATATTTCTAAGTAGATAGCTATCAACTTTCCTTCAGATCAGAAAGTTAAGATTGGGTGTTCCCCACATACACGCCTGCAAAAACAAGCCCAAAATGGGCTCAGACTAAGTACTTTTGATGCGGGCGGGGCTAGGTTTACACGCTCGTTTAGAACCCTCGGGCGGTCCCACGGGTATTTGCGCATTCCTATATTCTAACTATGTTCATGGTTGTAGTGTAGGAAAGCAGATGACGCAATTGAAAAGTGTTAAGAGCGGATTAAGACCAATACTATTTCATGGTTGTACGCGTCCTCAAATCTTGTGTTGAGGTTCTTTCCAGAAGAGGAAAGCTTTTTGCGGCAATGAACATGCTCTGTTTTTGCTCCATTTTTGCTGCTCTTTTGCTGGCGCAGTTTCTGTTTGGACCGATGCTTTATGAGAGTGCGCTTGTGGAAGTTCCTGAAGTCTTGGTCGGCGTTGATTGGCCGATTATGCTTGCAGTGATTTTTCTTTTCAATCTGGCTTTGAGCGGCTTCTTGGTTGTTACGCTTCCGGGGTTGGTGTTCTTCCCGCTTTCGGCAGCCACTCTTGTTTATAGAGCTTTTTTGTGGGGTCTGCTTCTGAGCCACTTACCTACGCCACTTTTTTTGGCCGTTTTGCCCACGCTGATTCTTGAGGGGGAAGCCTATGTCTTTGCGGGTGTCGCAGGCGTTGTGCTCGGTTTGTCTTGGCTTAAGCCTGGATGGGCGTATGAGAAGGGCGTGTCTAGGTCTGAGGCGTTCAAGAGGGCTTTACGGGAGTGTGGACGCCTTTACCTCGTCGTAGCCATAGTGCTCCTTGTAGCGGCGATCGTCGAAACAGCCACAATCGTGTCTCTTTGAGGACGGTCTACTTGCTAAGTATAGAAGCTCAAATTGTATGCGTGTATAATGATGCACAATTGTTCTAGATCAGAGCACCACAAAGCTAATAAAGACTCTGATGACTCATATATGTATGGTTTTGTTCATGGGAGTGCCAACAGGCCGAAAATGGATCGCCTTATCCCTGATGGCTGTTGTGCTGCCCGTAAGTCTTCTGGCAACATTGAGACTGACAGGAATACTGCCAGAACCACCAAAACCAGAAACGATTACAGTAGGGTCTGTTGAGTGGGAAATACAGAGACCGCAAAAGTATGTGGATATTAAAGACGTCGTCGAGAATACTTATAGTAATGACTCAGTTTCGATAACTGTAAGGACTAGCATTCATGATTACCACGAAAATGGTCTGCGAGATCCCTATTGGGGTAGAGATGGTATAGGGTTCACGCTAAACGTCAGTGCGACTGCACTAAAAGGCTTTTTTACTTCGATTGTAGTTGAGTTTTTGCCATCAGATGGCAACTCCACCATATACATTACTCAGACGTTCTCGAGATATCAAAATGCTGCTGTGACACGTATAGAAGGGATAGGTACAAGCGCGGGTGTAACTTGCATTGAAGCTAAGGTCTTAGGATCTCCATGTGGTTTACATATACCCGTAGAATGGATATTTAAAGATCAAAACGCTGATAATCATCACCTAAAGGTTAACTTTGTGGTCACATACTCCGATGGACTGACATACCGAGAAGCTGTGATGCCAATAATCCTAGATGTAATAGCCGCCATAACATAGTGTTTGGATGGCTTGTTTTTGAAGAAAATCGTGATAACAGGCTTTTTGATTCTTTTGCTGATGCTGAGCTTATTACCTTCCATGGTGTCAGCGCAGAACGAGGAGAGTGTATGGAGCATGTACAGGCCTTCAAGCTACACTCCTATTAATGAGAGAGTTCAAAATGCAGCTACCGATGATGAGGCATCCGTTGGAATAGGCGTAGAAATTGTAGAATACTTCGATAATACTACACGAGAACCCTATCAAGGCGATGGTGGTGTGACGCTAAAAGTTGCCGCTACTGCGAACACTAGGAAGGGGATTACTTACCAGAGCAGTTGGGGTCTTGGTTTGATGGATTGGATAGAGGCAAATACGCCGATCCCGGGCATGGATCCACCAGAGGATGACGATGTTGTACAGGTCGATCTGCCCTTCCCAGTTCGCTTCTATGGTGGTCCAGGCGTCCAAAACAAGAGCGCAGAATACTACAACGTTTGGGTTTCCAGCAACGGCTTTCTTAGCTTTGTCAGCAACTCTACAGCTCCCAATCCCACAGATATTCCGGACCCTTCAGAGCCTAACACTCTCCTCGCAGTCTACTGGTCAGATCTTGACGCTTCTGGAGGAACAATCAAGTATTATGCAGATGCGGATTACTTTGTTGTGACTTGGAGAAACGTTCTGGACAAGGCCAACAGCCAGCGCCAAACATTTGAAGTGATAATATCCAACACTAGGGCTCCTAGTCCAAGAGGTCAGAGCAAAATTGAGTTTCTGTACGAGTCGGTTATGTGGTCTACAAGTGCGAGAGCAGGCATAGAAGACCAAGAAGGATACAAGGGAACTGGGCTCCCGGGGACCCCTAGTAGCGGAACAAGTGTCCATTTCATAGCAGCCAATCATTCTCCGGAAATCAGGAGAATAACCATCAAACTGCAGAAGGACGATAGCTATGCGAAAATCTATCCAACCATCAGTTACCTTACCTTGAAAGGATTGAATATCCCGTTTGAAAGTCAGACCCCAGACACAGCCGGTGTATTTTTGGACGCGATTTGGGGATATGGAACCCTCCTCGTGACAACGTTCGTAGGCATACTAGATCCTGTAGCCGGGTTTGTACTAGGAGCTGCTCTAGTTACGATAGAACTAGCTCCAGATCTAGCTAACGCGTTATTTCCCACCTCACATGAGGAAGAGGATGGATTCACCTTTGACGAAGCACTTGAAAACGAATCTACCGCATATGTAAGTGCCGAAGGAGACCGGGTAGGGGCACTTGGTTGGCCTGTTGATGCCCTTCTCGGCGACCAAATTGAGTGGGTGTTCACCGATGACAATGATCAAGACCATTCCGTTACCGTAACCGCTGAACTTGAATACTACT
>CAYGAG010000129.1:0-4455 GCA_964347765.1 uncultured Candidatus Bathyarchaeia archaeon
CAACCAAAGAAGCTTCGCCAGATCTTCTACCTCTCCCTCCAAAGCGCACGTGCATAGGTAACCTCCTCCTTAATGTCGCCTTCAAGTTTCGATCGCAAAGACCTATACGTCTTCAAAAATTCCTTCCCTTCACTACTCAATCCGTATAAGAAACCTCCGTCAGGATCATTCTTTTCGACAATCAACCCATTCTGCAACAACATCGGAAAGTACTTCCGAAACATTGAAGGATTCAGGTTCGCCCCCTGCATGATATGAGTTTTCTTGGCACCACGGAAAGCAACCCTCAAAATATCAACTATTATCTCATGTCTACTCCGATAGGAACGAACCATATCTTAACACAATCCCCCAAAACCCAGACTAAATTCACCTAGCGACATTCTGAGCTTTCTCTTAACGCATTGATTAGGGAATGCTTCCGCAACAAATAGAACAATATTCCACATTAACACTGCATAATAAGCCCACTAATATTATAATTTGTTGTATAAAATCTGTCAAATTCTCCCACGTTCGCCCTTTCAAGCACCCTTCATTACACAAATATGTTCATAGAAGAACGTTCTGTAATACTCCTCGATCTAAGCCGCTATCAAGTCTTCCACAACCTCACTTACATAAGTCTCTCTGCCCGCAGTAGTTGTCTCATTATACCTCCAAGAAAAAGAAGAAGTTTAGATGCGCCATCTGAACTTTATGTTTTCTAGTAATACGTCTTTCCAAAGCTCTGGGCGACTAAAGCTATGTCGTACATGTTGACCGCGTCGTCTTGATTCATGTCTGCAAGAAGATTCCATCTTGGATGCTCGGGATCTGATCCGAAAGCCAAAGCAGCAAAGCCTATGTCACGAGCATCGATCTTGGCGTCGCCATTGATGTCAGGAATGGTTTGAGTATGCACTAATCCTTCACCGACCGGCAAGAAGACGGAGAGACCCCAGAATCCGAATCTGAAGAAGAAGTTGTTGTACGCCCAAGTTTCACCTACAACTATTGTGGCTTCAACCCATATTGCATAATCTACATATGGTGTCAAGGGTCGGGTATCCATGCAGAAGGTTAGGACAGCATCTTCGCCGGGAGAGAGATCATGTACTTTCCTTGTCGCGTGGACTTGACTGGCGAAATATGCTGTAACGTCAAACGTATGCTGCTCATACCCGTTGTTTATGACCGTAACATTGACTTCAATTATCCATCCAACATATACTTCTGTTCTGGACGTCTCAACACTGACTATCTCGATCGTGTCTCCCCAAACTGATACGTGTGAGTTGACAATCTTGATAGGAATCATCTCTAGACCCGAATTCAGAGCGAACGTATCGCCACTATCAAGCTGTAGTGATGACTGGTATCGTGGAGCCTTTGTCTTCAGATCCATTTTGCACAGTATTCCACTTCCGTTGAAACCTGACTCAGCACCCAGAAGACTTACGCCATAAGTTACGTAGCCTTCGCCTACCGTCACCGGAGCTGCCACGAAGCCTCTTCCTGCGAACACATGATCGTCAGGAAGCCATAGATTCCTGAATTCCAAGACTTCAGGATCGAAAGAAAACCTGATCTGCCATGCATAAAGATCGGTGATCTCGTAGACGCAAATATGCACCCTCACAAATTCCCCAAATCTCACAAAGCTTCTCCAAGGTTGAACTTGAACAGCGGGTCTCTCCGGAGGAGACACTGCGACGACCTTGCGGGCAATGTTATTTGTCGCAACCTCTTCACCTGGAACCTGCGGAACGTAAGCCTGTACAACGTAAGCTCCTTCCTCCGAAGGAGTCCATAAAAAGGTGACTTCGACTGAAATGGCTGGATCCAGTCCCTGTACGACCGTATTGTTGACAACGGTCTCATTGACAATCAGCTGCAATTCTATCTCTCTCTCAACTGGTTTCCAACCTACATTTGTCGCTTTCGCCTTCAACAGACACGGCTCACCTGAAACGAGATGCCAAGGTGCTTCAATCATAGCAGAAAGATCAAAAGCAGGTTTAATCGTTACCATAGTGTCCAAGAAGAAGTTGTTTCCCAGGACGATCTCTCCAGGGACGACGCTTGCCAAAGCCTTTACGACGTAGATCCCTTCAGGCACTCCTGAAGTGTTCCACACAAACTGATGCACCGTTTCCTCATCTGGAGCGACATCAACCAAGGTCTCCGTCTGTATGAGTGACGAATCATAGCAGGCTGTCACATTGAAAGTCTCAGTTGTCGTCCCTACATTCTTGCTCACAATCTCCAGCTCCACAATCTGACCGGCGAAGACTTCGTTTGCAGATGGAACCACACTAATAATGGCTACATCATGAGGAACAGGTCCTGAAGTGACGTATCCGTCTTCAGCTTCAAAAGATATCTCCTCCAAATTCGGGTCCAACAAATAACTATCATCATGAAGCATACCTATCTTCAGCACAGTTCCCCCCCCGCCTGTGAACGCGAACTTGACTGTAGCCAGCACGCCGCTGCCGCTTGCCCCAGGAACTTGTCCAACTAAGCTGCAGCCAAACATTATGCGACCGTGGGTAGCATTCCAATCATTCGCCAGCGCTGGTTCGGGAAAAACTGTCGTTCCCGTTGAATTTAGGAAGGTTCCTTCAAAAGCTGTAACCGCTGTCACAACATCATTTCTGTAGTAAAGGGCCACTTGCCAACCGAAGAGGCCAGCAACATTGCTGATGCAGATGTTGACGCTGAACGTTTCTGCAGGATGAATAGTGATTGAGGCTGGATCGACGTAAACCTTCGTATCCGTGGCCACCGCAGGCGGAATGTAAATGAGACTTGAGGCCAAAAGCAGTGATGCACATATTAGCAGAACAAATCTCCTAAACATATTACTCCTCTCGCTTAATACCGCAAGATTACACTCAGCATAGAATCCATGAATCGATCGATTTAAAATTTATGGGAAACCCAGACTATCACAGCATTGACCACGCAAAAATCAACGAGAGATACAATCGGCGGGCTCTTCTGGATTTCTAACTCATCTTTCGTGTTATGCTTGTGCAGCAGATCCCAGATTCATGTTCAGGCGCTATAGAACGCATACTAAAGAGCAAAAGAAAAATGAGAATCTTGATAGATCATTGGTGTTCTTATGGGGTACTGTATCCCTCGTCAACTTTCTTCTGCATATCTTCAGCATATTTCTGAATGTCATCTTTGTTGATGATCTTGCGAGCGGCTTCATAATATTCGCGGTAGGGCGCCAGTTTTCCACAGTTGTCAGCTTCATTGCATTCTGTGCAAGTGCGATAATTCCTCTCTTTTGCGCAAGCTCTTACTTTGCAGTTCGGGTCTCCTCCATCTTGAAGGCAGCCTGGACAGTTACCGAACAATTTAACCAGACCGTTCAAAACCTCTTCAAATTCATTATAATGCTTGAAACTTGGCTCATACTTCGAAAGTTCCGGCAAATGCTTGTCAAAGCCATAGGAGGCAATGATACCGTGTAGATTCTCAACAGCATTCCTGATCTTTCCCTGACGTATTCCACAGGCGTTGCAATAGAGTCCACAATAACCCACAAAATCGGCTAGGTTTGATCTTTCCATACAGTTTCCCTCCTTCTCACTCAATTTCATTCAGCCCTTACATCGTAATCGGGAACGATTAAAGGTTATGTGCATGCCATTCAGCAAGATAGAGCGCGCCAGTGCAACAACGAACAGTATTATTGTGCTTCTTTAGGCAGAATCGTCTATGCGGCTGAGACCTCAGGACCAACGCCACAACGGAAAAGAGGAAGCAATAAGCATTTCTATTATTCCCAACGGCTAACATCTGCGTTGGATCAATTCCGCAATCTCAACTCCGATTAGTTCAAACTTTTCTTCCGACCCTTCTTCAAGTGGGCCCTCTCTTCCGGTAACTATGGCTGAGGAATGGGGCTTGACAAGGCTCAACCTCATTTTCTTCAACCTCTTTTCAATTCCTTTTCCCGCGCTTCCAGCCCACCAAGCCTCTACCTTGGTGTCGAAGGCAAAGGCTTTCTTTCCCTTAATGTCCGCGCTTCTAAGTTTTTCAAGGAAGGCTTTCATCGGTTTGGATATGCCATGCATGTGCGTGGGTCCACCAATTGCCAGCAGATCATATTCATCCAGCTTATTGATATCGACTTCATCCACTTTGACACAGTCAATCTTAACACCATGCTTTTCCATTCCTGATGCTAATGCCTTGGCTATCTTTTCTGTGTTGCCAAACACTGTATCAAAGATGACTATTGCCTTTGACAATTCGCTTATTTCCCCCTCAATAGAAGATGTTCTTGCGATAATTATTATTCTTTGTTGAGAGACAATAAATCTGGTAGAATTAGTTGGCAAATGGAAAACAACTTCTAATTTTCAAGTGTTTTGTGCTTTTGGTTGTCAGCACTATATGGGTTAACCCTGGGATTAGGGCGGTAGAAGGTATAAGCGTTGAAGATGAATGGAA
>CAYGAG010000130.1:0-2625 GCA_964347765.1 uncultured Candidatus Bathyarchaeia archaeon
ATTAATAATTTAAGGAGAAAAGTTCTCGCACGCATTTTATCAATATAGGATTTTTCCCATCATGAATAATTTAAGCCAACCAACGCGTGCGCTATCGCTCTTCGTAGTAAGAGCAGCCCCGTGAGCATGCCGTTGCCAAACGCACCCGCTTGTCTTAGTCCAGATAGTAGCTGTTTTACATCTTGCTTTTCGAGTAGTCAATAGGAACTCCGAAAGTCTCTACAACATCTCTGCGTGCGCATGCATGCACAAGTTCTTCACTGACTCATAATATATGCGCGCAGGGCTTGAGAAGAAGCACAAGATTGAAGTTCTTCGTTCAAGAGTTTTGTAGTGAAATGCAGGACTTGACGAAGCTTCCTCTTGTAGGATGTGCCAGAGCAAGGGCTTTCACCGATATGGGCATCACAACTATCCGACAAGTGGCAAAGATCGATCCCTTTGACGCGGCATTCCAAAGGTACAGTTGCTTTTCGGCAGGCTATCTCGATCTCATCAGAAATTATGCAGACGCTATTGTCCAAAACAGAGTTATAGTGAAAGCGAAACATCCCTTCTTTGAGTCCAGAAAGAAAATGTGTTTCTTCGACAGTGAGTATAGCCCAACCGGCACAAGAACGGGTCCTTACGGAATCTTCTTGATCGGCATCATGGACGAAAACGGGAAGGTTACTCAATATTTTCTAGATGATCCTTCAGACGAAGAAGAAATGCTCAATCAGTTTCGAGATTGGCTAGTAAGAGAAGAGCCAGTACTTGTTTCATACTCCTCAACAAGCGCAGATAGACCACAACTGATGAACGCTTTTGGTAGATTTGGCATTCCTATTCACGAGCTTGACAGCGCGTTTTTCGATCTCTATTATCACTGCATCAATACTCAAAGGACATCGACACAGTTTGTGTTCCTGCCAGTGCAGGGTTCTCTGAGTTCGAAGAATGTAGCCGTTCGTCTCGGCTATAAAGCTCCTAGGGATTTGGGGATTATTGATGGTTTGCAGGCTCTAATTACTTACGGAGATTATCTGGAATCAAAGAGAGAGCGTCTGAAGCTAGATTTGCTTGAGTATAACAAGACTGACCTAGAAATGACGAAATACATATTCGACAAGATCGATGAATCAATGAAGCTTGCTGATGGGGACTCGACGCCAAAGAATATTGGGCCAATGTTTGGCGTACGCGGTATTCCCGCGAGAAGTGACGATTTTGAAGACTACAAATGCCCAAGATGTGGACATTTCCATTCAAGCAAATTCATGAAGAAGCGTCTCCCCATAAAATGTCTTAGGTGTAGATATGACTTCAGTGAACGAGACGCACACCCATGAGGCTCCCGGACTCCTTGAAGAGGCGAATAGCAGGAAGAACCCTAGGAAAAGGCTGAGCAAGTGGGAGCGCCAACTCGAGGATTACATCTCTTCGCTCACAGACGTCGTTCAAAGAATCAAGAGGGAAGAAGGAGAACTCAGGTTCAGCAGTTCCCTCATCAAGGCCAGCGACGTAGCTGGGCAATACTTCTGTGAGAAGAAAGTTGAGATGGAACATCTTCAGGGCAAAATAGAGACCGAACGAAAGGCTTTGGGAACCGAAGCTCATGAAAAGCTGCTTGAAGGCACAATCAAGATCAAGAGAAGAGATCTGTGGAAGAAAATCTACGGCAAGAGACCAGTTTTCGCCTGGGAAATGCCTCTTCTTGCAGAATACAACGCAGTAGTCTTGGCCGGTAGGCCAGACGCCATAGTTTTCGAGAGAGGATTTCCCTTGGTGATTTTTGAATACAAGTTCAGCAAAAGCAGAAGACCCTTCAGGGATCACCATGTGCAAACAAGAACCTACGGAATTCTCCTACGCAACATGGGGTTTGATGTAAGGCACCTATTCTATGCCATTGTTATGGCTGATCCAGGAGCGAAAGATGATCGGCGTTTGAAACGTGAAGTGATCGACGCTGTGATCAAGAGTGGACCGAAAGAATCCGTTTTGACAACTGAGAACGCCCGAATACATGTGAGCAAGTTTGACCAAACAGAGGCTGAGCAAGACCTTGACTGGGCGATCGGGTTCTGGAAAAGTGAGAGAGACGCTATCCCAACGAGAAATCCGAACAAATGCAGGAGTTGCGAATACAACAAGAAGTGTGACGCATCTCCTAACGTGAAAGGCAAGGATTAGCAGGATCCCAGTCGATTGGGGAGACGCAGTTTTTCATCTTTGAAATGAAACTTGTGTTAGACAAGCTCCAGCGCGCGTGCGCGCTTATCGCTTCTGCATGTGGTGAAGAGCAATAGAAAAAGAGAAGCAGATGGTTGCCACTGCGATGCAAATCATAGGAACAGCGTAAATCTCATTCATTGTCACTATGTAAGCATCATATAGCGATTTCAATTCGTAGCTAAACTGCACGCTTCCCATTGCTTCTTCAATGCTTCCATATTGCTCGAGAGTTCCGCTAAGTCCATGGGCGCGCAAACTTTCATTAAGCGCGTCATATTGCTGTTGGCTAATCTGATACAAGACCTCATAGCTCACAAAGGCCAGGACCAATGCTGAGATTCCGATCGCGATAAGCAAGTGTTTCTTCTTCATTCAGAACCTTTCCCTTGCGCGCGCCGTGCTAATTCG
>CAYGAG010000130.1:2635-4448 GCA_964347765.1 uncultured Candidatus Bathyarchaeia archaeon
AGCATCATATAGCGATTTCAATTCATAGCTAAACTGCATGCATGCATGCTCCTTTTCTGGTTCACAGAAAGCTCATATTGCGCTCAAAAACTAAAGCATTTGTGGGGCTGACAACAATTGAATAAGGGCAAACTTATTCACGTATGCAAGAATCACGAAAATGCACTTTACTACTGGTGTAAGGCGAAGAAAGAAATGAATGTTGACGCGTTTTTCCTAGTGGCAATTGATAAACATAAGGACTTACTAGGGTTGCCTCTAAACGTCAAAAGAGAACTTATGAGTTGGGATTTAAATGACCTGGACAAAATCAAAGAGAAAACCATGTGCGAACGTGGAGTCAGAGATAGAAGTGGCAACTTGAAGTCTAAACTTGCCTACAACCAATTCCTTGCTGCTATGGAAGTGGGTTTGGTACTCGACATATTGATAGTCTCTCCAGAAGTTCCGTGTGAAAAAGTTTATAAGGACTTATCCGGGCGCCAACACATAATATTTCACTGCGATCACCCTACTGACTTGAAAGCCATTTTCAAAAGTCAGAGTATAAAGCAAAGCTTAGGTTATCCAGAAGGAAAGAAGAGCGTTATTCTAGACATCGATTTGGATTTCTTCACCTATCTTGATGATCAAGAGGAAGCACATGTCATAAGTGAGGAGGATTTTGGTAATATTTTCAGCAAAGGTTCACCAATTTGGTGGATTTATGAAAAAGCCAAACTAGTAACAATTTCTAAAGAACCTTTCTGGTGTGGCGGAGTCGATAATAGTGAACGCATCTTTGAATTGCTAAAAAGACACCTTCTAAGTCGCACAGAAACTTAGTCGTGCTCTCTACTTTTCCTTGCAGTATGAGAGACCCATGAGCACGCGGATGACACACATGCGTTTGTCTTAGTTTAGAAGTAGTCCATTAGCCCTTAGGGTCGACTACTTCTGAGCCTTTCTCACACATTTTGCACGTTGTTGTTTTTTCCCTACGGTTTTTCACAACAACACGCAGACGCAACGGTTTGCATCTTGTTTCAATTCATGGCTGGTCGCATTGAACCCCACCCACAGAGGAGAAACCCCCGCAAACTTCCCTTTTTTCTTGCAGGCGTGTTGGATCATGGATCCACGGCGATAACTAGTATGGGAACCAGAAATGACTCTTTTATAGCGACGATTTTTCGTCTTGTGCTCTCCAGAGAGTTATGCCACGTATGCCCGAACTTCTCAGAATCTCCCGTGACGATCATGACTCCCAACAATATCTGCTCTTTCGAGTAGTCTGCCATGAACTCAAAAAAATCAGCATAAACTAGTCTTTGGTGTCCTATTTCTATTTCAATCGGTACGTGATCTTTGAGCAAATCATATCGTAGATCTTCAATCGTGAATGTCGGTTTTTCTTTTTCCCAACCTTTGTCTATGAACCATTCTTGAACCTGGGCTGACAGTCTTCTTTGAGAACCTGTTGTTTCCAAGTTGATTTCATTGTTCGGTTCGTTCAATATTTCATAAATTTCCTTCAGGATCTCAGGATGTTTTCGCTCAAGGATCTCTCGAGCGCTCCTATAGCTGAATTCGCCCACAACTTTCATAACCGATCATAAGCGTGGTGCCAATAAAAAGAATGCCGTCCTAACCACGCAGAGAAGAAGGAGAGACTCGTTTGAGTAGTGGAGAGGCTATCGCTGATGAGAAGAGAGAATGGAGAGGCGATAGTGAATACTAACGTTGGAGCCTAGCTTACACGCACACACATAGAAACATTGCGCGCAGAGTTTCCATGGATTCTTTGCTGTAAGGTGGAGTTTCATCTACAGCC
>CAYGAG010000131.1:0-4413 GCA_964347765.1 uncultured Candidatus Bathyarchaeia archaeon
GCTTTGCAGTCACTTTGCAGTCATTCTGCAATAGCTTGAGTATTTTCACATCTCTTTCATCTAGCGGGTCCATAGTGTAAATTTTACGACAAATAAATAAAAATCTTGCGGAATTTCGTATTTGTTACACTGTTTTTCGCAATAGTTTTATCAAAGAGGGAGATCATAATTCTTTATGGAACCCCAAGATCTTAGTTCACTGGAATCCGTCAGACAAAGATTCCACGCTATAAGACACCCTAGGATGAAACTAGTCCTAAAAGTTCAAGACCAAATCCTTACTTCTCTTAGAGAGTTCTTGAGAAAAAAAGGCTTCGTAGAGGTACTAGCCCCGATCATAGGGCCCGCAACTGATCCTGGAATAAGGGGGGCAAAACAAATTTCCATACAATATTACGGTGTACCGTTCAAAATAATGAGCAGTATGATACTTTATAAGCAGATGATAATCTCATCGTTCGAAAAGGTGTTCGCCTTATCACCAAACATCCGTTTGGAACCGATTGAAAGCACAAAAACCGCCCGACATCTGGCCGAGTTCAGACAAATCGACCTTGAGATGGTACATGCGAGTTACGACGATGCCATGAACTTAGCTGAAGGACTGCTAATGTCGGTTGTAAGAGATGTAAGGAAAAATTGTTGCGAGGAACTGAAAGGTTTAGGAAGAGACCTCAAAGAGGTGACTGCCCCTTTCAAGAGATTGACCCACAAACAAGCTGTTCAGTTGTTGAGATCGAACGGATACATGGTTAGTTACGTAGAGGAGATTCCTTGGGATGCAGAAGTCGCTCTATCCGCTATGCATGAACATGCCTTCTTCGTCTACGACTATCCATTGGTGTCTAGAGGCTTCTACGATAGAGAAGACCCCACAAGACCGGGGATACTGAGGGATTTTGACATGCTCTATCCAGAAGGCTTCGGCGAAGCGATATCCGGAGGAGAAAGAGAACACACTTTCGAAGGGGTGTTGAAGAGAATGAAGCTGACCGGTGTTGATCCAGAAGAGTATGAGTGGTACCTACGAATGCTCAAGGAAGGTGTTCCTCATTCGGTAGGCTTGGGGATTGGCATTGAGAGATTGACAAGATGGATCTGCGGCTTGAAAACCATTTGGGAAGCAGTGCCATTTCCAAAAGTTCCAGGAATCGTCTCCCCCTAGGGATTCGATGAAGGGCGCTGCGCGCGCACCCTAGTCGATGGCAATTTTATAAATGCTACCTAGAATACAGAACAGTAGGTGATTTGACCTGTGAAGGGAATTGAGAAGAAAGAAGGCTCAACGCCGGGTATTGTCAAAGTGAGATGGGTTGAGGGTATGCAGTTTGTGGCAACTGATAGCTTGGGACACTCTATTGTGATGGACACCTCAAAGAAATCTGGTAGAGAAGCCTCAGGTTTCAGTCCTATGCAACTGCTACTGGTGGCTTTAGGCGGCTGCACAGGTATGGATGTTGTACATATTATGCGAAAGCAGAGGCAACAGGTTGATGGCTTAGAACTACTTGTGTCTGGAAAGCGAGTTGAGAAGCAACCGCGCGTATACAACAACATCAACGTGGTATACAGAGTCAAGGGAAAAAGCATCAAAGAAGTGGCAGTTCAAAGGGCTATCAAGCTTTCTCAGGACAAATACTGCTCCGTCGGGGCAACATTAAGCGACAAAGCTAAGGTAACAAGCAATTATGTCATACACCAAGAGTAAATTGCTGACTCGAGGCAATTTCCATGAAATCTCAAGGTGCCTTAAGCCCGTCCTGACGCATCTCTTGATATGATCAAAGGCACCTGCGGGTTCTGGGTTTGGTGATATGCATTTCGAAAGGTTTAAGTATCTCAGTTACAAGTTACAGAATACAGGCTACAGCATTACTTGAGGTGAAGAGTATGGAAGAGGAAAAAACCCGCGAAAGACCAGCAAAGGAGGAGAAGGTTGTAATGGCAATGTGTTGCCCAGAAGGCGAGACTGCGGAAGAAATCAAAGAGAAAGTTCTGGTTAAGCTTGGCGAATGTATGGAAGGCCGGAGCAATGTGGTGATGACCCGGCTGAATGACGATGATTTGAAGCAAATTGATGCCTTAGTTGAGGTAGAAGTCTTCAAGAGCAGATCAGAAGCCGCTGCGTTCTTCATAAAAGAGGGAATGCAAACGCGCAAAGACCTTTTTCTAAAAGTCATGTCAACAGTCGACAAGATTAAAGCGCTGAAGGAGCAAGCCAGAGAGTCACTTGGCCAAGAAAAGAGCCAGTAGACAATTGATGAGGGTATTGGTGTGGAAGAAGAAAAGATAAGAAAAGAAGTGAGAGAAGGATACGCTAAAATAGCCAAAGAGGGCCTGTGCTGCGGTCCTACGGCTACATGCTGTGAAAGTCCTGTGACGCATGACGGCCCAAGCAAGAAGATGGGTTACACCGACGCAGATCTTCAATCTATTCCGGAAGGGGTCAATCTTGGTCTGGGATGTGGGAACCCTGTTGCACTTGCGTCTCTGAAAGAGGGTGAAACTGTTATTGATCTAGGCGCTGGAGCTGGTCTTGACTGCTTTCTAGCAGCAAAGAGGGTCGGTGAAAAAGGGAAAGTCATTGGAGTAGATATGACGCCCGAAATGCTTGACAAGGCAAGAGAAAATGCGCGAAAGGGTGACTATGAGAATGTCGAGTTTAGACTCGGTGAAATCGAACATCTCCCCGTGGCAGACAACACCGCTGATGTAATCATTTCAAACTGCGTGATCAATCTCACACTAGACAAGAAGCAAGTCTACAAAGAAGCCTTCCGCGCCTTGAAGCCTGGAGGAAGGATCATGGTTTCGGACTTGGTTCTGAAAAAAGAGCTCTCCCGTGCAATCAGAGAGGGAGCACATCCATCCAGCTGCATTAAAACCGCGATTTTGAAAGACAAATACCTGAAAACAATAGAAGAAGCTGGCTTCAAAGACGTAAAAATCCTTGATGAAAGAGAATATTGCTTCAAGGAGCCAACAGACGATCCTGACACAAAAGTAATCGTTGCCAACCGCAACTCGAATACTCAAGAGCTGAAGAGCATTTCCGAACTGGATGAAAAATCAAAGGGAATAGTAAAGGAGGCTCTTGCTTCGACCTTGAGCATCAACGTTTCCGCAATAAAACCAACAGGAGCTAGGTAGCTTGACAAAATTTCACGTAGCTAACCCCGAAAGACCAATAATCACTGTCAAAGGCACGATCAATAAGAAAGGCCCTTTCAACTTCATATTCGACACAGGAGCGTCCATGACTATCATTGAGAAGCAAACAGCAGAAGAGCTTGGTCTTTGCGACAGAGCATCAGCCACGCGAGAAGCTCTCGGGGCCGGCGGCACTGTTACCTCGTCAATACTAGATGTCGAATCGATTAAGATTGATAACGTTGAAGCAAAAGATATCCAAGTAGGAGTCATGGATTTGTCTAATGTAGCAAAATGTGGTTGCCTAGGAGAGCTCGGCGGAATCATAGGATACAATTTCATGAAAGACCACAAAGTAACCATCGACTACCCAAAGCAGGAGATATCTTTTGAGAAGGCTTAGGCCCACTCAAGATCCTCCATTTTGGATGTGACAGATGACAAAGTCTACGTTCTACAATTGATATGTTCTATTGAACAGGTTTCCCGAGCGTCGCATGTATGCATACTGCAGAATTTCAAGAATCAACGTACTCATTTTTGATAGTCATCAGCCTTACGGACGCAAGTGCCCCACCCGTTCAAGCAGTATCGATAAGCTCTCTGCAGACCTTGTCGATTTTTAGGCTTTTTTGCTACAAATTGGATTTTGCTCGTCCGGGATCAGGTTTACATTATCAACAATTTGGCTGGGAAATTGACCATTTGACTATACTGCATCTTTACCCGGCTTGCGGTCGGCGCTCTGCTAGAGCTTCCCCGCTTACCGATGGTCGGGCAAAATATCTTCGATGTCCCTCACAATGCGAAAGATATAGCCGCCTAGGCCGACCAGCATCCCTAGGCATCCAGAAATGATAAACATCAGTGCCATGCCAGCACCCGGGCCAGTGCCGACTAGTCCGCTAAGTATGGGTGCCAAACTACCACCTGACATCATGGCTGGCTCGAAGTACCAGTCAGCTAGAGGACCGATCACCAGCAACGCTGCAGGCCGACTGATAGTTGCAATTACACCTCGAGTTGCAAACACGCGTCCCTGCACGTCTGGAGCTACCTTGACCTGCCAGATAGCATTACTGGAGCCTTGGACGATTGGTATGAAAAACATAGTGAAGAAAGCGGCTAAAGCCCAGATGTAAGAGTCACGACCAAGTCCTATGAACAAAACACCCAGCATGACGAGCACCAATCCAATCAGAACTCCATGTATCCTTCGCTTGGGACCTCCCCAAATGCTGAGCACTATGCTACCCGCCACTC
>CAYGAG010000132.1:0-4410 GCA_964347765.1 uncultured Candidatus Bathyarchaeia archaeon
GCTTTGCAGTCACTTTGCAGTCATTCTGCAATAGCTTGAGTATTTTCACATCTCTCTCATCTAGCGGATCCATACTGTAAATTTTACGATAAACACATAAAAATCTTGTGGCATTTCGTATTTGTTACACTGTTTTTCGCAATAATCTTATCAGGAAGAGCGATTATTATTCTTTATGGAACCGCAAGATCTGAGTTCACTGGAATCCGTTAGGCTAAGATACCGCGCTATAAGACACCCTAAGATGAAGCTAATGCTAAAAGTTCAGGACCAAATCCTCACTTCTCTTAGAGAGTTCTTAAGAAAAGAGGGGTTCATAGAAATACTAGCACCCATCATTGGGCCAGCAACTGATCCCGGAATAAGAGGGGCAAAACAAATTTCCATACAATATTACAGTGCACCGTTCAAAATAATGAGCAGTATGATACTTTATAAGCAGATGATTGTCGCATCGTTAGAAAGGGTGTTCGCTTTATCACCAAACATTCGTTTGGAACCGCTTGAAAGCATAAAAACCTCCCGACACCTCGTGGAGTTCAGACAAATCGACCTCGAGATGGTGCACGCGAGTTACGAAGATGCCATGAGCTTGGCTGAAGGACTGCTAATGTCAGTTGTAAGAGATACAAGGAAGAATTGTTGCGAAGAACTGAAAGGTTTGGGAAGAGACCTCGAAGAAGTTGATGTCCCTCTCAAAAGACTGACTCACAAGCAAGCTGTTGAGTTGCTGAGATCGAACGGATACATGGTTAGTTACGTGGAGGAGATTCCTTGGGATGCTGAGGTCGCCTTATCCGCCATGCATCAACATGCGTTCTTCGTCTACGACTACCCATTGGTGTCCAGAGGCTTTTACGATAGAGAAGATCCCCGCAGGCCAGCGATACTTAGAGATTTTGACATGCTCTATCCGGAAGGTTTCGGTGAAGCCATATCTGGAGGAGAAAGAGAGCACACTTTCGAAGGAGTGTTGAAGAGAATGAAGCTGACTGGTGTTGATCCCGAAGACTATGAGTGGTATCTTGAAATGCTCAGGGAAGGTGTTCCTCATTCAGTTGGCTTTGGGATTGGTATCGAAAGATTGACAAGATGGATTTGCGGTTTGAGAACCATTTGGGAAGCGGTGCCATTCCCAAAAGTTCCAGGAATCCTTTCGCCCTAGAGATTCGATAAAGGACAAATGCGTGCGCACCCTAGTCGATGGCGGTTTTATAAATGCTACGTGGAATACAGAATAGTGTGTGGTTTAATCTATGAAGGGAATCGAGAAGAATGAAAGTTCAGCGCTTAGTATTGTCAAAGTGAAGTGGATTGATGGTATGCAATTTGTGGCAACTGATAGTTTGGGACACTCTATTGTGATGGACACCTCAAAGAAATCTGGTGGAGAAGGTTCAGGTTTCAGTCCTATGCAACTGCTATTGGTAGCTTTAGGCGGCTGCACAGGTATGGATGTTGTACATATTATGCGAAAGCAGAGACAACGGGTTGATGATTTAGAACTACTTGTGTCTGGAAGGCGAGTTGAGGAGCAGCCGCGCGTATACAACAACGTCAACGTGGAATACAGAATCAAGGGAAAAGGTATCAGAGAAACGGCTGTTCAAAGGGCTATTAAGCTCTCTGAGGACAAATACTGCTCGGTTGGGGCAACATTAAGCGGTAGAGCTAGCGTAACAAGCAATTATGTCATACGCCAGAAGTAAATTGTGGACTTGAGGCAATTTTCATGAAATCTCAAGGTGCCTTGGACCAACCTGACAAAATCTTGAATATGCTCAAAGGCGCCTGTGGGTTCTGGGTTTGCTGATGTGCGTTGCGAAAGGTTTAAGTATGTCCGTTACAAGTTACAGCATACAGGTTTCGGCATTACTTGAGGTGAAGAGTGTGGAAGAGGGAAAAACCAGTGAAAGGGCAGTAAAGAAGGAAAAGGTTGTAATGGCGATGTGTTGCCCAGAAGGCGAAACTGCAGAAGAAATCAAAGAGAAAGTTCTGGTTAAGCTTGGCGAATGCATGGAGGGCCGTAGCAACGTCGTGATGACCCGTCTGAACGACGATGATTTGAGGCAAATTGATGCCTTAGTTGAGGTAGAAGTCTTCAAGAGCAGATCAGAAGCCGCCGCTTTCTTCATAAAAGAGGGAATGCAGGTGCGTAAAGACCTTTTTCAGAAAGTCATGTCAACCGTTGACAAGATTAGAGTGCTGAAGGAGCAAGCCAGAAAATCACTTGGCCAAGAAACGAGCCTGTAGACGGCTGATGAAGGTGTTAGTGTGGAAGAAGAGAAGGTAAGGAAAGAAGTGAGGGAAGGATACGCCAAAATAGCTAAAGAGGGCCCGTGCTGCGGTCCTGCGACTACATGCTGTGATAGTCCTATGATGCAGGAAGAACTGACCAAGAAGATGGGTTACACCGACATAGAGCTTCGATCTGTTCCGGAAGGTGCCAATCTTGGCTTGGGATGCGGGAATCCTGTTGCACTTGCGTCTCTGAAAGAGGGTGAAACTGTTATCGATCTGGGCGCTGGAGCAGGCCTTGACTGCTTTCTTGCGGCAAAGAGGGTTGGAGAAAATGGAAAAGTCATCGGAGTAGATATGACGCCTGAAATGGTTGATAAAGCAAGAGAAAATGCCAAAAACGGCAGCTATGGAAACGTGGAGTTTAGACTTGGCGAGATTGAAAATCTACCAGTTGCAGACAACACTGCCGATGTGATTATTTCAAATTGTGTGGTCAACCTTTCACCAAACAAGAAAAGAGTATTCGGCGAGGCTTTTCGAGCGCTAAAACCAGGAGGAAGGTTAATGGTCTCAGATGTGGTCCTTTTGAAAGAACTTCCACAAGCCATAAAGAAAAGCGCACATCCAGCCAGCTGCGTACGCACAGCAATAATGAAAGACGAATACCTGGCAACACTAAAGCAAGCAGGATTTCGCAACCTAAGGATAATTGAGGAAAAGCACCATTCCTTTGAAGATGTTGTTGGGGATCCCAACGCGAAGATTTTAGTCGCCGATCCCAAAAAGAAGACCCAAGGACTGAAAAGCATTTCCGAGCTGGAAGAAGAAGCAAGAAAGACAGTCAAAGAGATCCTAGGTTCAACCGCAAGCATCAGCGTCTCAGCAATGAAACCAACAGGAGCTGTGTAGCGTGCCAAAATTTCACGTAGCCAACCCCGAAAGGCCCATAATCACTGTCAAAGGCACAATCAATGGGAAAGGCCCTTTCAACTTCATATTCGACACGGGAGCGTCCATGACAATCATTGAGAAGCAAACGGCAGAAGAGCTCGGCCTTTGCGACAGAGCATCTGCCACGCGAGAAGCTCTCGGGGCGGGCGGCACCCTTACATCATCAATACTAAATGTCGACTCGATCAAGGTCGACAATATCGAAGCAAGGAATATCCAAGTAGGAGTCATGGATTTGTCGAACCTAGCAAAATGCGGTTGCCTAGGAGAGCTCGGCGGCATCATAGGATACAACTTCGTCAAAGACCACAAAGTAACCATCGACTACCCAAAACAGGAGATATTCTTTGAGAAGGCTTAGACCCAATCAAGATCCTCCATTCTTGATGTGACAGATGACAAAGCCTACGCTCTAAAATGATAGTTCTATTAATCAGTTTTCCCGAGCGTCGCATGTATGCATATTGCAGGACTCCAAGAATTAACCTACAGATTTCCGATAGTCATCAGCCCTACGAACGCAAGTGCCCCGCCTGTTGAACCAGTCGCTAAGCTCTCTGCAGACCTAGTCAATCTTTAGGTGTTTTCACCATAAAATGGACTTTTATCGTTCGGGATCAGATTTGTATTACCGACATTTTGGCTGGGAAATTGACTATTTGATTCTACTGTATTCTCGCCTGGCTTGCGGTCAGCGCCCAGCCGCTAGCTCCCCCGCCTACTGATGGTCAGGCAAAATATCTTCGATGTCCCTCACAATGCGAAAGATATAGCCCCCTAGGCCGACCAGCATCCCTAGACATCCAGATATGATAAACATCAACGCCATGCCAGCACCAGGACCAGTGCCGACTAATCCGCTAAGTATGGGCGCCAAACTACCATCTGACATCATGGCTGGCTCGAAGTACCAATCAGCCAAGGGACCGATCACCAGCAACGCAACAGGTCGACTGATAGTTGCGATTACACCCCGAGTTGCAAACACACGTCCCTGCACGTCTGGTGCTACCTTGCCCTGCCAGATTGCATTACTAGAGCCTTGAACAATTGGAATGAAAAACATCGTGAAGAAAGCGGCCAAAGCCCAGATGTAAGAGTCACGGCCAAATCCTATGAACAAAACACCCAGCATGACAAGCACCAATCCACTCAAAACTCCGTGTATCCTTCGCTTGGGACCTCCCCAAATGCTGAGCACTATGCTACCCGCCACTC
>CAYGAG010000133.1:0-4320 GCA_964347765.1 uncultured Candidatus Bathyarchaeia archaeon
ACCAGACTGAAGCAATTAACCTGTACAAGAAAGTGGGGTTCAAAGTGATCAGAAAGGAGCTGACCTACGTTAAGAAGATTATTGACTAATGGGGAAAAAGCGCGCGCATAAGTTTCAACTTGTCTATTGAGCAGACTCATCGTATTCCATGAGGCCGAACGTGTTATTTTCTGGATCTTTGAAGAAGGCGTAGTAACCCACTGTCGGAATGGGTTGTTTGGGAGTGACTATTGTGCCTCCATTATTTTTAACCTTATAGATGAACTTGTCGATTGAAGACACAACAATATAATTTACTTGGTTAGGGATAGATTCGCCTCTCCTCCCCAGTCCACCATCAATTCCTGATTCATCTTCTCCACCAGTTGTTATTAACCAGTGATCTATCGGTCCCTTCCATTTCGCGATTTTCCAACCAAACACTTTCTCGTAAAACTTCACCAATTGTTCAGGTTTTTCTGCCGTAATTTCAAAATAGGCGACTCTTGGCATTCTATCACCAAATATATCTATCAAAAGTCAAGCGATTATTTAAGTGCCAACTGCTGTTTCTCTTTCCGCGCGCGCTTTTTGTACGCGTGCAAACCTTACTGATGGAATCATTTCTCCTGCATGCAGACGTTGTGAATATGAGGTAGAAGATCAGCGAAATAACTGAATCCAAAGATTCTATGTATATCGCCATCATATAAGAAGAATAGAGGCTAAAAGACACCACTTATTCCAAACACTCAAACATGCCTAATCAACACGATTTTGAAAGGGAAGGTTTGGAAACCGCTAGGTGTCCAACGGGAGTGGGCCCAAATCCCATCCTCTGCACCACATCAGTCACACACACTTTGTCCCATTTCGCAATAATCTGGAACAGGGCATCAAAGAAAAGGCTCAGACAATTTTCACTAACGTGCACTAACTGGCATAACGAAAGATCATTTTAAAGGACTCGCGCTCAAGATGTTTCTGATTTTCTGTGAGATAGAGCTTAGTAATAGAATTGTCTTCTATATATTTAAATCAAAGTTTGTACCCTCTTTATAGTGAGAAGGGAGGTTGACAGAATAAATCGTGTTAGATATGCCCATCGTCGGTGGGGTATCGATATTATCGCATGCATTTTGAGGGCTTCTCATTGTGGAGCTAAGAAAACTGATTTAATGAGTCGGTGCAATCTGAGCTTCGCACAACTTAAGAAATACTTGGGTCTAGCTCTTGAGAAAGGGCTAGTTGTAGTCGAGAAACGTGGAGCCTATCTCTATTTCAAAGCCTCGAATAAGGGCAAGGCTCTCTTGGATTCATATGAGAATTTAGAGGTTCTGATAGAATAGTTTCCGAGAATGAACGCCACCCTACTTCCTATTTTTCTTCTTGTGATGGCATTTCTTTCCTTATAAACGCGCTTTTGGAGCATCTTAACTCAGGAAGGATGGAAGAAGAAAGCCAAAACTAAGATCAACAAAGAGAAAGATCAACCAAGTTACCGAGATACACAATTACACGCGTACGAATGGTAAGATGGTTACAGGAAAACATCGCTATAGCCCAAAACCACTACACTGATGTTCACGTTCAAATCAGAAAAAACCTAGGTTCAACGAGCTTCCTGTATCAAGAAACTACCCCTAGAATCGGACACCAACTGGATAATCTCTGCGAACTGGTCAAAAGGAAAAAGGCTAAAATAGCGACTATAAGCAAGTTCGTGTCTATGAAAGAGAGTACGAGAACTCTGCTAATTTTGGCATCGCTTTTTATCTGCTTTTTCCTTCCTCCAATCACAGAATTCCCTTTTACTCAACAAGAGACCACGCTTGTGATGAGAGACGTGTTCATTCAGACCTCTGCTGCCTATCTGTGGCTCAGCCCATCAATCCATATAGTAACTGTTATACTACTCGTTGCCACTTACCTGTACGGAACGAGGATGGGCAGAATCTTAGATGCCTATTTCGGTTTTCTATTCTTGTTCATAGCTTTCAGTAACCATATAGCCACTACTGAGAAGTATGGACTTGTAATCATAACAGGCAACCTCATTCCAATTTTCATTGTCAGCCTCTTCTGGATGTTGGAGGTGTTTAGACCCGAAAATGAGTATGTTTTTCGGAGGCTTCCTGCCTGGAGATACTGGGTTGTACCTCTTGCCGTCTTGGCTTTCTGGTCTCCAATAAACCCTGACTTGAGTCCGAATACCAGCCCTCTTATGCTGCTGACATCGTCTTTCGGCGTAATGTACTGTCCAACAACACCGTTCATAGTCGCCATTTTGACCCTGCTTTATCCGAAGGTTAACACAATCCTTCTCAAGGTTACAAGCTTCGTAGGCCTCTTCATCGGAATCTTCAACATAATGTCGTACTTCCTAATGCCCGGATACACACTCTGAAACCTGGTTCTTCACATTCCCCTCATAACCATCTGCGCATACGGTCTTCTAGTCACGATTATTGCGAAAACAAACACACCCGAAACATCTATGACATTGTGCCTCGCGCGCACGCTCTCGTGATCGAACGGATCAACTGCGAGTAACATTACTGTCACTTTTGTACATTTTTGAGTCACTTTTCCCATAGTCGGTCAGTCTTAGAGTGGAACGAGAATTGCTTTTAATATTATTATGTAGTAACGTTCCTATGTGGGAGTCACCTGACCCCTGCCGACTATGGAGAATGCCTTTATCGCGCACGCGAAATTCAGTCTAGGCTTGTCTTTCCGAAGTTGCTGGCTATTAGGACTAGATCTTTCATGTCGACTCTGCCGTCTTGGTTTATGTCTGCTTGATTGTCCCATCTTGGATGTGTCGGATGGCTTCCAAGGGCTAATGCTGCTACCCCTATGTCTTTCATGTCTATCCTGAAGTCGTAGTTCATATCGCCGAATAGTGGATTCTGAGGCTTCATGAGAGGATAGTTATCCTGATTGCTTTTGCAAATGACGTAAGGTGTATCCCATATTCCTGAATCATTTATCTCCACGGCGTCAGGATATCGTTCTTCATAGTCGCTCCAATAGTTGCCTCCAGAAGGATAGCCATCATCCCAAAAGTTGACATCATCAGATGTCTCGTTAACCACGTGCTGGGCGTTGCCTATGAAGTTGTTATGATAAATGATATTGTTTGAACAACCACCGAGAAAGAAACCACCCCAGTTATCTGTTATGTCGTTTTCATAAAAAGTGTTGTTCGACGACCAAAGAGCGATCATGACGCCATAACCGTTGTCTGCAATTTTGTTTCCAGAAACACTGCTATGATTTGAATAATACCCGATCCCTACGCCAAGCCATTCGTTCTTTGTTATGATGTTTCCAGAGATGATATTGTTGGAAGACCAATTGAGAATACGAATGCCCCGCCCGCTGTTCTCTGTTATGGTGTTTTCATTTATAGTGTTGTTTGAGGAGTGACTGAGCTCGATGCCATAATCGTTGCCTGTTATTTTGTTTTCGCACACACTGTTGTTCGAGGACATATTGACCTGCTTGATTGCCAAGATGCTCTCTGTTATGATGTTGCTCTGGATGATGCTGTGTGAAGAATGATTCAGCCATACACCAATGGTAAACGCTTTGATCTCCATGTTCTTAATTGTTACGTTGCTTCTACTTGACAGACATATTCCCTTGGAGTAATGAAAAGGTCCTGCTCCTTGAAGGGCGTAGCCCGCTCCGTCGACGACAATGTTGTCTCTCTCAACAATAATCTCCTCATAATTATTCCCGGTGAAGATGTAAGTTGACTGGTCAGTAGTCGTGATATTTGCCGTTAGAGGATCGATGCGTCCATCAGCTCTGATGTAGATGGAGCTGGAAGCTCTAACTGGTCGAATATCAAATCTCAGAGTCAGAACATAGATTACTAAGAGGCCAAGTGATAGTCTGCAAATCGTTCTCTTCAATTGCTCCATTCCTCAATCAACCATTGCTCCAATCAACAAATAATGTTTTTGGAAAGTTCCTCTATTCCATTATCCATAGAAGAATGTCAGGTCTACTACGTTCTCTACTGAAAACGCGTGCGCGAGAATGCAACGCCGACATACCCTTTGGGATAAAGCACGCATTTTTGCGCCTATCAAGTCATGTAATGAGCGTGTGTGGATGTCGAAGGTCAACGTGACTATAAGGATTGAAGAAGATGTAATGCGAGAAGCCAAAGAATTGGGCTTACATCTATCAAAAACATGTGAAAATTGCCTGAAGCACGCAATAAGGCAGATGAGACAGCTCTAAAGTCCAACAAACCCTGATTCTTCTAAAAGCCCCCTAAAAACCGATGTGGTGCGGGGGGTGGGATTTGAACCCACGAACCCCTAC
>CAYGAG010000134.1:0-735 GCA_964347765.1 uncultured Candidatus Bathyarchaeia archaeon
GAAATTGGGTCAAATCATAATCAAACGAGAACAAAATCCTCTCCTTCCTATCGTAGAAACAATAATGATCCTCTGTATGTCCAGGCGTGTGTATCGGTGCAAAGGTCGTTTTCCCGAATCTAAAAATTGTATCACTATTGTAGCACCTAGTTGGTTTGCAGTTCCTGAAATTCATCAAGTTCTCCGCAAATTTTTGCCAGATTGGGGCTAGTTCTCTGTTCACAAACCTCTCTGAAAGAGCGACTACATCTCCACTTGTGCCAATCCCTTCCTCCGGCACATGGATAGGTCTATCAAAAAACAACCAGTTGCAGGCAGAATGATCAGGATGTGTATGTGAGTTTATGACGAAGTCTATATCGTAGTTTCTCTTGATTTCTCTGAGAATCTCTAGGCCACAACCTGTATCTATTAGCACAATGCTTTCGTCAAGAATCAATATGGAATGTGCGTATGGGAACTTTCCTTCTCTCTTGCCATGTACTAAAGATACATTGTCTGTTATAGCTTCCAGTCTATCGTGTCTCATTTCCACCACTAGTATACACATGTGAACGCTGCTTATAGCGCGCGCGAAACAATAGAAATAACCATACGTGACTTCCCTCTAATGTCAGACCCCAGATTTGAGATGTATGACGAATAGAAGAATCAAACGGTTACCGATGGGATGAGTAATCTCTCTTGCGTGCGGGTTCCGGAGTGGTGCGGCCGCCGGGATTTGAACCCGGGATT
>CAYGAG010000134.1:745-4292 GCA_964347765.1 uncultured Candidatus Bathyarchaeia archaeon
AGCCAAAAAGAGATTCCTCTAGAAGACTATTCTACTGCACGCACAAAACAGAAAAAAAAGGGGAAGTTAAGATGTCGCAATCGTACGTATTCGCTTCTGGAGTGGTGCGGCCGCCGGGATTTGAACCCGGGATTGCAGGCTTGGAAGGCCTGAGTCCTAAACCAGACTAGACGACGACCGCTTGTTCCATGAACCTTCTATATCTTGGATGGCTAGATAAAACCCTTTTTCAGCTATTTCGGTTTCTCGTCAGGTTTATACAGCTTTCTCTCATATGCTGGTTTAGGCTTGAAACTGCCTCTAAGCTTCTTTATTGATGATCTCTTTCTCTCGAGATTCTTGATCCGTGCGTACATCTTGGCGGCTTTGGTTTTTGAGATCTTCTTTCTCTTCGGAAAACGATAGGGAGCGGGCTTGAAAGGCTTGCTAATCTTCTCCGTTGACCTTCTCCTCCCTGCGCCTCTAACAGTCACTTTCTTCACTTTCCTGAATACTACATAACCCTCCTTCAAATTCACTTCCTCTATTTCCCATCCTGCATCCAACCAAGCCTTGGCGTGCACACTGATCGGAGAGTTGCTCCACCATTTCTCGTCGCGAAACGCACTCATAGGCAGATTGTCCCCAATTATTCCATCCAGTTTGGCGAAGGACAACTTGACCATATCTGTAAAGGCAGATCTAAACCGTAAATGGCGTCTAAGACCATCATACTTACCATACGAACGTGGCGAGACGATCCGCCTTGCACAATTCAGACAAAACATTCTAGTACGATCGCCTGTAGAAACCTCTGGCACCATGCAATCTCGACAAAACAACTGGCGACACCTTTCACAACGCCTAAGATAAGTGTACGGGAAGACTCTGCCGCATATCTCACACTCTTCTTTGAAGACCATGTGAACCGCAACACGCCTACAATCAACAACTGAATAAGACGTCCGCGATATAAATCTCGTTTTATCCCTGAGATGCAAAGGCATTGCGAATTGCAGAACTAATACACAACTAGCATACTCGTCAAAACTTAGGTTGATGCTTGCATCGACCACTTGTGCAAAACTGAAAGATCTTCAATATGCGCGCCGATTTTTCTGTATTCCCTGTACCGAATCTAGAGAAGACGCTAAGAGATCATTGGTAAACGTACGTTGACTGTTCTGTGCTGTCATCGCATTTTTCAAGCTATTTCTAGGTGTATCTTTTTCTGAGGATCTCCTTTAGAACTTCAACGCCTGCTTTTTCTTCCCATCTAACCTGCTTTTTCAGTTGTTCCTTGACTCTTATCTCCTCTTCCTTCTGAACCGCCAAGTTGTACTCTTCGATTCCCTTGTTTGTCTCCTGAATGACTTGTTCAATCCAATCAAGTTTCTCTCCGAAATCATCAGCTGTGCTTACAAGTCTGAGCTTTCTGCCTATTACAAACAGTTTTCTATCCCACAAATGTCTGCTCGACTTCCACTTTCTCTCAAAGATGGCTTGCCAGATATGGTCAGGCATAGAATCCAAAGGAAGATCAACAACGTAAGCGTTAGGGAAATAGTGATCTCTCCTAATAGTGATAGAATCAATATCAAAGGGTGTTGAGAGTTTCACTCTTTCAGCTGGTTCTTTCATATATATTCTGACTATTATTTGTCTGATGTAGCTTTAAAGATATGTGCAGACAGGTAAAGAGCAGAATGGCAATGGAAGCTGCATAGAAGGAGTTCTGCGTTTAACAACAGGCTGAGTCGATAAGAACGTTATGCAAGTCATTTTTATCTTGGATACCATAAATTCTTCCTCTGGTTGAGTAAGATGAGACGAGCAATTGCCACGGTGATCCGAGTAACAGGTCTTTGTAATGCCCGCTACAGCCCAGGCGACAGAGTCACAGTCAATCTCGACAAGGTCTGCATTGACAAGAACGAATCAGATAATTTGTGCATTTTCGCCCTAGGAGCCATTCTGGCGAATATGTCTAGAATAAGAATGAATGAGAAGGCTTTAGCATCGTGTCCCGATCCTGCAACAGGGCTCGGTGGGAACGTCATCTTCAGTATTGAAAAGGAGCAAGATAGCAGTGAATATACGCGCGGGACCGAGTAGAATCTTTGGGAAATGTCCTGCAGGACACCGAATAGGCGATGAACTCCTGATAGACGGCACCATCATAAGAGCGGTGAGAGGACCTTTATGCTATGTTGCCGTATCAGCGTTCACCGACCAAGTTACACAGATACATAGATGTGAACGCGCCACTAGCCACCTTTCTTGTCCAAGTTGTTTTGCCGACTGTCGAGAGAACAGAGTCGTTTTTGTCCTCAGCAGCGAAGATGCGTGGAAACTCTCTCGAAAATACTCAGAATATAATTGGGGCAGGATCGACGGAAGAGCCACGAAGACTTCAGAGCATTACTGTGACCTGTGCTGGAGACTTACGCAGGCGGGGAAGCACGTTGAAGCTGAACGCGCAGTTAAACAAGCAATAAAATACCTGAAGCCTGCTAGCCAAAACTGACAGTCGCAAAATGTGGATGCTCTTTCAAGGTGAGAATAATGTCTTGGAAAGTGGCTTTGGCACGCCTGATCTATTGGTTTAGAGGATTCTCTGATGATCCTGTGGAGTTGTTCAAAGCGGTCGGTGTTGAGGTTGACGATGAGATCTTGGAGATTGGATGCGCGATTGGTTTTCACACATTCCCCCTTGCAGACATTGCCTCCGACGGTAAAGTCTATGCTGTCGACATCTGGCAGGAAGGGCTTGCCTATCTGAAAGGCAGAACGAAGACCGACGGGAATGTCACAATTCGCTGCTGTGCAGCTGAATCCATCGAATTTCCTCAATCATCACTTGACAAAATAGTCTGCTTCGACACCTTACATGAAATAGTCAAGCCCGGCCAAGCGCTTCGTAAATGGGTGGGATTCCTTAAGACTGACGGAAAGTTCCTTTTCAAAGATCCAGAAATCCGTCCTGAGACGATCAAAAAGCTCTCCGGGGGCAAGCTACGTCGAGAAAAAGAAGTCAGCGGAGTTCATGTTTTTATTAAGCAATGAGTGTACTTGATTCGAAGATGTCATCTTATTCAGCGCGATGCTTGGTTTGCTGAACAGTTATATTTGGAGACCAGAGAGGATCTTGTGTACTAGTTGGGTATAAGGAGGTGAGTTTCGGGGTGAGTAAGACTGTTGAAGCGGATAATCCGACGAATGAAAGCGAGTATTCAGGATCTCCTGTTCCCTTCGCATTCTTCCTAGCTTTGTTCATAATTTTCTTGGTTCTAGCCGTCTTTTCTTATGAAGACCCAATGTTTCTTGTAGTGTTCGGCCTTGTTGCGTTTTGCTCTTTAATGTTCTTGCCCGCCACTGTTGCAATCAACAAGCAATGGGAAGAAGCAATCGTACTGCGTTTCGGAAAGTTTCAAAGGCTTGTAGGTCCTGGTTTCTTCTTCAAGTGGCCGCTTGCAGAAAGTTTCCTCAAACAGGACAAAAGAATAATCACCTTAGATGTTCCTCGGCAAGATGTTATGACCAAGGACAACATCAGTGTAAGTGTTGA
>CAYGAG010000135.1:0-4257 GCA_964347765.1 uncultured Candidatus Bathyarchaeia archaeon
GCCTGAAACCTTCCAGCTTCAGTTCTCAGGTTTCAGCTTCTTCAAAAATTGTGTGTGTGCTTAAATTATTAAGGATAGGAAAAATCCTATATTAATAAACTGAAGAAGGTGCGCGTGCGCGTTCACTTGCATCTATTATAAACGACAGTTTGGTTGAATGGGTCTATGACTGCCTCAAACCAATGTCCGAGATAGGTTTCACTTGAATATCCCCAAGTGAACTCTATTGTCCAAATTCCCTTTTCATCTTCATTCGCTGACCTAAATTGATGTAGCACGTTTTGCCCCATCGTGACATTAACTACTTTAGTGGCAACCTTTACTGCTTCGTCTCGATTCATGCCGTCCGCAAGAATAACATCTACAGTGACAATGAAGGTTTCGTTGCGGGCGGCCTTGGAACAAGTCCAATCAATATTTACAGGTGCGCAACTTTCCAAGTGAGGTACATTTGCCTCCAGAGCTGAGATCTGACCCTGTAGATCAGTGATCTGATCATTTAGCCCAGAAACATCGCCCTGCAAACTGGAGATCTGTGGCTGATAGACACCAAAGCCTACCATGTAACCCACCACCAGCCCAGCAACTAAGAACACAATTGCAATCCCGTAAGTTCTTTTCATCACAACCTCTTTGACTCTATTGGTCATCTAATCCCCCAACATATGAAGTTGAACACTTACCTATAATACCAACTTTTAGAACAAACCAACCTTTGTCCCTTTTCTGTCTCAGATTCCAAGGTATGCGCACGCTATGGTCAATCCTAGGACGCTCTAAACTCCAACTAAAAACCCGTCGTATCGCTGTTCCAACAAGACCGGCGTGTGAAGAAGCGCGCGCTATTGTTGTCTGCGATTCTCGCCAAGATTTCTGAAGATAGCGTTGCAACCCTCTAGGTTTGGGGGGGAGAAGAACAACTCAATTGCTCTACCTCTGAAATCGTTGAGGCTCACAGTGTTGTCGCTTTCATGCAGACCGAAGGCGGAGGTCCACCGCTATGGCTGTTGCTAGCAATTAAGAATTACATGCTCGTCATCGGAGTGTCGACAGCCGCCTCATTCTGTGTAGTAGGCTACGCTTTCAGGGTAAGCCGCATGTACGCATATGCTTTGCTGACTCTGATCATGTTTGTTCCGGGACATCTCCTTTACTTCCCCTTGTACTACTACCTGACCCTGTTAGGTTCTCTGATTATCTTCTCCGGGTTGGCTATGGTGATTCGCTTCGTACGCAGATACCCTCTCTCATCTACTGATCCACTGGGTGACAGCGGCAATGAACAGCAGTAAAGTCAAAGACGGTGAAATGCCTACAGTTTCAGAGATCGACAAAACAATACACGAACCCGCGAGACTCATGATCATGGCCCATCTCTTCGTTGTTGAAAGCGCAGATTTTCTCTTCTTACAGCGCCAGACCGGACTAACGTGGGGCAATCTGTCATCACATATAAGCAAGTTGGAAGGTGCAGATTACGTTGACGTAAAGAAGGAATTTGTGGATAGGAAACCCCACACTGTGCTTCAGCTCACCAGCAAAGGACGAACTGCTTTTCAAGAATATCGGCAGAGCATGAAACAGCTATTCAAAGAGCTACCTGAATAATCAGTTCATTACAGTGTCGTGCGCTTGGCTACTGGGGCGCGAGGCGTTTCTCAGGTTCAGGTACGATCCTGATCTGGTCCTCTCGGGGAAGGTGGACGGGCGCGGCTCCGAGGAGGAGAGTCCTCGAAAGACTCCAGCGGTCAACCTACTACGTTTCCGCCGCGCGCGTAGCTTAGTCTAAGCTTGTTCTAGTGTCGTCCAAGGTTTGTTCGACGGAATTTATAGTATGGCTCCGCTGTGTTTCTTTCACTAAGAGACATCGATGATTTGGAGGTGTGAACAACGAAGAAACAAACTATTACGTATATCACTCCTATACTGCTGCTGGTACTTGCGCTTTCCACTGGAGTCGTCTTTGCAGGATCAAAGAATCAAAATGGCGACAATGGGATTCAAGGAACTGCCAAAGTGAATAACATGGATGGATGCCGTCCAGATCTTCAAGCAGGCTCAGTCTACATTCGAATCTTCCCGGGACCCGCTGGACTTTGGGAGGGTGGACCGTGCTGTGCTGCTCGTTCAAATGGACCTGTTGAACACACAGGTTCCGGAGATCCGGTGTATGAATCAAATGAATGCTGCAATCCGCCAGATTACGTTAGTCCGCAACCAGGAAATCATTGTGAGTGCTTCCACCTGAGAGGGTACCCTCCAGACTAGCTCTAGAAGTGCTCCTTAAGCTACCCCTCCCCTTTTTTTCATTTGTTTCGCACGCGCAGATTTGACACTGGTGCAAGCAGCTTTTCCTCTTCAATCTCTTCTTCAAATCGCTTTTTCTCTTGCGGAAATTCACGTTGGGCTATTCGCCAAAACGAGTTTCCAACCAAGTTCGCAACGACTTGTCAACGAGACTATCCAAGAAACTGGATCGATAGGTGACCAAGGTCTTAGCAATTCGTTCTTCATCCTGTAAACTATAAACATTCTCATATCCAATTTTCTCCGCGTTCAGGACTCTGTGTTTCAACAGGTGGTTAAGATATAGAGATAGTGTAGAACGAGGAATGCTCAATTTACGCTCGAGAAATTTTGAATTAATGCGCTTCCTAATCAAAACTAGAAACACGATTTCTCTGAGTCTCTTCTGCCGCAAGATCTTCAGCAATCTTTTATCTTCTTCGTCGAATGGTTTAGCATAAAACCGGGAAAGCCTCCCGTCCTTCTCAAGAACAACGATCTTCTTTCTTTTCATATAGTTGACATGGTAGTTTACCGTTGAAAGTGGCAAGCCAGAAAGTCTCTCAAGTTCCCTGAGATGAATACTAGGATTCTTTCGGATCAGTTCATACAGTATTCTTCGATTCCTATTGGCTAGATGCAAATCCTTATACAATTTCGGTTAGTCCTTGAGAATTCCTGCCAGAATGAGTACAAGGGCTATCAAGTGAAGAAGTAGGTGCAGGTTTTCGTCAACGTGTAGGGGGGAACCCAAAATCTCAGGAACACTCAATAGAGCGTACAAAATGAAAGATGCAAAACCCGAAGAGATCAGCAGCATTTTGCTGTTCCTCAAACGCAGGTAGGAAATAAACACGATTCCGAAAACGCTAGCCGTCGCCGCTATTAGTGCCACTCTAAGAACGATGTCGATTATGTCCATCGATAGACCTCCTGTTATCACACCAGAACACAGAAATATATAATAAGATTTACGCGTGCGAACTGTACTCACGAAGCAATGGACAAGGTTGATGATTTCCTAATCGGAGTCACTTCTCTTTGCGCGGGCACGCATCGCGCACTTATCCAATCTGTGTTCCAATCCTCTCCAAGGTTTGTTCGATTGGCTTTATATATGCACGCCAATATGGGAACAATCAACTGTGGAACCTGCGAAGGGTGCAAATGTAAATGGCAACTGAAAAGGCAAATCGTTTAGGGACGACTCAAATTGCCAGCATAGTGTTCATTGTGATTGTGGACAGCTTCTTGGCGGTAGTTTTCATTCAAGGGTACAATGTCGTCCTCGCTCCGACTTGGGGCGGACAAAAGCAAATTGAGCAATATTTCGCGCTTGTCCTTGGAACAGCGCTGCTACTGGCTCCCACAATATTGATTTTGAGGCTCGGATGGAGGGATAGAATAACATCGGAAGCCTACAGACTCCCGTTGCGCTTCGGTTTTGCCGCTTTCTTCTTGAAGGTAGGCTTTGACAAAGTACTCAATCCAGATTTCTTCACTAGCCCGGGATTCCTATCTTTCGGCGTCAACGGAAATCCCAACTCGTTCATCCAACAACTGTTCAGCATTCCGTTGACGTATGAAGTCCCATTCCTGACTTTGGCAGCTGTCGGCGAGCTACTCATAGGATTTTCGATGCTACTTGGATTCTTCACGCGTCTCGGAGGATTAGGCAGCACCGTGATGTTGATAGCCTATCTGTTCACGTTCGGTTATGCCAGCAGTGCCGTCTATGGTATCAACTTATGGGGGGCGCTAGCAGGATTCGACTTGGCCATGAATCGTTCAGGTCGATACTTTGGACTTGACCAATTCCTGGGCCCACGGCTTGACCAATCAAAGAACAGGTTGCTTCGGATTCTCGGCTCAATACTGTCCTAGCGCACGCATTGAGATGTTTGGGTTTGGGGTTAGATCATTAAGAATAGGAAAAAGCCCATTTTGATAAACAGAAGAAGGTGCGCACGC
>CAYGAG010000136.1:0-4198 GCA_964347765.1 uncultured Candidatus Bathyarchaeia archaeon
GTGGTCCTGATTTTGGCATTACTTCTGCTTGTCTTTGGCCCCACAAAATTGCCGACAATCGCAAGAGAATTGGGAAAAGTTGTACGAGAGTTTAATAAAGCGACTTCCGGTCTTCAGGAGGAATTCAACAAGATGAGCTCGGATCTCCCGGAAACTGCTGACATTTCTCCAACTAAGTTTGCGAAGTCCTCCCCAAGAGCCACAGCTAGAAGGAACAGGGACAAAGCCCTTTCAAACATAGCCAAAAGACTGGATATTAGCACTAAAGGAAAGACCGAGGAGCAGATAAGCCAAGAGATCATTGAGAAAATAGAAAACAATAAAGGAAAAGCCTCCATTACCAAGGCTGTAGAGAGGTGAAACATATGGCTTTATGGGGCATAGGCTGGCCTGAATTGATTCTCATCCTCGCGATCGTACTCCTGCTTTTCGGAGCAACTCGACTGAAAGGCTTGGCAAAGGCTGTAGGCGAAAGCGTGCAGGAATTCAAAAAAGCAACCTCTGAACCTACGAAGACGAAGAAGGAAGAGGAAGAAGATGCTGTCATTGAAGCTGCAAAAAAGATGGGAGTAGAAACCGAAGGCAAAAGTATGGACCAAATACTGAGCGAAATGAACAAGAAGGCTGCCGGAAAAGAGAGAATGGTAAGGTAGAGACTGAGAAAACATCATCTCGGTGCTTAACTTCCTAGTTGTGTGTAAAAGTCAGTGGCTGAAATGTCAGATGAGCAGAAAGAAGGATTAACCTTCTTTGGGCACGTGATGGAGCTACTTTCTCGCTTCCGTACTATTGCTTATGCGCTAGTCATTTCTACAGTAGCCATGATGGTTATTCCGATTTCCCTAGATTTTTCCAGTATTTCAGCTTCTAACCCGTGGTACCAAACAATTTCGTCGTTCGTCATCAGAAAACTACAGACAGATTTTCTTCCAGCTGACATCGAGCTTCTACCGATCAGTTGGTTTGCTCCTTTAGAAGTCTACATATACGTTTCCATAATGCTTGGAGTTACAGTGAGTTCACCAGTCATAATGTATCAAATCTACAAATTTGTTAATCCGGCGCTGCATCAACGTGAAAGAAAACTAGTCTACCCCTTCCTCATAGCCTTCACTGGCTTGTTTGCCTTTGGGTTCTCCTTGGGATATTTGGTGATCATACCTGCCACTGTAAGAGCTATGGTTATGTTTACAGAGATGCTTGGTCTTACCCCCGTCTACGGGTTCTCAGATTTCTTCTCTGTAGTCATGATGACCTTGCTTTTATCCGGCTTCATATTTACGTTTCCAATCTACGTCATCTTGCTCGTTCAAGCCGGAGTCATAACCACAGAACAGATTAAGAAGAGCAGAAAATACTTGTACGTTGGCGCCGTTGTTTTGATAGCTCTAATAGATCCGGAACCAAGTCTCATAACGGAGATAACTTGTATTATACCCATTATTATCTTGATGGAAGCAAGCATCTTGATAGCGCGCCGCTTCGAGAAACAACGTGAACAACACGAACAAAACAGCGACCAATAAGACCCGTGGCGCGCGTTTCCATGAAACTCAGCCTGAATCTCCATGCGAATACATCTTTTGGGTGTGCGAAACATATGACGAAGTTCTTGGGTCAAAAGTCGAAAAGCCGAGCACTTGATAGTTTTCACGAGAAACATTTCTAAGAGGCGGACAAGTTTTTGGAGCCCAAAACAAGAAGAGTAGCCTTGGCAGCCATTTTTGGAGCTGTAATCTTCTTATCCAAGACTTTTTTACCCTCTCCAATAGATAAGATGTTCATTCTGGTCCCGGCTCTTCTACTCGCCTTGGGCGCGTTGGTATTGGGAAGAATGGGTGCAACCTACGTTGCCACAGTCGGAGGGATTCTAACTGCTTTGTGGAGGATCAGCATGGCTCCTTTTACTCTCATCTTTGCCGTATTATATGGTTTGCTTGTAGATAGCCTCTTCTTCATTCTTAAGATCAAAACTGCCGAAGGTAACGTGAAAACCAGCAGGCTAGTTGCCTCGATGACTTTAAGCACAGCGTTGCTAGGCATAATCAGCTATTATACAACTGTTCATTTAGCGGAATTGCTTCCTAAGATCCCCATGTTGGAACTCATCATACTTGTTCTGGGCACGGTCAATGGCATGGTGGCTGGGTACCTCGCGTCCATCATCTGGCGCAGCCGCTTCTCTTTTCAGAGCAGGGAATAGGCGTAGCGCGCGCAATGAGTTTGCCCTTCAGTGAATCAATAAGAACTCTTCACGTTGATTTTGAGATATGTTACTCTCGTTGCGTGCTCACAAGATTTAAATATAAACCTCCCTCATACAGGGAAAACATGAAAAGAAGAGATTTCCTGAAGATAGCAGGCACAGGAGTAGCGGGTGTAGCTGTAGGAGCAGCAGCCGGTTATGCCGGGTTGAGGTTACCGCTAGAGGCGGAGATGGCGAAGATAGATTTGAAGGGGCATTTGAACATATTCAACTGGACATACTACCTCAACAGACCACAACTTGACAGATGGTGTGCAAATCATGGGATAACGCTGGCCTACGACTACTATGAAAGCGGGGAAGAACTTCTAGCTGTAATAGAGGCTACCGAGGTTAGCGGATACGACATTTGCGTAATGACCGACGGAGATATACCTTATGCCGTGGAACAGGGGTATCTTGAACCCATCGACCTTGACAAGATTCCGAATTTCGAACTTCTTCCCGACGAGTTCAAAGACATGGACTACGATCCTAACAATGAGCACAGCGTCCTCTATTCATACGGCACTACAGGAATAGGGTGGAACAGCGACAAGGTCAGTGAAGGCATCACAGAGTGGGCTGACATCTTTGACCCTACAAAAGGGATTCTCGAAAAATACGATGGGAAAATAACCATGATGCCTGACGCTACTGAGTCGATAGCTGGTGCACTACTTTACCTTGGATATAGCCCTAATAGCGTTGACGAGTCAGAGCTGGAAGAAGCGAAAGATGCTTTAATCGCACAAAAGCCCTACTTAGCCTCATATGCAGGCACTGAGGAGTACATGGCGGGACTAGAAAACGAAGATTTCTACATCTCTCACGGATGGAACGGAGACGTAGGAGGAGTCGTCTACGAGTCCAGCGAAACGGAGATTTCCCTTGAGAGATTATTGGAGCATATAAAGTACACGATCCCTGCGGAAGGGGCTTATGCGTGGTTTGACAACTTCCTTATTCCAAGGGGGGCACCACACCCTAAGGCAGCTCACGCGTTCATCAACTTCATGCTGACTCCCCAAATTGCAGCAGTAAATACCATGTCGGTCAAATACCCGTTTCCCACAGGGAAAGACCTCGTTCCTAAGGCGCTTAGAGATGATCCTCTGATCTTCACGCCCTCAGAGACTCTTAAGAGTCTACATACCGCGCGCGCATTTACAGAAGAAGAAAGGCTGGCTCGCAGTGATATATGGACGGCAGTACAGGCAGCCTAACCTTATCTCCATCTAGGTGCTCTATCCTAAAAGTTTCGGCGCGCTAGGTATATTGCCGAGTGAGTAGGAGACTTCAGCCTTTTTCAGGCGTCAGGTGACTTGTAGTCGCCCATTGTCAGAGGATGCGATTCAGGCAGGTGAAGAGTGACGGAATCTAAAGGCATGGCTAAAAATGCCACATGTGCAAGGCGTGCATACACATAACCATTCCAAAAGGTTACCCATAATTCTTTTAAACATAGCGCATGCAAAACTATCGATTAGTATATGGAGTGTCTCATCTCCACACAGATGTGTACACATAGATGAGTGAATTTGTAAAGAAGTTCATTACCACAGTGCGGCGAAAAAGGAGACTACAATATATTTTGCTTTTGCTGCCGCCTATGGCCTTCCTGACAATATTCTTTATGGCTCCATTCGTCCTAACTACTCTGTATAGTTTCAACATGGTCACCAAAGCAAGGCAATTCACGTTTACCCCTTCTTTTGAATGGTATTTACATGCCTTTGAAATGGAAGGGATACTCACCATCTTTTTAAGGTCAATAGGCTACGGGCTGGCTACTACTCTCTTATGTGTGATAGGGGGCTACCCTATTGCGTATTACATAGCCGTTAAAAGCAAGTATAAGGATGTTGTACTCTTGCTTTTCATGGTTCCCTTATGGGTTAGCTTCTTACTACGGACATATGCATTAATGGGCATCTTATCATCGTCTGGTCT
>CAYGAG010000137.1:0-4159 GCA_964347765.1 uncultured Candidatus Bathyarchaeia archaeon
ATGGAAAACAGAGCGAATTCAAGATTAGAAAGATGTTTGACGGGCGAGTATCTCTTGGCGATTAAGACCCTTGTCAAGATAGGCATAGAGGCATTTCACAGATCTTGCTAGTAATTTTCCCTTATTGCTGTTTCGGAAGAAATGTCAAACTATTCTACTGCTCCCAAAATGAGCGCTAGCAGTGCCATTCTCATGACGATACCATTCCAGACCTGCTGGAAATATCGGGCGTGTGGGGTCTCATCAACTTCATCAGCTATCTCGTCTACTCTTGGAAGGGGATGCATGATGACCAAATCTTCTTTCGCGGTCTTCAGCATTTCAAGGTCGATTTTGTAGGCGCCTTTGACTTTTGCGTATTCAGCCAAGTCTGGGAATCGTTCTTTCTGTATCCGTGTCACGTAGAGTACGTCTGTTTCGGGTAAGATCTCTTCGATTGCAGTCTTCTCAAGCACTTTTATTTTCTTCTTGATAGCGTCCAGCACTTCTCTCCGCATTCGAAGAAGTTCTGGTGAAACAAGGTGCAATTGGACATCATATAGCGATAATGCGTATGCTAGGGAGTGCACTGTTCGACCATAACGTAAGTCGCCTACTAGGGCTATGTTTAGACCGTCGATTTGGTCTCTTTCCTTCAGAATTGTGTATAGATCTAGCAGTGCTTGGGTTGGATGCTCCTCAGCGCCTGATCCTGCGTTTATTATTGGTATGCGAGCGAATTCTCCGGCGAGTCTGGCTGCTCCTTCTAGTGGATGTCTTAGTGCTATTATGTCTGCGTAGTTCTCAACCACTCGTATGGTGTCGGCGAGGTTTTCTCCCTTTTTCACTGAGGCTATCTCTGCTTCAGCGAATCCTATGGAGTCTCCTCCTAGCTTGTGCATGGCAGCCTCGAAGCTGAGTCTGGTTCGTGTGCTGGGCTCAAAGAACAGGGTTGCTAATATTTTTCCGCGAAGCATGTCAGATGTGCTTTTGGCGAGTGGCTCCATCGCCTCGGCTGTCTCTAGGATGTAGTCGATTTCTTTTCGCCCAAAATCCTTGATGGAGACGATGTCTCTGCCAGTGAAGTCATAACCTTCCATCTCAGTGTCTCCTGATTGACACTTACCTGAATTTAGACAACTCTTTTGAGCAGAGATAATTAAAAGCTTCCCTTGTTAGGAACCATAGTCAAAGCCTATTCCCCAATCTAAGAAAGATTCAGGATACTGATTTTGTTTTCATAATCTCTTAATGATGCTAGGTAGGCTAGCGTCTTTTGATGAAAGTTGGATGAGAAAGAAAAGCAACTTCTGAGACAGCTAGAGGTTCTGAGAAGACACATGAGAAATGTAGAAGAGCAGATGCAATCTATCAAGAGAGGGCAAACAAGGTTTTGATCTCCTGCATATCTTTTTTATTTTATCTCGCGAAAGAGAAAACATGCTGACATTCCGAAAATATCCCCCCAAAGCAATTTAAACACAATCTTTCGTCGGTGAAAAAGAATTCTTGCTTAAATCCTTAGCCCCCACACACAGAGTGATTTACTCTGATTCATTCAATAGCTCTAATGCGCGCGCTTTAAATACATAAGCCATATATGGAGATGCTTTGCGGATCTGCTAGCCTAATATGCCATATGTCCAGCCTTTCTTATCCATTTCTTCAATGAAGGATGTAACATGATCGATGAGGGCCTTCATCATCTTCTCACCCTTTTCCTTGGTAGCTTTGCTTGGATCACCTGTAGCGCCATAGGGCGTCAATTCCTCAAACACCCATTTTATTTGCACATGAGAGGGCAGCTCAGGCACGGCGCCCTTGGCGTATTTCATTTCAACTAACTTAGGGTTAATAGCAAGCATGATGGATGTTTCGCCTTCGCCTGCATGTCCGAGTCCGTCCCAAACCTCGAAGGTTCCCTTTGGGAGCAATTCTCCTGCTGTGGTCCACCATGCTTCCAGTACACAAATTTTCATTTCTGGATGCTCCACCTTAAATTCTCTGGTCGCCACCTCTATTGGAGCTATGTTGCCGTCGTGCCCATTGACGATAAACAGCTTCCTGATCCCATGGCTAAGCAGTGATGCAAAAACCTCTTTGAGTAGCTTCATCAGGGTCTCTGAGGTGAGGCTTACAGCTATTGGAAAACTGGCATAGTGCAAGCTCATACCATATGGTATTGGCGGAAGCACCAGCAGTCCATTAACCTTCTTCGCTACCTCCTCAGCAATTCGCCGGGCTACTATAGTGTCTGTGCCATATGGAAGGTGATCTCCATGATACTCAGTCGCTCCAACAGCCAAGATCGCCTTGTCGAATTTGAAAGTTCCGCGTTCATATCCTATCATGCGCTCCAAAAGTTTGCTGGTTGCCATCTCAAGTAACACTTCCCAAGTTCTCTCCATTGCACAATTTAAAAAGCCTTACGCGTCCTCATGCAGAACGGATCGCGCTTAGGCGCTTCGAAAGTGTGCGGAATTGACGGGTTTCTGCAGAAAATGGCTTTATGTTGTCTTAGGTACACAGGTATGTGGACTCAGGTGAGAAGTTGCAGATAAGGAAAGTGACGTCGGCTGGTTTAATCCGAGCTTGCAGAAAATACTTGGCGCAAGATCCCGTTTCTAACGTTTTGCCACTAGGTGATCTCTATTCACCTCTTTTTGAAGTAAGCGATGTTTACTGTGCTGTGGAAACAGCGCGGATTGTTGGTGTATGTGCGATTTATCGCGCCTTCTTGAAGCCAAGCGTGGTTCTTGGAGCTGTTGTTCAAGATGTTAAAGCGGCTCTAGTGAAGAAGGCTATAGGTGAAATCTCGGATGAATTCGTTTCACTTTGTCCACCCGAGGAGGTGGATTTGTACAAAGATTATTCAACTATTCTGCGTCAACACCGCGAACAACAGATGGTAGCTAGTCCTCCCAGGCGGATTGACTGTGGAGGCATAAACGTTGAAAAGGTCAAAGAGAATGAGCTGGAGTTGCTGAGTGAATTCTATGAACCTCGTACTGAGGCATGGGTTCCAATACAGTTCAGAGCTGGGCCGTACTACTGTGTGAAACGTGATGGAAAGATAGTCAGCGCCGCTGGGGTTCACTTAGTTACTCCTCAGATCGCTCAACTTGGCAACATAATCACAGACGAGGCTTATCGAAATCAAGGCATTGCAACGGCGTGCACTAACGCCTTAGTAACAGATCTGGCTTCCAAGGGACGAATCATTAGTCTATTCGTCAGGGCCAATAATGAACCTGCTATTCATGTATACAAGAAATTGGGTTTCCACAAAGTAAGGGACATATCATTTCTAGTCTTGCACAAAAACAAGTAGTCTTGCTGACACGCGCACGGTAGCACTCTCAGATGATTTTAGCATCCATATTTGGACCCAAATAGCAACTGAATGGTGAAAGCAACAGTTTTTCTGAAGGCTAAACGCTTTTACTCAGAAGCTCAGTAATAGTTTGAGAGGGACTCAATATGGCTAGAAAGACTCTACGAGTTTCTAAGATCAAGGAAGGCACAGTCATCGATCACATAACAGGTGGTCACGCACTGGATGTGATAAAGATCCTGGGAATCAAGGGTCGCGCTGAGGGCGTGGTGACGGTCGCTATGAACGTTCCTAGCAAGAGACATGGAACGAAGGATGTCGTCAAGGTTGAGGGACGAGAGCTGAACCCGAAAGAGGTGGATAAGATCGCTTTGCTGGCTCCGCATGCTACCATAAACATCATCAGAGACTACAAGGTCGCAGAGAAGGAGCGGGTTAAGCTTCCGAAGGTCATACGCGGAATAGTGAAGTGTGCGAATCCCGCATGTATCTCGAATAGCAGCGAACCCGTGCAGCCCACCTTTTATGTGGAGAAGGAGGATCCACTGCACTTGCGATGTCACTACTGTGGTTACATTATGGAGAAACAGGATGTGCTAAAGCAGTTCTGAGTTTGCTCCAACACATCTACTAGGAAAAGATGGCAAAATGGGTTACGCTTATTTGTACACTGGAACAGGCGGCGGAAAGACGACAAACGCTCTAGGTCTGGCCCTAAGGTCTGTCGGGCACGGACACAAGGTCGTGATAATCCAGTTCATGAAGTGGTGGAAGAACACTGGAGAGTACAGAATAAGGAAGAAGCTTGAACCGTACTACGAAATCTATCAGTTCGGCCGAAAAGGC
>CAYGAG010000138.1:0-1155 GCA_964347765.1 uncultured Candidatus Bathyarchaeia archaeon
CTTCCATGACATGAAGAATATCTTTTATTCTATGATACTCCATCGTTCCCTGGAAGTGCATGCAGTAAGACATATAGAAAACATATGAAGAAAATGGTTGACCTTGGACTAGTGAAAGCCGAAGGGAAAGGTAGATGGAAGACTTATGAAATCGTTTTATTAATAGAAAGATCATGGTTATCGCGATGAAAGTATTAGCGTTTTCTGATTGGAGAGTACAAAAGTCAAAGCATTTGTGGATGATCTCTATATTGTTGTAAAATGGAAGCCTGATCCGCCGGGAGAGCTGGAATGGCACGAAGATGAAAATGAAGAGAACGAAGGATTTGGAATCGTTGAGTTCACTGTCACCAGCGAACAAAGTGAACAATGATGCGCGCGTGCTTTTTTTCGACTAAACAACTTTCCTATGTCTAACAAAGAACGGTTCAGGATGCCAGTATGGACTAAAAACAAAACTGTACGCTCTAGGCAACCTTGTTATCAACTTTGAACTCGGATGCAAAGTTACATCCTTGAACCTCTGTACTTCTCTTTCACTCATTGCACCCATGATGAAATAGGTTCCAACATTTCTGGCCTCAGAAGGTATGCTCGTACTGTACTGAGTTATGAGAACAAAACCCACTCCTCTTTTTCCCAACTCGTTCAAACAATGGATGAGGTTCTTCGCCTTCAACAACCTTGTCTCATCCAAGACAACCAGAAGTTTCAGCTGATTAGTCTCAGGCCAGCTCGATGCGTCTTGATAGATCTCTTCCAATTCTTTGGTAATATCTCTCTTTCCCTTTGTGAAAATAGCTTTCAACAGATAATTCTTCTTCAGCCTCTTGGTTAATGTTCCATGAGGATCAATCACTACCGCTTTGACTCCATTCTTCAACGCTTCGCGAATCAGAATCAGGGATGCATGCATGAGAAGTAGACAACACTTCTAGAGTTATTTTACACGCAAAGAAAATAAGGCTTCTATTAGTACATTATTAGCCTTGTGAGCTATGCGTGTGCGTGTAATTGACTATGCGACACAATAGTCTTCTTATCCTGCTAGCCAGGCATGTGTGGAATGTTCTTTATGACACACTACATGAAAGAAGGAATTAAAGCTGAAAAAGCGATTAGCAACTTTGGCAATAATTCTAGTGATCTTGACAA
>CAYGAG010000138.1:1165-2294 GCA_964347765.1 uncultured Candidatus Bathyarchaeia archaeon
TTCAGATACGATTTCCTATATTCATCGACGGTGACGGTAACTTCACGTCAGAAAATGGAGTAACTAGCGGCTCAGGGACTCCTGGGGATCCTTATATAATAGAGGGATGGGACATCAATGCCCCAGGAACTAAAGGTATTGAAATACGAAACACAAACGCACACTTCGTAATACAGAATGTACATGTACATCACGGGAGATCTGGTATATACTTGGTAGACGTTATGCACGGAGCTATAAGGAACTCGCAAATTTTATCCAACTTTTGTGGTATAAGAATGTTCAGAAGTAGAAACAATACTGTAACGAACAACACAATTTCTAATGAGCAACATGGTATACATATTGATTACGATTCCGATGATAACTGTATTGAGAACAACATAGTATTTGGTCATAGAGACGAATATGGCGTTGGGATATTAGTTGAAGACAGTGACAGAAAGGTTAGCTATAACAACCTAATTCAAGGAAACCAAGTATGGAACAACAGTCGAGGAATTTGGATAGACGGAACATACAGGGGTGGGCCAACTAAAACGGTTGTAAGAGCTAATAATGTTACCAAAAACTATGGGTATGGACTTTCCGGGTCTGGAGGAGGCATTTTGCTGAGTTTCGAGACTAGCGATAACATAATTGAAGGGAATACAGTGTCCGAAAACGATTATGGGATCCATCTAGAAGCCAATGCGCAATCAAATGTTATCAGAGGGAACACAGTTACTTTTAATTGGTATGAAGGGATCGCCCTATGGGCTCCTCATTGCGATTACAACCATATAAGTCAGAATAATATATCAAGGAACGGTAGAGATGGCATTGAGATAGTTGGTTCAGAACATAACGTGGTAGAGAGTAACTTCATAACAAAGAATGGGCACGAATGCTGGCATTTTGGAATTTCTTTGTTGGCCGGGATGTTTTCGGAGGGTAGTGATAACCTAATCTACAATAACTACTTTGACAATAGCTTTAACGTGAACACTGACACATTAAACAATCAATGGAATGTCATTCAAACTGAAGGCACCAACAGCGTTGGAGGGCCCTATCTGGGTGGAAACTACTGGAGTGACTACAGGGAAAGATACCCTGGCGCTAAGGAGCTGGATGAATCACGCATATG
>CAYGAG010000138.1:2304-4137 GCA_964347765.1 uncultured Candidatus Bathyarchaeia archaeon
TAATGATAGACAATCCAATTCCTACTTTGGTCTCAGTTACTTATCCAGATTCGTTAGAATCAGAGAGCTGGGCATGGATAACTATTACAGCAACAAACGATGGTAAAACTGCAGAATGGCAAACGATACATTGTGGGTTCCCAAGCAATCCACCACTAGAAAACATTGAGATAGTAAGTCATGACCTAAACGGAGGAGCTAAAAACTATGCTCCAGGAACATCATTGCCAGCAAACTACGGAGATGACTCCAACATAACTACCACATACGTGGTGGTTGAAGGCGTTCATGAACCTTGGGGGAACGGAGAAACTCATTCGATGACTGTAAGAGTCAAACCGGAAAATCCAGGAAAATTCACATTCTACGTCAAAACAGTGAACCGTGCTGATGGTGTAACCTACTACGACCAAACTGACACAAAGGATCAACAGGATGAATACGTTTATGTCTACGAGATAAATGTTCAGCCTGCTGAAAACTTGGTGGAGAAATACTTCCCATACTTCATCTTCGACGAGGAAGAGGAATACTATCCCACAAACTTTCTGGAAGATGACACTGATATAACCAACAATCCTGATAACTACGATGAATTCTGGCCTTATTGCATGTACGTTCATACAGTTGAGACTGAAGATTATCTTTGCATTCAATACTGGATGTACTACGCAAGAGATGATGGTGTGATCTCGATCAAACCCAACAATGAAGAATACAAACTCTTAGATCACGATCATGACTGGGAATCCGTCTTTGTTTTCTTGGAAAAAACAGAAACTGGGTACATCCCAAGCTGGGTTCTGTACTTCCACCACGTAAATATAAACACTATTACTGGTGAAGAGGAAGACTGCTACAGCACCTACAAATGGAATGAGGGAATGGAAACAAAGAATTCACATCCAGTAGTACATGCCTCGAGGGATAAGCACGCATCTCATGCCAATACTTTTCTCGGCTATGGTTTGTGTTGGATAAACATCTATCCGATAGGAGGTTTTCCTGTGATCGAAGCATGCGACGGTGGAAAAGAATTGAACTATTACAACTTCCAGATAACATACGTCGATGAGCCAGACCTTGACTGGCCAGATAAATTCGGTGATATCGATGCTCCCTGGACAAGAGACAGATGGAATAATCCGGAAAATCTCTTAGCCTTTCCCCCAATCAAGAACAACTTCTCCATGGTCAGCATGCAGGAATCTCAGAACAAGCTTTACCTCCACGTCTACGACAACCAATCAAGACATGTTGGTTTCAACGAAACAACTTCTGAGGTCGAAACAGAAATACCAGGAGCTTACTATGAAGACTTAGGCCACACAACTTTCATAATACTACCAGAAAAAATCACTGATTTCAAAGCCACAGTAGACGGAACGCATGCACATGAAACTGTAGAAACCTATGAGCTAGTCGTATCAACCGTAAAGGGTGACGAAGTAGTCAATGAGATAATACCTGGCACGATAGAACATGGTGAAATTCAAGATTTCAGTGTTAAACTAGACCCCAGCGGGGAAATCATAATCGAAGAAATTCCTGTGGAAGAACCAGATCAAGTGACAGAAGATAATACTCTACTATTAGTCCTCATAGGTGTTGTAGGGGTAGCAGTAGTAATAGCGTTGACAATCCTACTCCGAAAGCGCACGCAGAAACATCAGAGTTAGATGTTTGCATGCATCATAGAAACAAAAAAGGGAGCAGAGGATAATTTCGGATATCCGTGGCATACATCGGGTTCAAATCCCATCGCCATGGCTAACGCAAAAAACGCTCAACAAATAGCGATGAGCTAAGACAAAAAAAGAGGGGGGTTTGCGG
>CAYGAG010000139.1:0-4078 GCA_964347765.1 uncultured Candidatus Bathyarchaeia archaeon
TTTTCAGCGAATCCCAATTGAAACCTCAACAGCGGGAAACGGTGCGCTTGAGCAACATCTCCTCCCTTCTCTCTCTCAATCTGGTTCTTGCAATGATGTGCGCACTAAGTTAGATATGCACAAACACCTCGGCAAGTGTTCTTATTGTTTCAACACCTTCCGGAGCCCTTCCAAATCTATCTATGAGCAGAGGTTTCAGCCCAGCTCTTTGAGCACCTTCATAGTCAAATTTGATCGAATCACCGATGAATACAGCTTGCTCTGGACCTACACCCAGCTTGTTGACAGCGTGAAGAAAGACTTCTTTGTCAGGTTTGGCTTTATTCAACGTGTCTATACCTACGACAACGTCGAAAAAATCAGTCAGTTTCACCTTTCCCAAGATTTGTTCAGAATCCCTGCTTAAACCATTGGTTACCACCCCAGTCTTTACTCCTCTGGCTTTCAGTTGAACCAAGGTTTCTATAACATCAGGATGAACTTCTAGATCAGCGTACTCCCACCACAATTAAAATATCTTCTTGGCTAGGAACTCTTTATTTTCCTGTACACCGATTTCTTCCAGAAGCTTCAGGTTAAACATGGTCCAGAAATCGTCTCCCATTTGAATCATGCCTTCAAATATATCATATTCTCTCTCAATAGTCTTAAGAGCCTTAGAGATCTCATTGGCTGCAACATCGACTCGGTAAGTTTCAAGAATACGCCTATTGATTTCAGGACTCTCCATAATGTTCACAAGTGTCCATCCGAGATCGAATAGCACAGCTTTAATCTGCAATTTTTTTCACCCTCAGAAATTGTGGTCTGCCAAACATAGACTCGTTTTCTGCGGGCGCAAATGCCAGAAAGTTGTCTACCGTAAACTTAGAAAAAAAGGAAGACATTTCATCAGTGAGCGTTTTCTGTCATCACAGCCGCGAAATGTTCCGAGGATTAGAGACTCATCATCTGAAAAAACACCGCAAGATCTCAAGTCTCGATCCAATTCCATACACTCCACGCTCCTTAGATTATTGTCTCAGATTATTCTGGCCTGTCTTTTAAACCAAGCGTCTGTCAACTTTGCGCGCGCTGTCACTCAACGTTTTTCTCGTAAGTCAAATCTTTCTTTGTTACTTTGAAGCCAACCTTTTCGTACAGTTTCATTGCCTTTGTCACGTTCCAATCGTCCACTCCCAGCATTGCAGTAGTCATACCCTTAACCTTCAACGTCTCCATGCCTTGTAACATCAGCCTAGTTCCAATATTCTTTCTTCTGTAGGTTTTCAACACTCCAATGTCCAAGACCCATCCGGTTTTCATGTTTCTTTCAGCATTGAATTTCTCATCGATGCCTATACCGATGTAACCTATGTGTTTCTCTTCTAGTGTGACAAAGAACCAGTCTTGATCTTTGAAAAACGGATCTTTTCGCAAAAAATACTTTGTTTCCTCAACAGTGCCATGTCTATAGTTGAAGTGTTCCTTGAAGCATTCGTTGCCAAGCCAGTTAAGCATCTTCACGTCTTCATCAGAGTCTCTTCGAAGCGGTTTCAGTGTTACTTCCTTGTTCTCACCTATACCTGATGGCGATACATCTAGATCTCTCTTCATTAAGCTGAACTTACGTACAAGTTTGAAACCTAACTTCTCCCAAAGACGAATTCGGTCTTTCCTAGTATCACGCGCCCAAGCTTGAACAACTTCCATGCCGCGACTCTTTAACTCATTCAGGGCAATCTCGACAAGTTCCTCTTCGATTCCTCTACCTCGAAACTCCGGAATTATCCCAAAAGATCTTATGAAGCTTTTTTTCTCCTTTCTGAGTCTGTCAACATGAGCGTGAATGATTCCAACAGGTTGATCATCAAGTTCTACAATAAACCTTCCTTTAGGATCAAACTCAGGCGCCTTTTCAGCGACCTTGAATTCGTCCACTGTAATCTGCCTAAGATCATCATATTCCTTGTACGCTGCATTCCATACATGTACCCAGTCTTCTTCGTCTCTTCCATGAACGAACCGCCTAGTTTTCAACAATCTATCTCCCTCCTGCAAATAGCTACAGTTTCTTCTCGTATTTCACGTACTTCTTGGCGACTTCAAACCCGACTTTCTCATAGAGCTTTATGGCCTTCGTTTGGTTGAAATCGTCGACGTCCAGCATAGCCTTCACCATGCCGTTGGCTTTGAGCGCCTCCAGACCATGCAAGACTAGCCTTGTCCCAATACCTCTTCTTCTACGGGATTCTAAGACTCCGAGCGACAGGACGCGACCACACTTGACCTTCTTCTCGATGTTGTATTTCTCATCTATGCCCACCCGTACGAAGCCGACACTCTCCTTGTTGTGCGTTGCGAAAAAGCATTCTTGCTTTCCTAGGTGTGGATCATTGAATAAGGAATTGCGGGTTTCTTCAATTGTTCTTGGTCGATAGTCAAAATGCTCCTTGAAACATTCGTTGCTGAGCCAATTAAGCATGTTGATGTCTTCTTCCTTCTTCTTTTGAAGGAGCCTAATAGTCACCTGCGTATTCTCTCCGATTTCACATGGAATCTGTGCCAAGTCGAATTCCATGTCACTTTCGACATCGACGGGTTTGAAATCTTTTCTTTCCAAAAGCTGAATGCGCTCTGTCCTGCTGTGATCAGTCCATGTTTGTACCACGTTCATTCCACGTACTCTAAGCTCTTCTAGAGCGGATTCCAAGAGCCTTTCTTCAATTTCGAAACCCCGATATTCCGGGACAACACAGAATACGTGTGCAAAACCTTTCTTCTCTTTCCTCAGCTTATCAACATGCGCGTGTATGACACCGACGGGTGTTCCATCAAGCTCAGCTATGAACCGTCCGTCGAAGTCGAAATCTGGTCGCTTCTCCTGCTCTAGCATCTCTTCGACGGTAATGGCTCGCCACCAGACCGTATATTCTTTCCAAGCTGCGTTCAATACGCCGACCCAAATCGGTTCGTCTGCGCCCTTGACGAATCTCCGAATCTTTAACACGGTCTCTCCCCTCTCGTTTTCAACCTCACCATCTGACCAACAACACTAGCACGCGCAAGCAATTGGAAAGTGGGGGGAGCCAACAAAGCACTTAACGCACCTGAAATGCATTTTTTAGGCAGAAGAGAGACGAATAAACCATATTTAAAGCTTTCTGACCAAAATAAGGGATATGCTGCCTCGTTCTCACTAGGAAGACGACGAAGAACGCCTACGGCATCGTGTTGCAGAGGCCTTGACTGGAAAGTACGCCACCTACCATTTTCATCACAACCTCCGCCAGCCGCTCTTGTGCTGATCCACAATAAAAATGTTTAGCCGGGTCCTTTGCTCGTCAGCATCTCATCGAACTTGACACTTCGTTATACAACTACAGCCAGAAACAGTAGGATTTCTATGAAGAGCGATATTGCTAAGTAGCTTGAAATACAACGAGGTTCTCAGTGGCGTTTGGATTCCCAGTCAAGCGCGTAACGTTCAATGGGAAGTGGAACAGGTTGAGTTGGCGAAGGCGTGAGAGAAGTGAGGAATCATCTTTGAGCGATGGAGCCTATCTTGGGAGGGAATGGAATGACGCGACGGAATCTTGGGTCGACTTCGTGAGAAGTGGGAAGGACTACTACAGAGATGGACTTAATAATCCTGCCGCTTTCGAGTTCATAGGAGATGTAGCAGGTTTAGCCGTCCTAGATCTGGCTTGTGGAGAGGGGTACAACGCAAGAATACTTGCTAGAAAGAGCGCGAAAGTAACTGGAATAGACCTTTCGGAGAAGATGATAGAATTTGCGAAGCAGGAAGAAGAGAAAGACAAACTTGGCATTCGCTTCGAAGTTATGAATGCTGCCGACATGCATCGGCTTTCCAACAACCACTTTGACCTCGTAACTTGCTTCATGTCGCTTCAAGACGTTAGGGACTTCGAAAAGGCGATAGCTGAGGCGGCAAGAGTTCTCAAGTATGGTGGTCGCTTCGTATTTTCTATACCTCATCCGTGTACTGAGATGATACGGTTACATGAGCCTGAAGAGAGGAAGATAAGGGCGATTGAAAAATACTTCAGAAGAAAGGAATACACCATTGAGTGGGATA
>CAYGAG010000140.1:0-1227 GCA_964347765.1 uncultured Candidatus Bathyarchaeia archaeon
AGAAAAAGCGTTGTTTTTTTCTCTGAGAGTTTTGCAAAAACCTTAGTGCGCGCGCTTATATCCAGCGAGTTTTCTCTAAATTGATTTGCCAAAATTGGAAGCGATGATGACTAGGTCATATATGTCTATTTCGTAGTCATCGTTAACATCTGCGTTTACATCCCATCTGCTATGATTTGGAAAGCCCCCAAAACAGAGAGCGGCCTTGGAGAGATCTCTAATATCAACTTTGCTATCTCCATTGATGTCACCTAGTAACTTGATTTTCATAATACCAAAAACAAGTACATTGTTTGTAATGTTAGTGTCATAATGAGGTGTGGTGACATTTGCCCAAATCACATAATTTTCGCCTTCTTCGAGGTCATTAGTATTCCATGGAAACATAAAAGTCACTTCCTCATTTGCAGCTAGCTCCTTTGAAATGCAGGTTGTTACAGATCTATCACAATAGAGAATAACTTCAACCTCTCGTGTGAAGTTTCCAATGTTCTGGAGAGTGACTGTAACGTTTACAGTTCGACCTACATATGTCTCATTAGCACTCAAGGCTATTTCGCTTAGTGCGACATCACTCGACTCCACTAAATGGATTGTTATATTTTTGGAATTATCTTCAAGATTAGTTTCGTTCTCTGTTGGAGCTATTTCACCTGTGAGAATGTAGTCGCCGCCCTCCAAGCCACTCGTGTCCCATTTGAAGGGTAAAATCAAGTGCTGCCCCTGTAATATCTGGATGTCAGTATAGCTGTCGATGCAAAAAGTGCCATGATATACTCCTACAGATATAGATTCTATGAAATCTCCATTGTTTGTCAAGGATACGTTGAGATTTACAATGGCTCCAACATAATTCGGAGTAACAGTAGGTTCAATATTGATTAAAGCCAAATTGCGAATTTCTGGAAATGCTGTAGGGGGGTCTCCCCACGTTCCATTCCATGATTTCAATGTCCAGTTCCAATTCCTACTAATGTCATCTAGTTTCAGCAATTGCTTGAGCCAACCAGCAAAAGTAATGCCTGTGTTGATCTTAAAACCAAGTGTCATAGTCCAGGTCTGCTCAGGATATTGTGCTGTTGTTTCTGCGTATGGTTCAAATCCTAGGAAAGGCCCAGCTAAGCTGTAAAAAAGGAATGCAAATCTGAATTGCAGACTTGGTCTAATCATGAAACCAGCTGCAGCTGAGGCTTTGTAGTCTGGAGTTTCTGCTACTATTTCCTTCTC
>CAYGAG010000140.1:1237-4075 GCA_964347765.1 uncultured Candidatus Bathyarchaeia archaeon
CTCGATTATTGGGAACCATTGACCTGCTTCCCATCTTACACCACCCTTAAAGCTGCCGTTAATTGCTGTTTCTGCCTCAATTGACATTTCAGCATATGCATCAATAGTCATGGCTGCATTAATTGTGAATATGAGGTCTACCCAAACAGGAACGCCGATGTAAAAGAAATAAGGGTACCTTACTTCCCAGAGAGCTGCTTCCCAGATTTTCGTGAACGTTAGGGAAGCTGAGACTTGTATTTCAAGCTTTACGGAGGTACAGAGTTTCATCCATGTTTCAAACCAGTTAAGATGTATGAAAGGGGGCGGCCAACCTATAATAAACTGCCAGCCTATGAAACCATTAAGCAGAAAACTTGGCGTTGCAGTTACTCTCAAACTACATAGATCACTATGAAATGTTTTGGAAATGGGTGGCAATGTCACCCAGCCAATCTCATAAGGGTAACTCCAATTGGTGTTAATTTCATTGAAGTCTTTACTTCTCGGATTCTCTGAATTACTTTGGGGAAGCATATATTCAATCTGGAAAGTCTTGTAGTTTGAAAGGGCATCTGATAGGATCTCCTCACTCGCGGTAACATTTCGTTCCGTCACGATCAATTCTTCAGTAACAACTATTGTCGTAGATTCGTTGACAGTTACTAATGCGCAGAGGCGTGTGCCTCCCCCGAAATCAACCGTCCAATTCAGTCCATTAAGTTGGAGTTTGTTGAGGAGCGTTGCGTTTCTTGGCAACTTGATCTCTGTTTGCCAGATGCTTTGATATTCTTGTTCTTTAGTTAGAGATTCTAACATCTGCTTTGTGAACATGACTTTTGTCAGCGTTAACCCAGTTATTCTCTCTCCGTTGATGGATCCTACAGTTATATTCCAAAACTCACTTTCATTAATACTTGAAACATTGAAGATTTCAAAAGCCGCATAGCCACTTATACTCACTCTGCATTCATTGTGCAGTCCTTTTGGAACCATTCTTGAATCAAATATTTCTGTCATCAAACCTAAAGAGAGTCGTTGCTCTTTGGCAATTGATTGGAGAAACTTTTCTTTTAATGGTACAATAATCTCAGTTGTATTTTCACCAGGGGAAATTATGTTTGTCATGTTATCAGGGATTGGCATTTCCTCTTCAATGACTGCATCAGATGGAGCATCTAACAAATCCCTGTACATCTCAGCTAGTGGTGGAGATGATGCATTCATTAAAATCGCGAGTCCAACAAGGCCATTCTCGTTTATTGTAAGGCTTTCCAAGGTGTTCATCTTTATGAGTTCCGGAGAATTTTGCGTGATTGACCAAACCAAGCGCGTACTAATTGTTGCTGTTAGTATGCTTGAGACTATTAAACCTAATAATATTAAAACAATGATCCTTCTCAACAATTATGATCTCCTTTTCGAAGAGGATGCAATAAGTAAATAAGATTTGTGAATGAATTTTCTATTTCATTCTTCTATGGCCGCGCGCGCTCTCGTCCACATTGTGTAATAGTTCTGTATGGAAAATATATCATGTGCACGCAATAGTCAAATATTCAAGATGCATTAAAAATCTCAAAGGGGTTATAGAGAGTTGATCGCTTTTTCACCAAAAGGAATTGTGCAGAATGAAGCCCTGATTGAAACCAGAATTCGGTCACTCGAGAATAATCCGAGATATTTAGATCTAATTCTAGAGTATTTCAACAAGCAACAGGAACACGGTCGGAAACCACAAACAGAGATTAAGTATAGAAGCGTTCTTGACATAGTTTCAAACTTCTGGAAACATTCTTCAAAAAACCCATCTATCTTCAAAGAAGTCAAGGAATTTGAACCTTTACTCCAGAAGATTCCATACTATAGGGATCACTTCTTACATAGTCTAAACGTATTCTTGTTGGGCTATTATGTAATCAACCGCTCAAATGAAATCCATCCAGCGATAGATTGGCGATCGAATGACCATAACCTTACGTGGATGCTGACCTCAACATTCCATGACATTGCTTATGCTATACAAGAGATCGACAAGTGGATGAATGCACTACTTCAGAATTTCCTTGGTGTGGAAAGTTTTTCATTTGATATTTCGCGAGCATTACCTATGATATACGACGACTTCTTGCGAATGATAAGTCAGTGGCATAGACGACCTCTCGTTAGACCTATGGGAGGAACTTTGGATATGCAAGACTGGACATTCTATAATAAACTCTGCAATAAGCTCAGTAAGAAAGAGCACGGCGTCTTAGGAGGAATTATGTTGGCTCATCTATTGGCTGTTAGAGAAGGTTTTACTGAAAGGGAAAACACATGGGACTTTTTCTATAATCACTTACCTGCTTGCCATGCAATCTGTCTTCACCATTTAAAGGTTCCAATAAAATTTGAACTACACCCAATAGCTTTCTTGTTATCCCTGTGCGATGAATTGCAGGATTGGGGGCGTCCATCGAATCTACTTACTTTGCAATCACCACTCATTTTTAGGAACATTGATGTGACGAAGTCAAGCTCAACACATCGCATAAAAGTAGTTGTAGAGATCCAAGCTAACAAAAGACGGAAGGAGAGTCTTCGAAAAGCGTTGACTAACCTGTGTACTTCAGGAGGAATTTCAGTGAGTATTATGGATAATAAGAAAGTACAAATTTTTGAGATAATCTAGTCATCTCTCTCTTGTATTCAATCCGGCTTCAATGAATTGCGTGCGCGCGCGCAACAAGCCTGCAGCTGTAATATGTGATGAATATCCTTCGCGAAACTGCATTAGTCTTAATGGTTATGAAGCTGTGTAGGGTCCTTGAGTTATGGGTGATCCGCTCTCTGCTACAACTTTAAAATAGTACTTTT
>CAYGAG010000141.1:0-4051 GCA_964347765.1 uncultured Candidatus Bathyarchaeia archaeon
AGACCACGAGCTATAACAGGTTTCTCGAAATTAAAGCTACCCTTTTATTTCATATAATGTTATTTATATTCTTTCTTACGGAGTAGAGCAACCAAGAATGGAACTTCAATAAGCCTGTAAGACTAATTGGTCCAAGGAAATCTACCAACACAATCCCACTGATAAGGATGACTTGGTTCACGTGGAGATCTCGCCAATCTTCACCAATTATATCTTGAAGAATCAGGAGTCCTGTACGCCTACATGTAGCTAGACTAGGAAGGATGCTCAGGGGAAACTATTTGCGAGGTCTCGTTGATGCTTTTGTATCCGCTTTAGATTGGAAGAAGTGCGTCTACCGTATTACAAGTGTGTGTCGAAAGAGGTTTATTCTAGGTTTTTCGATGATCTCGTTGGTTTCCGTGTTGATTATGTAGGCAAAATCAAGCGTTTTTTCTACTCCGTGGACCATATTTCACAGCACTGGGTGATATAAGTGATATCGGTAATATCGAATTCCTCAATGGACACTAGCCCTCACCACGGCTCATGGTGAAACGCTATTGTGCCATTTTGGATACAAAAGCATAATCTGGAGGAGTCAAGCTTGAAAGGCGACTTCTATCTTCTTCTATGACTCGGTATCTAGTCACTCTTTCAGTTGAGTCTTTGAATCCCCCAAGCGGCTAGTCTCGAACGATTCGAGAGTTTTCTCGGTTAGGTGGTCAGCCCCCCTCTATTCCAAAGCTGTCCCGCTTGCTCTAGTGATGGCATTGTTCTGGAGAAAGCTCAGATGAAAAGTAAATCGATTAGCGTATGGGAGTGAAAGCGAACTGTGGCGTGGATCTGTCTGCAATGGAGGCTTAGTGAGACGTCAAATAGGTTCTGAAGATCCATCTTATTTTCGATCTTCAGTTCTTGGGTTTCATCCTCTTTTGCAGTCCCCAGATACTGTGAGTGGAGTCTGCTATTGATCTATTCAGCATTGGCCTGCGCGTGTCAAGTGATTTGCTCTTCCCGAGAAGCTTGGGTTAGAAGGCTTTATTGCATTTATAGATAGAGTTTTAGGTCTCAGCCTTTCGAGTTGCAGAAGCGACAAGACATCCTTGGGTTTGATGATAGTGATTCGTACTTTGTTTTACGCAACTCGCTTATACTGCAGAAGATAATTTCAACGCTTTTTTACCTAGAAATTCGTAGCGCAACACAACCCAGCGGGTCTCTGCTGAATCTGGTGATCTCTTCCTGGACTCTTTATCACTAGAAAAGACTATAACTGAGCTCCTGAAGTCTGGCGAAGTCGTAATGCACCTGCCGTTTGAATTGGTTCAACACGTATTACACAACATTTTTTATAAAATGAATAGAACTCTTCTGGAGGAGAAAATGAAGATGAAGATTGTTAATGAAAGTTTGACCTTCTCAACGGAGGGAGAGATAGACTTCATTGATCTTACAGGCAAGGTCAGAAAGGTTGTCCGTGATTCAGGTGTTGCGAATGGGTTGGTTCATGTTTTTGCTCCTCACGCCACCGGAGTCATCGTTCTGACCGAATATGAATCTGGCTTGTTAGATGATATCAGAGATGTCATCGAAAGGCTTATTCCAAGACGCGCTTCCTATTGTCATCCTTCTAACGCGCATTCTCATCTTAGATCGATGTTTCTTTGCCCGGATAGAACATTGCCGATAGTTGATGGTCATGTCGCCTTGGGCACGTGGCAGTCCTTATTCTTCATCGAGACAGACGTGCATCCTCGACGAAGAACGATTATTGTCCAGGTTTTAGGAGAGTAAAAGCGCCAGCCACTTCCTCAAGCAGTTTGGCAAAGCTCACTCGCCAGCAAAACATTATTTCACCGCGCGCCTGGAAGCAGGCCATGATTATAGAAAGTAGGTAGAAAGCAAGTTACGTTGATGTTCATCATTTTTCGATCAGTTGACTGATACGATTGTCTTCGTGCAGCCTTTTGTGACTTCGTACATATAGTCAACGTGGCACTCCTCTGAAATTATGTTCTCAATATCATGCTGTGCCTGCAAGATTACTTCTTTGTGTAAATTCCATTGGCATTCGCGGGAATTCGATCTCATTCAAGCGCAACTTCACATCAGATATTCAACCGGCATCAAGCAGGATCTTCAGTTCATTCGTTTGATTTCGATCCTATACATCTGAGCAGAAGTCGCGGAGTGGGGTTTATATAAATGTTCGAAGTTCTTCGAGAGATTCTGCAGGAACCTGATCTTTGTGAATGCGGGGATTCCTTTGGTTTTGTGAAAGCTTTGAATTTATGTATGCGATGTTGAAATGAAGTCTTGTTAGCCTACTTTGCTTTTTCGGCGTTCTCTATTGCCTTGGCGTAGGCTGTGTTGCTAGCGTTACGCCATTCATTCAGGTACAAGGTTGCTTTCTCATCATTTGTCCATCCGGCTGTCTCGTTGAAAATCACGGCTATTTCGCTTGAGTCAATGTAGTGCCCAGCATAAGTGAAGTTGCTCATGGCTAGTCTGTAGAAAGGACTACTTACATTAGCCTCTCTGATTTCACTCCAAGCGTTCTTTATCTGAGTGTGTTTCTCGGTTATCCATGATTCGTAGTAGCCGCCGATTATCTCCGTGAGGGTTTCGTTGTAGCGGTAGATGTGGGGGAAGTCTGGGTCGAATGGGCTGAATTCTGAGGGGAAATTGGTTGCATTTTCATGCGTCGGCAGTAGGTATTTGCCGATTATGCCTTGTGCTTGCTTAGTCAGGATGTAGTCTACGAACGCTTTGGCCTCGTTTATGTATATGCCTCTGTCGATGATGGCGATCGGGTCTGATTGTAGGATTGTGCCGTCGAGATATGTAAAGCCGATTTCGGAAATGTTCATCGCCACTCTTTCATATGCATAAGAATCTGGGACAACAGCCAGTGGCAAGTAGTTGCTAGACACTTTTAGAGCGCTATCATGCTCATCGGTATCGTATTCTTCGATAAGGGCGGAGAGAGTAACAAGGTATTCCCACCCGCTTGTCCAGTTCTTACTGTCTAGTATTAGCCTGATAAAGGGCGATGTCAATTCTGACTGTGTAGGATCAACCATCGTTATGTTTCCCTCATACTGATAGTGTGTTAGATCTGTCCAAGTCTGAGGTTTAGACAAACCAAGCTCGTTTAGACGGTGCTCATTGTACATTACGCCCAGGCCGTAGAGACTAGTTGCGTACCAGTGGGGAGTGTTGTCGGTTGGGTCCATCAAAGGGCAGAAGTATGTCAAGTTTATGTCCTCTTTGCGGGTTGAGTTGTATGGGAGCAGTCTGTTATGGGCTTCCTCGAAAAGAGAAAGAGGACCACCCCACCATATCTCTGCCTCAGCTGTTCTGAAGATTGTTGTTGCTTTCTCAAATGCAGTTTGTGGATCAGTATGGGTGGCAGTTACCTTTATGGAGCGTCCGTATTTTGGTTGCTGTTGATACCATTCTTCGAAGTCTCTTGCTATCTCGTTGACCATGGCATCTGAGTGCGTGTAAAGGATACGAAGATTTGTCGCGTCGGGTGTCGAATAGTAGTAATAAGTGGTGGCTGCGATGCTTATTCCGAAGAGCGCAACCAGGAAGATTGTTGTATATGCGGATGTTGATAGCTTAAGCATGTTGTGTCCCTCGTTAGTGGAAGCAAATTGGAGGGATTGAAGTTAATAGTTTTCGGTTACGGAATGTCATCTCCAGGAACTCAGGCGCACTCCAGCCTAATCTGAGAACTAATATACCATGTGCATAGAGTCCAGCAACTGAAATATGCCAAGTCAATCTTTAGTTGTTGCGCCACGTTGGATTAGCTGTTCTTACCTATCTTGTTTCCCTGCAATTGTCAGTTCAGCAAGCTTGACTGTGGGCGAGTAGTTTTGTGCGCTGTTTCTTAAGTCATTGCCTATAATTTCTATGCCTTCTTTAAGGATTTCATAGAAATTCCCTGAGACTACGACCCCTTTTATGGGGTCCGCCAGTTCGCCGTTTTTCACAAGATATCCGTGGGTTATGGTGGCGTTGAGGTTTCCGCTGATGGGGTTTGAAAGCCACTCTCCTATTG
>CAYGAG010000142.1:0-4048 GCA_964347765.1 uncultured Candidatus Bathyarchaeia archaeon
CGGAAGACAGCGACAAACTCGAAAAACACAAACAAAAATGGATAAACCTGAAAGAAATGACTGAAGACTGGTTGAAAGACAAAGGCTTCGAATACTTCCCCAACAAGACCGGTATAACCTACTGGGTAAACCTACCGATAAAAGACACACATAAATGGATAAACAAGCAGGCGATACCCCACCATAGCCTGGCAGCTGTTCCCGGAACATTCTTTCTCTTCAAGAGCGGCTACAAACTGACAGAATCAAACAAGATAAGACTAGGTCTCGGCAACCTAGACCCCGAGAAACCAAAACTGGCAGAAGCCCTTGAAGCCCTAGAAAAAGCACTAAAAACCAAATAAGCATGTACACGACACCGATGAGGAAGCTGTTCTTTCAAATCATCGAAAAAACACAAATCTCAGAAACAAACTCAGTGATTGACTGCTGAATTTCATATTTCTAATCCCCTCTGGATTCTAGGTGAACTAGATCTAGGAAGCAATTGCGCTATTCTAATTTAAGCCCTTTCAAGAATCATGCCTAACAGTTAAGGCGGAAGGAAGGGAAGGCTGCGAAGAACTAAGATTGTTTATCCTTTTACAACAGCTAGCGGAGCTAAGCGGGCCACGCGAGTTGCAATTCCGACTTTATCGCTCACTTCTGCCACTCTATCCACATCTTTATAAGCTGAATCCGCCTCCTCAGCTAATACAACCTGGCTTGCAGCTCGAACAGCCATCCCTCGATTCTCTAAAGCTTTCTTCACATCACCACCCCAGAACTGCCTCTTCGCGGCGGAGCGACTCATCGTTCGACCAGCTCCATGAGCCGTCGAGCCGAATGATACTTCCATCGCCTTTGACGTGCCAACCAGCACCCATGAGCTTGTCCCCATAGAGCCTGGGATGAACACTGGTTGTCCGACAGCTCGATAATCAGCGGGCACCTCTTCGCGTCCGGGTCCAAATGCTCTGGTTGCACCCTTCCTGTGAATCCAGACTTTCTTTCGCTCTTCGTTTATCTTGTGCTCTTCGACTTTTGCTATGTTATGGGCTACGTCGTAAACCAGCTTCAAGCCGAATTTGTCGGCTGGCGCATTGAGTACTTTTTCGAAGCTCTCGCGCACCCAGTGGGTTATGGCCTGTCGATTCGAGAAGGCATAGTTGACAGCGCATGCCATAGCCTGATAGTAGTCTCCGGCTTCTTTGCTGGTTCCGGGTGCACAGGCGAGCTCCCGATCGGGCAATGTGATCTTGTACTTGTGGACGGCACGCTCCATGACGCGCAAGTAATCCGAGCATACTTGGTGTCCGAATCCTCGTGAGCCACAGTGAATCATGACGGTGACTTGTCCCTCGTCTGTAATTCCGAAGGTCTTGGCTGCCTTCGGGTCATAAATCTTGTCGACCTTCTGGATTTCAAGGAAGTGGTTTCCCGAGCCTAATGTGCCGCACTGGGTGAGCCCACGTCTCTTCGCTGTGGATGAGACCTTGTCAGGATTGGCTACACCCATGCACCCCTCTTCTTCACAGTGCTTTGCATCCTCGGGCCAGCCCAGCCCTCGATCCACAATCCACGGCACCCCCTCAGCTACTAATCGATCGAGCTCATGTAAGGATAGCCGGAAGTCCTTTCTGCGGCTTCCAAGTCCACAAGGAACACTCCTGAAAATCTTGTCAGTAAGCTTAGCCAGATGCGGTTGGATATCCTCTTCAGAAAGATTTGTAGCTAGAAGGCGAACCCCACAGTTGATGTCGTATCCGACTCCACCTGGGCTTATAACACCCTCCTCGTAGTCTGTGGCAGCCACGCCTCCTATTGGGAAACCATACCCCTCGTGACCATCAGGAAGAGTAATGGCATGCTTGTAGATGCCAGGTAGATGGGCGACATTAGCGCACTGGTCAAGGGTTCTATCTGTTCGTATCTTCTTAAGCAAGTCGTCGTCTGCAAGGACTAGGCCAGGAACGCGCATACCTTTCTTGTACTTTTTAGGAATTCTCCAGCTGTATTTGTCGATTCTTTCCAGAGGAACATGCCCACCTCTTCTACTCATAAGAATCACCTTTGACAACAGAACCGAGTTAGCAGAATATAAAGGGTTTTGGTGTGTACACCAAAGATCAGTCTGACCAGACGACTTCATGTGCAGATTTCTCGCCGACGGCAGCATGGGGCGTTTTTTCGAAGTATTCAATAAGCCCATGGATGTTTTGCATTACAACTCCTCTTCGGAGGACCAAATGGTTTTTGATGAAATCGGCTGCCCTTCTTGTCAAGGCGTCTTTTTCTAAGACTTTCTCGTAGATCATTTCCAAATCCTCTTGGTTGTTCATTCCTTCACGGGTTATGCTCGCCCAGAGTCTTAGCTGAGACATATAAGCCTCCAATTTCTTGATAGCGTCGCCTCCGACACCGAAGTGGGTGTAATACAATTTCTTGGGCTTCAGTTCAATCAACCGAGTAAGCGACGCTAAAGCTATTTTTAGATTGAACGGCGGAGGAGCTGTCGGTATGACTGCACCTACACTTTTTAGGTAGACTCCCGCGGCGTCGCCAGTGAACACTCCTCTACTGCTGTTTTCGTAGAAACTAAGGTGATGTGAGGCGTGTCCAAGAGTCTCCAATACTCTGAGGCTAACATTATCTCCTAACTCAACAGCCATTCCGTCTGTTGCTTTCACAATTCTTTCCTCAGGAACTGGATGAATCTTGCCGTACATGTCTGCGATCTCGCCGAGAACCTGCTTGGTCTGTCTCCACAGCTTTTCGGGCTTCACGAGATGCGGAGCTCCTCTGGCGTGAGCAAGCAGCTTTGCGCGTGGCAGATGTTCCAGCAGTTTGCCTGATCCCCCCGCATGATCTATGTGGATGTGTGAGACCGCCACATACTCAACATCATCGTTTCTTATCCCTATTTCTCCAAGACCCGTCAGCAGATTTCCGATGGATGTCGTCGGTCCAGTTTCAACGATCATTACTTTGTCATCCACTATGACGTAGGAAGCGATGAAACTCTCTATGTCCATAGGTTTCAAGTCGATCAGGTAGATGTGATCGTTGAGCTTTCTGCTGTACATAGGTCTTCGTTGAGGATAGACCTCGGATTCACTATTAATGTTTTCAGTCTATGCTGACTATCCTAGTATTTGTAAAGAGACTATGGTGTAGAAACCAAAGAATCTTATCTTCTTCTCGTCAATAGAAAAGTCAGCAGGTGCGAGACATTGCTAGTGAGGATAGTCCGCGCATTAACTACTGAGGAGGTGCATGGTCGAATGAAAAAGTTTGAGATGGAACACGGGATGACCTTTGACGAATTTGAAGAGTTGTTCTTGGAGAAAAGGATAGCCAGAAGGATGTTTGATGTCTACTTTGAGTGGGCTGGGCTCGTTCACGCATACCGCCGTTACGTCGAAAGCGGAGAGTTTGATTATGTAGTGGAGGAGGTGCGGAAATTCAGCCCAGACGAACTAGCGCTTCTCACACCCAAAAGACTTGAGCTGCTCTACAGCGTGGCGGATCTGCGACCAGAGTCGATAAGCGATCTGGCGCGGAAAGCTCACAGAAACGTCAAGAATGTCTATCAAGACCTGCAAGCGCTGAAACGGCTTGGCTTCATCACGCTTGTGAAGAGAGGTAAGAGAAGCGTCATTCCGGAAACTCTAGTGGAAGAGATCACACTTCTGATTCGCTAGGCTCTAGACGTCAAGAATGAATTTGACGGTGACTTTCTTCGGCTTTCTCACGATTTCCATTCGATGATAGGTGATGGCTTTCACTCCAACCTTGCTCAGATGTTTCTCTGGGTTGAACGATTCTCCCCAAATCCTTGCCTTCAGCCTAAAGCCGCTGGCGGCCTCTTCTATGTTGGAAATCTTGAAGCGTGAGTAGAGGTTTCCAGTTGTTTCAAATCTGATCAATAGCTCTTCTATCCAGTTGTAAAGAAGAGCATGTTCATCGTGCCCCTCCACTTCTACATCATCTTCAATTCGAGGATCAACTTTCTCACTGTCCGTCATGACCTCTAGGGTTGCCAAAGCCGCATTTTCGAAGGCGTCTT
>CAYGAG010000143.1:0-4046 GCA_964347765.1 uncultured Candidatus Bathyarchaeia archaeon
TTGAAACCAAAGCAATCGGGGACTTAGTCTGTGCCACTGCGAAAAGGGTTTCGCAGTGGCCTGAAAGAATAGGCGACGTCGGAGTCGTTAAGGACTTGGCTATCCATGACATAGACATAACAAGACATCTCTTCGGAGAAGAACCTATCGCAGTCTACGCCAAGACTGGCAAAATGAGACATAAGAAGTTCGAAGACTACGCTCAGATCATGCTCACATTTGAAGGCAACAGAAACGCTTTCATCGAATCCAATTGGCTAACGCCTTACAAGACGCGAATATTGATAGTCACCGGAAGCCACGCCATTATGCAACTCGACTATATTACACAGGATTTGATAATGGAAGACGCCAAAGAAACATTGCAGCCCCGCATCGAGTGGAAAGAGCCTCTTAAACTAGAGCTCCAACACTTTGCCAACTGTGTTCTAGAGAGAGAAGAACCGAAAATTACGGGAGCAGACGGGTTGAGAGCACTCAAGATCGCGCAGGCGGCATTGAGATCTTCAGCAACGGGCAAAGTGATAAAGCTGAAAGACTAAGGTTTCTCCCTTCTCTTCTTGAGGCTGAAAGGTCTACCTTCATAGAGAATCTTCTCAGAAATTTTCTCCTTCCATTTTTTCAGGAATGGCAAGTCCTCAGTCTCTTTCCGCAGCTCATCGGGAAGCATCTCTGGAATCTCATCTCGTATCGGATACCATCTTAAACATTTCTCACAGATTATCAGACCTTCTGAGATCTCCTCTTCTTCCTTGAAAATGAGCAGTTGAAGTGGATGATGTTTATCTATTGGGCAAGCCAATATCTCCATCAACTTCTTTTTCATATCGGTCCCACACTATTCTTATATCCAAACCTTAAAACATTTACACATCGATGTCCAAAACCACTTGGTACCAGTTTGGACCAGTGGTTCGAACTACACGGCCAAAGCTTACTGAGAAGTTGGCATCCAAATCTTCAAATCTTCTAGCCACCCTCAGCTCTGCCTTCTCAACAGGATTCTCGCTTTTCTCTGCGTGAACGAAATCGTAATAATGAATCCATCCCCCATCATTCTTAAGAGCCCCCAAGGCATAAGGCAGATATTCCAAAGCTTTCTTTGGCAAGGGCATTAGAACCCTATCGGCAACATGACGCAATTTTTTTTCAACGATTACTTTAGCGTCTCCTTTCATAGGAACAACCTTTCCAACTAGTCTGTTTCGCCTGACGTTTTCTCGCATGAAATCATATGCAGTCGGGTTGACATCTATCGAATATACCTTTCTAGGCCTGGAGCGACTCGCAGCGATTATTGAGAAGCAACCCACACCAGCAAACATGTTCACAAGGACCTCACCGCAGCCAACCTGCTCTGCTATTCGCATTCGTTCGTATAAAAGCCGTGGTGAAAAATAGCATCTGGCGATGTCAACAGAAAAGAGACATTCGGATTCTTTATGTATTGTCGTGGTTCTATCTTCGCCGGCAACAAACGTGAGAACCCTGACACGATGTTCTCCACGAACAGGGCTTCTCTGGGCTAACACCGTCTTGACATTCTTGTGCTCGCCCATGATCGCCTCTGCGATGATATGGATGTTTCTCATTGATTTCTCAGATATTCGTATAATTGAAATGTCGCCGATTATATCATAGGAATTGGAGATGTGGGCCACGTCCTCGGCTCTCAGGGTCCTCGAAAGAATACTTCTCAGACGTTTCTTCAAGACTTCTCCAGCCTCACGGCAACAGCCTGTCTAAAAAACCTTTTTAAAAGGCGAAGGATACTCGTCTGCAAAGGAGGTTCTGTTTATGGAGAAAGAGGAGAGCCCGGGTATTGTATATGAATGCATAAGATGCGGGGCAAAGGTGCCTACGCGAGAGCTAGAACTGCGCGGTGGAGAGATGAAGTGCATTGTCTGCGGATATAGAGTATTAAAGAAGATCAGACCCCCTGTCGTAAAACGTATCTCCGCTGAATAGGACCGGGCAACAAGCAGCAAACCGGATGACAGCATCGCAAGCGCTGCGATGCTATGAAGCAATATAATCTTCTTTTCAGAAGACTTCTTTCTCACCCACTTTGCGGAGCGCTTTTCCACGAAGCCTTATTGGTGGACCTGTAACCTCTTCAGGCCGCTTTTCAGTCGTTTTTCTCTTCACGGTTTCGCCACATATTCCTCCTGGAAGGAGACGTCGCTTCACACACAGGGCATAGGCACAGTTTGCGACGTCACATATGTCTTCTGTCCATCTACACCACGCATCTTCTTGACGGTGGATGGAGGCTTTTTTTCCACATCTAAAGAATTCACAGGTGGGGTAACAAGTCTTGGTCTGAACCAATATAGACTCAACCTCTGTTCAATATGCTAACAAAACTTTGCTATCAGGGACCCACTCAACAGAAGACTTTCTCACCCAGTAATATAAGTTTTTTTTCCTTGTACTCATTATTTCACATGCATCGTGAAATTCTACGATTTGATCTGTCTTCTCCTGAAGACTTCTATCAAAAGAACGATAAATATTGCAGCCATGACGAGTATCACTGTAGCTAGCTGACTCGTCTCAACCAGAAAGCCTAGCACGAGAACGTATCTCTCAATCTTAATATCGATTGTTGTTGACGACTCAACAAGGAATGTTTTTCGAACACAAGGTTGTGTCTGATCTGTCAAGTAGACCGATACTTGCGCGAGTCCGCCTATGAAATCGTCAAACGTGACTGATCCGTCGTTATTGGTTCTGTCTGAAAGAGGCATAAGACCTTCTCGTAATAAGCTCACGTTTGCATTTGAGATCGGTTGACCGAGATAATCGACAACCTTGATATGAACAGTTAAGCCGCAACGCTTGCATATTACAAGTAGGCTCTGGTTCTCAAACAGATCAACAGTGGTCTGATTAACTTCCACTCCGCTTCTGTAGACTTTCACTTTATATCGACCGAAGGTACAGCTGAACGTAACCGATCCATCCACTACGTTTCCCTCGTAGAACAGTCCTCCCATGAACTCTTGCACTCTCACAGCTGCATTGGGAATTGGTTGGTGTTCAGAATCATGCAGATTTACCTGCAGTGTTACTGCTGGACAGATTACTGTAACATTGTAGGATGCAACGGCCTTATCATTTACAATTAGAGCCTCTATTGTTGTCGTGTTGAATTGCTCGCCATATCGTGATGAGTTTAAAGTATATGTGACGTTTGGCAATAGGGAATGGGCTATAGCTGTTCCATTGATATTTGTATTTAGAACAAGGTTTTCCGGTGCCAACTCTACCTCGGCTTCTGGGATCAGATAGTCAGATTCATCTTTTACGAGGATATGCAGGTTTGTAAGATTGCAGTAGAGGTCGAACGAAGCCTCCTTAACAATGCTTAGAGCAAGCTCACCCACCTTCACGTCTTTGAAGTCTGCTTCACACGTGTAATTGCCCCTTTCCAACATTAGATTCACTACCCCGTTCGAATTGCTTGTCGCATTCATAATCGATGTTGTATTCTCATAGACTCGAACGATAACATTTGAGACAGGCTCCTTTGCGAGGTTTTTTGTGGTCACATTGACGGAGTATCCTGGTATTGAAAAGTTCTGGAAGTCAGGAGGATCTTTCTTTGTTGCATCTATCGATATGGAAGTGATGTTTAAAGCATAGATTCCCATGGAAGCATTTTTCGGTATGACCCATCCTGAATAGTCAATCACACCTTTGTCCGCTGTCACATTTTCCGTGTGGATCATCTCATCTTCGAAACTCACAGTGATCGTAACGTTTTCGTTGTTTCTGTAACCTGTTGCTCTAACATTCACAAGATCTGATCTATGGTATTCAAGAGAATCGGTTAATCCTACAAGGAAAGTCTGGTTTGCAAGTGTACCATTCAGAAGAACACTGTATTCTCCGGTGTAGTTTGTGTTGGCACCATTTGGAAAATCATCCGGAAAAACAGTGCTTTTGCTGCCGTTCCCATGATCTGATATAGTGAGGTTAAGCACTTTCGTGTATGATTCGTTTCTAGGGGTCCTGACCGTCACATTGGCGTCCATAGTAAT
>CAYGAG010000144.1:0-4039 GCA_964347765.1 uncultured Candidatus Bathyarchaeia archaeon
GAAGTATTCTCTACCACAGACGGTACACTGACTGCCTCTGAGTCTATCGCCGATGTATGAGACCCTTCTTTCGATTGGTTCGCTAGTCATATCAATCTCTCTCAAGAATGTGGATGTACGCCTTCGTTCCGAAGCCTTCAAGTTCCAGAGCGCAACCTGACCGTAAGTCTCCGTCTGTTTTCACCTGTCTGTCTCCGGCCTCTCCTCTGAGTTGTCTTACGACCTCGAAGACTTGGGCTCCACCCGTTGCTCCCAGCGGATTTCCGTCTGCCTTGAGCCCTCCGTTGGTGTTCACAAAAAGCTTCCTTCCATCGATTTGATAGAAGCCTTTGTAGTCCTTACAACTGTTGTATATGTCGAGCCAGGCTTTGCCCCTCTTGGAAAATCCCAAGTCTTCCAGGGATGTCATTTCCAACAATGTGGATTGATCATAAAGCTCGGCTATTCCTATGTCGTTTATCCCTACATCGGCCCTTCTAACCGCGTTTTTCATCGCTACTGTGCTTGCGATGAATCCTGTTCTATCCTCACGTGCGGGGAAGGTTATGTAATCTGTGGCTGAGGAGGCGCCTGCTACGTAGACTGGGGTATCTGTGTATTCTCTGGCGATTTCATGACTTGCTAAGATCAAGGCTGTCGCGCCATCTGAGATCGGAGCAAAGTCGTAGAGTCCTAGGGGCTTGAATGTTTGAAGTCTTTTTTTGAGCACTGTTTCAACGGCTACCTCTTTCTGAAATTGGGCGTATTCGTTCTTCGTTGCATGGTAATGATTCTTTGAGGCGATCTGAGCAAGAGCTATGTTGAAAGTCTCAAGCGATTTTCCGGAAATCTTGTACCTTTTGATGTACTCTCGGAGCATGAGCTCGTGGTTCGCTTCAGGAGTACATCCTGCATAGTAGCTCCACGGATCCTCGAGAAGCATGAGATCGTCTCTGATCTTGTCCCAGCGATCAGTCATCTTCTCCACTCCACCCACGAGAACGAAGCTGTACCTTCCTGACTGAACGGCATTACATGCGTTGTGGAGGGCGGAGCTAAATGACCTCATCTTTTCCATAGGTATGTGCAGTTCGGAGAGCTCAGATAAGAACCCTTCTTCGATGCCTATCTTGTTCGTGAGTTGAAGGAAGTAGTCCGAAAAGTATCCTGCTTCTAGATCCTTCCGTTCTATCCCAGCTGATTCCGAGGCCCTTAGCCAGGCTTCTTCAACAAGTTTCTCCGGTGCTATCTCGTAATGCTCACCAAACTTTGTTCTACCAACGCCGATTATCGCCGGACCTTGCCGTTCCATGAATGGATGATCTCCTCATCCTCAAAACAAAGGGGTCTTCGAGCGTGGTTTTTAAATCTTGTCATCGTACTATGAGCATGATACATTTCCATTTATATATGCCTCTCTAAGATAGACATGACTAGAGGATGAGGGCTCTAAATCTCTTCATGCGGAAAGCTCTTTGAAAAGCTCAGCAAGCTGAGGTTCAATCCTTGGAAACAATTTATGAATGTGAAACGCTAATACTCATAATCCTCTGAAAACTAATTGATCTAGGAGAGTCCTAAAAGATGCGTCTTTTCCACTACGCCACGGACGAAGAGATAAAGAAAGGAGAAACCACGGACATCTACTTCACGAGAACCCAAGAAATCCTTGAAGCAAAAGGATTGGAAAAATTGCAGGCGGTGGCTGAAGTCACTTCAAGTAGGCTTCCAAGAAAGTGGCCTTGGGGAGTCATCTGTGGAATTGAGGAGGTGGCTCGCTTGTTTGAGGGATGTCCGGTTGACGTTTACGCTATGCCTGAGGGAAGCGTCTTCTACCACAATGATCAGTACGGCATTCGAGAGCCCGTCATGTTCATCGAGGGACCTTACGGAGAATTTTGTGTCCTCGAAACCCCAATGCTTGGATTGATTTGCCAAGCTTCAGGAGCGACGACAAGAGCCGCCAGGATTAAGAAGGTTGCAGGAGAAAAATCGGTTGTTGCTTTCGGGATACGCCGCATGCACCCGACTCTGTGCCCAATGCTGGACCGCGCCGCGTACGTCGGCGGCTTTGACGGCGTTTCAAGTTTAAAAGGAGCTGAGGCTGTTGGAATCAAGCCTACCGGGACGATGCCCCACGCGCTCATCATAGTATTCGAGGACCAAGTGAAAGCTTGGAAAGCGTTTGACGAGGTCATGCCGCCGGAGGTTCCCAGAATAGCCCTAGTAGATACCTATTTTGACGAGAAAATGGAGGCTATAATGGCTGTTGACGCCCTGAAAGACCGCCTAGACGGCGTGAGACTCGACACGCCTGTATCCAGAAAAGGCGACTTCGCTGAAATCGTCCGAGAGGTCCGATGGGAACTCGATATCAGAGGTTATGAGCATGTCAAGATCCTCGTTTCTGGGGGGCTGAGCGAGAATAGCGTAAGACTTCTCAGTGAAGCAGGAGCCGAGGCGTTTGGTGTGGGGACTGCTGTTAGCAACGCGCCTACAATCAATTTCGCCATGGACATCGTTGAGCTTGAGGGGAAGCTGTCGGCCAAGAGAAGCAAGCTCAGTGGCAAGAAGCAGGTTTGGAGATGTCCAAAATGCTTTACAGACACGGTTCTGACGTTTCAGTCTTCTCGTCCGGAATGCCCAAGATGTAAGAGCGAAACTGAGCCAATGCTGAAGCCCTTAGTGAAAGATGGAAAAATAGCGGGAAAACTCCCGAAGCCCGGCGAAATCCGGGAGAATGTGCTTAGACAAGTCGAAAAGCTTTCTCTTGAAAGCCAGTAGTCATCAGAAGAAGAGCTTTTATGCTATTCTCTGTCTTTGTACAATTTTTTTATGACTCTGAGGGCATTCAGCGTAACCCATTTGCTGGTTCTCCCTTTTTGTTCCAGGTTTGTCTGCATCCTGCTAGACGATGAACTCTCAAGAATCCACTTTCCATTCGCGTTCTGTACCTCCGCAAGCCATTTCAACGCCCTCCCTACTCTGCCATCGCTCGCATATCCAAGCCTGATCAAGGCTGCAGCGACGTTTCCAGTTAGACAAGACATCTCATATTCCCGAGTCTTCTCCTGCGCCCAAGCCTCAAAGGGAGGGGGTTCCCTCTGCTTCCCCAACAGTCTCTTCTTCATCCATTGGTGTTCCCTCTTAGCGCCTTCCTCCATGAAGGTGGTGAATCCACCATTCTGAAGTTGAAATTGGAAGATGTATCTGCATGCTCTTCCAACTCGCTCGTCGTCCTTGTCGAGCCCCAAGAGACCCAGAATTATGATCTGCCAGTATGTGCTTTTGTACTTGGGATGATAAGGGTGCTCAGCGGATTCCCAATATCCCTCAGGCTTCTGCTTTCTGAATATCTTTGAAATCTTCTTGTAACGCCTGATAGCTGCTCTTGCCTCCACGATTTCCGAGTCCTTATCCGAACAGTCTAGAATGTCTCTAGAGCAAAGTAGCGAATAGAGGGATTTTCACGCTCCAGCAGCCAATCCGTGGGATCTGCCTTCAAGAGGGATCGCCAGTTTCGTGCCATCTCCTCTCACCGTTCGAGTTCAGAACAAGGGTAAACTATGAAAAAACTGCTGTTCTATTTCGTTTCACTGACATCTATTTCATATAGATCTCGACAGTGTCGCCGTCTTCGAGGGTGAAAGTTCTTCCGACCTTTTGCGGACTGAAGCGCAGCCGCTTTGACCATACTTTTGCGTAGGAAAACTGCTTGTAGAAGTCGCTGTGAATCCGCTTTGCCAGATCCAAGATGGTAGAACCTTTTCTGAGGGTGAAGGGTCTCTTTGACGGAAATCTTTCACTGGGTTCTTTGGTGTAAACCCTGATTATGTCAAGCATCTCAAGTATTTCGGAACCAATCTTCTCCAGCCCAGATTTGTCGTTGCAGGATATTGGAAGAATTTTAGTCTCTCCTTCAGCAAGGTCCTTCAGTTGTTCAACCTTTTTCGTAGCATTTGGAATATCCGCCTTATTGGCTATGATTATGGCTGGTCGATAAATTGTGCCCTCGAAGATGGCGTCTTCAACATCGTCTATTGTAGCTTCGCCTTGAATC
>CAYGAG010000145.1:0-428 GCA_964347765.1 uncultured Candidatus Bathyarchaeia archaeon
CCGTCGATAAACGCTCTTATCCCAGCGCCCTTGTTGTGCGACTTCATTAACTGCGTTGTCCTTCCGTTGACAGCTCTTATTGTTGTGCCGGTTGTATCCTGCACTCTTATGTCAACGAATTCAACGCCAAGATCAATCCCATACTGCAGAATATGTTTTAACAGGTCCTTCATTTTCAATCCCTAACCAGTCCTAGACGGCGTCCCGGAAGCGAACCCAGAATTCGGTATCATGTAGAATTCCCCCAAATGAATTATGGAGGTAGTCCCATTCTTGAGAAGATAAGCATTTCTGCAGATCTCGGTGAAGTAAAGATCTACGTCAAGCGTTTGTTAGGTTTGTTAGAGGTGTTGTATGGCGGACCCACAGATCACAAGGTCAACCACAACTTCCCTTTCGTTTAGTTAGGAGGCCTGAAATTTTGTCGA
>CAYGAG010000145.1:474-3991 GCA_964347765.1 uncultured Candidatus Bathyarchaeia archaeon
CTGATGGATCATCTTTCTCCTTTGACCCAGCCGCGGATTCCCAGCTCCTTAACAATGATCGTAACGGGTTCAGGCTCGTGCGACTTGTACTTGCCCGTTTCATCAATGTACAGAATCCGCGGTTTGATGACGTGCGTGCCTTTTGATCGCGGTTTGACGACTACACGTACGTCTTCCGTCTTCAACGGGTTCAACCGTTTTCCCTTCATGTTGAGGTAGCTGTCCTCAAACGTGTACATCTCAGGCACCGCCTTTATCTCAAAGCCTTCGGGTACTATTTCGTCGACTTTGATCAGCAACGCAGGGGCTTTTCCAGCATTCACCACTTCGATGGCCAGCCGCATGTCCTCGCCAACTCGCATTTCTTTTGCTCTAAGAATCAAGTTTGCCTGCACGTCTGCGTGCTCAAATCGTTCAAGCCCCACGGCTTGTTCGTGAGTTGGAGTTGGCGTAGTGAAAGAGGTTGTGGTTGAGGTGGCTGTCGGGGCGTGGAGCACCCCAGTTAGTGATGTGACAAGTTGTTGCTCTTCCCTAACGCTTTCCAGAAGCCTCTGAACCGCCTCACTTTTTTCAGGGTGCTTTGCCTTCATGAAAGAGCCTGCTGAGGCTTGGAGGAATTTGCCGGCTATGCGATAGAGCTCTGCCTTCTTTTTCAGATCTGTCTCCGTGTCGGCCTTGTGCGAGTACATGTATGCGTCGAAGAGTCGCTGAGTGGCTCTTGCATATTCGGAAGCATTTTTGAACCCCGCTTTGAGGTAGTAGTTTGCGGCTGCCTCCAAGTGTTGTTTGGCTGTTGAGTATAGCGAGAGGTCTCGGGTATCTTCAAATCTGGTTCCTGCTGCTAGGGCTCTGCAGAAGCGACTGTGGCCTAGAGATAGCATTTTCGCTTTTTCATCAAGGCTATGTTCCTTAGCTTCCTCGAAGAGCTTGGATGCTTCTTCATACATGTCGGGGGAGGCTTCCGCTTCCGCTCGAGTCATCGTTTTCCACGCTCGGCAGAGGTAGACTATAGGTCTCAGTTCTTGACGATCTGAATCAGCTTCCATAGCCTCAGTTGCTTTCTGGAATCTTTCTGCTGCAGAACCATAACTTCTAGAGCTCGCTGCATGGTCGCCCTTTCTGTCGAGGATTTTTGCTTCTTCTAGGGCGATTCTTCCAAGACAGTAATCTTTTCTCACACCTGAAGCTTCGGCCAGCTCAGTTGCCACGTCCTTTTCGTCTGTGACTTCGATCTCTTCCTGTCTGGCCTTGATAGATCCTCTTGCTTGGGCAAATAGGTTGGCTGCTTGTTGGAAGAGGTCTTTGGCTTCTTCGGTTTGTTCTCTTCGACTCAGATCTTCTGCTTCTTCCATTAGAGCTAATGCCGAGTAGTTTGGGCTTAAGTAGTTCCATCGTTGTGTTAATTCATGGAGGTTAGCAGCCTTCTCATAATGCTCTTTTGCCTGTCCATATTTTTCTTCTAGGTGATGATGTTTTGCCTTTTCGATTTCAGACCACGCTTGCATGTATAACGCATGATCCATGTAGAATTTCTTGAGCTGTGGGACCTTCTCAGCTGCTAGCTTATAATTTTTTGATGCTGATTGAAAGTTGCGGTCAGCTTTCGTGTGTTCTCTTAGTTGGTCGTACAGCCTTGCTGCATGCCAGTAGGCCTCTGCTACACGTGTGGGGAGTTCAGCCTTTCGGTATGTCTCGACCGTGTCTTGGTAAACTTTGACAGCCTTTTCTAAGGTTTCTTCTTCTCTTGTGAGTGAGTATAGTTGATTTAAGACGCCGCCAAACCAACCGTAGTACCATCCAACCGCAGCGAAGACACCTGCGCCGGGATTGATTGATGTCCATTTTGTGCATAGTTCGATGCATCTTTCCATGTGTGAGACGGCTTCTTCTATAAATTTCCTTTTCTTTGCCTCATCTGCTTCTATGGTGGCCAATTCAGCTTTTATGAGGGCGGCATAATTTTGAATATGGCCATGCTGCCAGTAATCAGATGGCGACAACGCCTGTTCGGAAATCGCAATATTTTTCTCTCTATGTTCTAGAGAGTCTTCGAGCAATCGTCCTTTTGCAGCGCTCCGTGTTTCCATCTTGGAAAGGCTATACAGAGCTTTACTAAGACCATGGTGCACAGAAAATATATTTGGCGCCCCGGATTGTTCGGCGTACTTCAAGCCTTCTCGTTCAACCTCAATGGCTCTCTCTAAGAGATTGCGTCTTTCTTTAGGGTCAGTTTCAACTTCACCTGCCAAGAAATAGTAACTCTCGCCATACCAGAGGTAAGCATAAGGAAGCCAATCGTGACGGTAGACCGTGAGAAGATTGTGCACAGCGTCTTCAGCGTATCGTGTAACCCTTTCATATCCTTCTCTCATCTTGTCTGGATCTTCCTCTGTAATGATCATCCAAGTAGTAATGGTTGCCAGTTTTTGAGATGTCCCTCCGATTAGAAAACGGTCTCTTGTCTTCTTCGCTCGCTGTAACCCTTCTTCAGCATGTTTTAGTGAAAGTTCCAAATCGCCAGTAAACTCGAAATTGGCAAGACCCGCCAGGACGTTCGACCACGCAATGAGATATGCGTCTTCAGTCTTCTTCGAAAGCTCCAATGCTTTCTCTGCATAGCTCAAGGATGTCTGGATAAACTCGTCTCTCTTCTCTTCGCCAAGGTATCCACGACCTGCCCATGTAGAGTGCAGGCCAATGATAGTATAAGCCCGAGCGAGTTCTCCTTCGTCCTCAACCTTGGAGAGTGCAGAGAGAGCATTTTGACCATACTCCATCGCCTCCTCAAGGCATCTTTTGGTCTCAGTCCAATCCCATTCCGAGTCATGTCTATCAAAAAGGCACACTAACAAATCGTTACATGCCTTTCCATAGCCCAGGCGATCCCCAGCTTCCTCAAAAGCCTTTATGGTCTCTTTCATCAGCTTTCTAGAATCGTCTAAGACCCCTTTTCTACTAGATGCATCCAGGTGAGTCCAAGAGCTCGCGTACAACGCCATGGCTTTGCAGTACAAGCTCTTAGCGCGGCCGACCTTCTCCAACACCTCAGCCGCCTTCTCATAAGCCTCAACAGCCTTCAACATACCACTCTTGAACTCCTTCTGAGTCTGAGCCTGAACGGCCCCCCGATAAAGGCAATAGGCAAACCGCTCCCGAATCTCACCCTTCTTCGAAAACTCCCCCTCTCCTACCATGCCTAAAGCTTTCTCATAGAGCTCTGCAGCCTGGGTCCAATCATACTCCTTCTCTCTCTTCCTCGCTTGATTGAGAATCTCCTTCAGTCCCTGGCTCCTAGACAAATTCTTGAACCAATTAGAAGATGTATCACAAGTCGGAAAAGGTTTTCGTCGCATCGTTACTATGAAAAGCGAGAAAATCTTGATTTTGGAAAAGGTTCCGTACCATTATTCTTTGCATACTCCTTTCATGCAATTGTTTCACCCAAGGCGTGCGCAGTTTTGGGGACTGATTGCAGGCTTTTGTCACTCTTTGAAGTACGGTATTACGTTCTCCGCAA
>CAYGAG010000146.1:0-3945 GCA_964347765.1 uncultured Candidatus Bathyarchaeia archaeon
CCGGGTCCCGAATAGACTCTATCCTTTGAACTCTCACCCTTATCATGACAACCACTCTTCACTAATAATGCAAAGAAGCCTTTATGCCTTTCCCGAAAATATTCACTCCATCTCTATCGTCGCAGGCGGCTTCGGGGTCACGTCATAATAGACACTAGAAACATTAGAACATCCTTGGAGGATCTTCTGAGCAGTCTTTCTCAAGGTCTCCCATGGAATATTGGATACTTTCGCGGTCAAGAAGTCATGTGTTTCAATTGCGCGAATGACCATAACATACGGCTGCTTTGACCGCTTCTCTCGGACTGCATACAAGACCCGAGTGAGAGACGGATTTTCTCTCAGGACCTCGCCTTCTAGGGCAACAAGGTTGTCTATCGGCGGCTCATAAATGGAACCATTTGCCGTCTGAGCCTTGACCGCGACAATCTCTCCATAATGGCGCTTACTGCCCTTTATGCCCGTTGCTCTATCCTTGAAAACCTTCACAGATATACGTTTTGCTGGAATCTTGAGCACTCCTGCGGTAGTCTTCATTACATTCGAGAGCCTAGGATGCTCAAGAGCCTCGTTGTCGTCGATGACGGCAACGAAGTACTGCGCGGGTTTATGTTTAGCCAGAAATCCCTCCGTCATGGCCGTAGCCTCCTTCAGCGATTCCAGCTTGTCAGCCTTGATCTCGCCCACAATTCTTACCGAAAGACCAGGACCTGGAAAGGGCTGGCGCTCAGACATCTCAGAAGGAATCCCAAGAAATCTGGCCACTCTTCTGACTTGCTCCTTGTAAAGCGTAGATAGAGGCTCAATAATCTGGAATCCGTAATACTCAGTGGGACTTATTCCAGTTTGTGAAAGGACGTTGTGCTGAGTCTTTATTCCCCCAACTGTCTCTACGATGTCTGCTTGAATGGTCCCCTGCACAAGAAACGGACAACCCTCGCTCTCAGCGACCTCGCTCAGAATTTCATAGAACGTTTCTCGAAACGCCCTCCGCTTCTCCTCGGCGTCGCGCAGTCCCTTCAGCGACTTCAAGAAACGCTCTTGGACCCTGAGTATCCTAATGGGCAGCCTTAGCGGAGGCTGAGAGAGAACCTCTCTAACCTTCTCTGGTTCGCCAATTCGCATGAAAGCGTCGTCAAGCATCACACACAGGAGATTTTCCCCAAGGGCGCGGTGGGTCAGCACGGCGCACGTCGTGCTGTCGACACCACCAGACACGGCTATGAGAGCCCTCTCGGCACCAACCACTTCTCGGATCTCAATCACTTGCTTATTGACAAATTCCCGAGGGTTAAACTTCTGCAAAGCAGAGGGCTCCATCAGATCAATTCTTGCGCTATCTCTCTGCTTATATACCTGCCGCCTCGAGGCATTCTGCGTACTCCTGCGACTCGAAAAATGACCTCGGCAGAGATCGGCTGTGAAAGTGTCTTGAGATTTTTGAATCTTATGAAGGTTGTCTTAGGGCTTCCTTGAAGGAATTCTCGGTATTCCTTATAAGACCTCGGAGAGATTTCGTCTCTGTAAGTCCTCCAAAGATGGTCAGCCTCTCCGGTGACCCGTTCAACGAACTCGGCGAAGCCTCGAATCTCTTTGAGGGGATGCGTCAAGTAGAAAAGAAGCTGGTTCGTTTTCTTGGGTCCGACTAGTCCTCTACGAACAAAGGCGTGGAGCTTCTTTCCCGCTTCCGATCGGGCGCAGAGCCTATCCCACCACCTAGGAGTGATCAACAAAATGTATGCATACCGCTCTGACACTTGGAACACCGACCATTGTCAATCAAAACATCGCTTGTCTGACCTTATAAAATAATCCGACTTTTACTTCACAAACATACGCGCAAGAACCCGGATATTTCATGGTGTCCTCTACACTCAGCAGTAATTTCTATTGTCACAAAAAGTGAAGACATCCCCCGCAAACGGCCCCCTTCTTCTGTTGCTGGCGTGCTCTGGTGAAACGCGAATAGGAACAAGCCATAGATATTTGCTTGATGAATTCGAAAGTTCTACTGAATAACAGAGTGATACCAGTCTATCACAAACTCTGGCAGCTTCAATCCTCTTTCACTCAATCTTTCAACTAATTTAACAGGCAAGGGGCTCAAAACATATGCTGCCCGCATGTAAAACCTTCTGGGTTGGCCTGGCTTCACCGTTTCTTCTAGGATTATGCGAAAGTCTGACTTTTCAGCTAGAGTTGACTTTCGCTTGCCTGTGATTGCAAGTACAATTCCCTTGAATTCTTTGAAGACATCACACCAGACAATAACCGGTCTTGTTCCTCCGGAGAATGATACGAGTATCTCAAGATCTCCAGCTCTAGGACGTGGAGTGTTCACCCCCCGGGATATGAAGACGTTGTCTCCTAAGAAACTTTTGACATGGAAGAGTCTTACACCAGTCATTTTGACGATCTCATTTGCTGTGCCCTTTCCGCCGAGAAAAATGTTTGTTCGTCTCTCCAGCATGTCAACGAGGTGTGTATAGGTTTCTGACTCCATATTCGAGTCGATCATTAGCCCCAGCATTGCAAATTCTTCCTCGCACAGCTGAAATACTCCGTCTACTTGTAGGTTTCTGAAGATCGCTTCGGTCATCATGCACAGAAGGAGAAGACTTCCCAGCTCGAACATATCGCCCATTATGCCGGTCTCGCTGTACTCAAGAGAGGGCCTCAGTCTTCCACGTCCTTTCAACCTGACTATATGGCCGTATTTGCGGACTGTCTGAGCCAGCGGTGAATTCACGTTCGAAGTTACGAGTCCCATGGAGAATCTAGACGATTTTCTGTCTTCAATGTATTCTGCCAAATCTTGTGCCATCGCTAATGGATCTTCAGATAAGCCGCTTCCTGAGTTGATCAGGAGTAAAGTCTTCTTGTATCTTCTTTCCAGCTGGGCTGCTGCATCATACATATTCATTCCAGGGAAGCCTGGGTCATCCGGGCTCAACACAATCTTGTTTCTCCAGCCTACTTTGCTCACTGCAATTTGGCTCATCGCAGCGTTCAAGGAGTGCAATGACCTGCCTGAACCCCCGCAGATCACACAGTCGGCGGATTTCAGTTCTTCGTACAATGGCAATAGATTCTTTCTTCTTACTCCTAGAATGTTCTCTCTGATCCTGTTGACGTAACCTATTTGGCTGATTTTGCTTCTGATCCCACTCACACCTCGATTCAAACCTCAAACTACAATGCTCAGTTTCAGAGATCTTCTAGAAGCCTTAGGAATTTTTCTTTCTTCTTGAAGTCTTTGTTTCTTTCTGCTTCCAGTATGACATGTTGCGCCCAATCCCTTAATTCAGAACGGTAATCTCCTTCAGATGAGTGCTCTCTCTTCACTTTTTTGGTTTGTGATTGGCGTGATCCGCCCAAGTGCTTATTCGTCGATTTCATGGTTCGCACCTAACACATTTTGGCAGATGATAACCCGTCTTGCTTAGTTTTGTTGTGTTTCTGCTGATGGAGATCTGTTCTCGACCCAGTTGAATTTTCTCTGGAGGGCCCTTGGGTAATACTGCTTCCAGTCATAGCCAACTCGTCTCCCCCATTCATAATAGATACGCGGGTCAATGTAGCTCTTCAAAGAAGTTGTGAGGTTGAAGTCCCGCGTCTCCTTTTGGGCCTCTATCTTAAGCTTGAGTCTTTCAATCGCCGTCCTATCACGATTTCTACGACTCTTTAACCTCTGCCTTAGCTTTTTTATATGCTCTCTGTGATTAGCCTCAAGTTTCTTGAGACTTTGTCTTTGACGCGCCACTCGACCTCGTTGAAGCCTAACGCGTCTCTTCAGGGAGGGGACGCGTCTTCCACCTGGCCTCTGTCTTTCGTTGAGCTGGAATTGACAGGACTCCAGCTTCTTCTTCATCTCGTTCAGCTTCTCCTGTTTCTTCTGCAATCTCTCGATGTATTTTTCTTTCCGTTCCATAATCTTCTGCTTTA
>CAYGAG010000147.1:0-3943 GCA_964347765.1 uncultured Candidatus Bathyarchaeia archaeon
TAAAGCAGAAGATTATGGAACGGAAAGAAAAATACATCGAGAGATTGCAGAAGAAGCAGGAGAGACAGAACGAGCTGAAGAAGAAGCTGGAGTCCTATCAATTCCAGCTCAACGAAAGACAGAGGTCTCGTGGAAGAAGCAGTTCCTCCCTGAAGAGACGCATTAAGCTTCAACGAGGTCGAGTGGCGCGTCAAAGACAAAGTCTCAAGAAACTTAAGGCTAATCACAGAGAGCAGATGAAAAAGCTAGGGCAGAGGTTAAAGAGTCGTAGAGATCGTGATAGAATGGCGATTGAAAGGCTCAAGTTTAAGATAGAGGCCCAAAAGGAGACACGGGACTTCAACCTCACAACGTCCTTGAAGAGCTACATTGACCCGCGTATCTATTATGAATGGGGGAAACGAGTTGGCTATGACTGGAAGCAGTATTATCCGAGGGGCCTCCAGAGAAAATTCAGTTGGGTCGAGAATAGATCTCCATCAGCGGAAACACTACAAAACTAGGCAAGATGGGTTGTCATCTGCCCAAATGTGTTAGGTGCGAACTATGAAATCGACGAATAAGCACTTGGGCGGATCACGCCAATCACAAACCAAAAAAGTGAAGAGAGAGAACTCATCTGAAGCAGATTACTATTCTGAACCAAGGGATTGGGTGCAACATGTCATACTGGAATCAGAGAAGAACAAAGACTTCAAGAAGAAGGAAAAGTTCCTAAGGCTTCTAGAAGATCTTTGAAATTGGGCGTTGTAGTTCGAGATTTGAATTGGGGTGTGAGTGGGATCAGAAACAAAATCAGCCACATAGGCTACGTTAACAGAATAAGCGAGAACATTCTAGGCATAAGAAGAAAGAATCTCTTGCCACTGTACGAAGAACTGAAATCCGCCGACTGTGTGGTCTGCGCGGGTTCAGGCAGGTCATTGTACTCCTTGAACGCTGCGATGAGCCAAATTGCAGTGAGCAAAGTAGGCTGGAGGAACAAGATTGTGTTGAGCCCGGATGATCCGGGCTTTCCTGGAAAGGACATGTATGATGCGGCGGCCCAGCTGGAAAGAAGATACAAGAAGACTTTACTCCTAATCAACTCAGGTAGTGGCCTATCTGAAGATCCATTAGCGATGGCACAAGATTTGGCAACATACATTGAAGACAGAAAAACGTCTAGGTTCTCTATGGGACTAGTAACCTCGAACGTGAACTCACCGCTGGCTCAGACAGTCCGCAAATACGGCCATATAGTGAGGTTGAAAGGACGTGGAAGATTGAAGCCTTCTCTTGAGTACAGCGAGACCGGCATAATGGGCGATATGTTCGAGCTGGGAAGTCTTCTCCTTCTGTGCATGATGACCGAAGCGATCTTCAGAAACCTACCAGTAGACGGAGTATTTCAGCTCTGCGAGGAAGAATTCGCAAAGCTGGGGCCAATGATCGACTCCAATATGGAGTCAGAAACCTATACACACCTCGTTGACACGCTAGAAAGACGAACAAACGTTTTTCTCGGCGGAAAGGGCACAGCCAATGAGATCGTCAAAATGACTGGCGTAAGACTCTTCCATATTAAGAGTTTCCTAGGAGACAACGTCTTCATATCCCGGGGGGTAAACACTCCACGTCCTAGAGCTGGAGATCTTGAGATACTCTTGTCATTCTCCGGAGGAACGAGACCGGTTGTTCTCTGGTGTGACGTCTTCAAAGAATTCAAAGGAATTGTACTTGCAATCACCGGCACGAGAAAGTCAACTCTAGCTGAAAAGTCAGACTTTCGCATAATCCTAGAAGAAACAGTGAAGCCAGGCCAACCCAGAAGGTTCTATATGCGAGCAGCATATGTTTTGAGCCCCTTGCCAGTTAAATTAGTTGAAAGATTAAGTGAAAGAGGATTGAAGCTGCCAGAGTTTGTGATAGACTGGTATCACTCTGTTATACAGTAGAACTTTCGGAGTCATCAAGCAAATATCTATGGCTTGTTCTTATCCACGTTTCACCAGAACACGCCCCCTACAGAAGAAGGGGGACGTCTAGGGGGGATATCTTGATTTTTTGTGATAATAGAATTTACTGCTGAGTGTAGAGGACACTGAAATATCCGGGTTCTTACGTGTATGTTTGTGAAGTAAAAGTCGGATTATTTTATAAAGTCAGACGAGCAGATGTTTTGGTTAACAAAGGTCGGTGTTCTAAGTGTCAGAGCGGTATGCATACATTTTGTTGATCACTCCTAAGTGGTGGGACAGGCTCTGCGACCGATTGGAAGCGGGAAAGAAGTTCCACGCCTTTATTCGTAGAGGACTAGTCGGACCCAAGAAAACGAACAGGCTTCTCTTCTATGTCACGCATCCCCTCAAGGAGATTCGAGGATTTGCCGAGTTCGTTGAGCGCGTCACCGGAGAGGCTGACCATCTTTGGAGGGCTTACAGAGGCGAAACCTCTCCGAGGTCCTATAAGGAATACCGAGATTTCCTGCAAGGAAATCCTAAGACAACCTTGATAAGATTCAAAAATCTCAAGACACTTTCACCGCCAATCTCTGCCAAAGTCATTTTCCAAGTCGCAGGAGTAGGCAGAATGCCTCGAGGCGGCAGGTATATAAGCAGAGAGATAGCTCAAAAACTGATCTGATGGAGCCCGCTGCTTTGCAGAAGTTTGACCCTCAAGAATTCGTCGACAAGCAAGTGATTGAGATCAGAAAAGCGGTTGGCAGCGAGAGGGCTCTTATAGCCATTTCTGGTGGTGTCGACAGCACGACATGTGCAATGCTGACCCACCGCGCCCTTGGGGAAAATCTCCTCTGTGTGATGCTTGACGACGCTTTTATGCGAATCGGGGAACCAGAGAAGGTGAGTGAGATTCTCTCTCGGCCTCCACTAAAGCTGCCCATCAGGATACTCAGGGTTCAAGAGCGTTTCTTGAAGGCGCTGAATGGACTGCGCGACGCCGAGGAGAAGCGGAGGGCGTTTCGAGAAACATTCTATGAAACCCTGAGCGAGGCCGCTGAGAGGGAGGGCTACCGGTTTCTTGTGCAGGGGACTATTCAGGCGGACATCGTTGAGACAGTTGGAGGAATAAAAACTCAGCACAACGTCCTTTCACAGACCGGAATAAGTCCCACCGAGTATTATGGATTCCAGATTATTGAGCCCCTTGCTACGCTTTTCAAAGAGCAAGTCAGAACGGTGGCCAGATTCCTCGGGATTCCTTCTGAGATATCTGATCGCCAGCCTTTTCCAGGTCCAGGGCTTTCGGTTAGAGTTGTGGGGGAGGTTAGGGCTGACAAGCTGGAATCGCTGAAGGAGGCTACCGTCATTGCGGAGGGATTTCTGGCCAGACATAAGTCTAGCCAGTACTTCGTTGCCATCATCGACAATAGGGAGGCTCTTGAGCACCCTAGGCTCTCGAATATGGTGAAGACTACCGCGAAGGTCCTCAAGATTCCCGCGGAACTAATATCTGTGAAGGTTTTCAGGGATAGAGTAACAGGCATAAAGAGCAGTAAGCGTCATTATGGAGAGATCGCCGCGGTCAAGGCACTGACAGCAAACGGTTCCATTTATCAGTCGCCGATGGACCGCCTCGTTGCCCTACAAACCGAGGTCCTGAGAGAGAATCCATCTCTCACCCGGGTCTTCTATGCAGTCCAAGAGGAGCGGTCAAAGCAGCCGTATGTCATAGTGATGAGAGCAATTGAAACACATGACTTCTTAACCGCCAAAGTATCTCATATTCCATGGAAAACCTTAGAGAAAACCGCTCACAAAATCCTCCAAAAATGTTCCAATGTTTCTACTGTCTATTATGACGTGACCCCGAAGCCGCCTGCGACGATAGAGATGGAGTGAACCTTTTCGGGAAAGGCATAAAGGTTTCTTTGCATTATAATGGAGCGTGGTTGTCATGATAAGGGTGAGAGTTCAAAGGATAGAGTCTATTCGGGACCCGG
>CAYGAG010000148.1:0-3826 GCA_964347765.1 uncultured Candidatus Bathyarchaeia archaeon
CGCTAATAAGATTCGCATAACGTTAACAACGATACCTTAATAATCTCCTTTCAATTATGGCTAGTTGGTCATGAACAAGCCCATATTGATAAACATAGTAATACTTGTTGCATTTTCTCTGGTCATAGCTCTGATCGCCTATCAGATCGACATATGGGTCTTCACAAGGAATGAGTATTTGAGAACACGCCTTTCACCAAACGAAGCTTTGCTAATGGAAGGAGTAATCTCCACTCTCTCCGGCATCCTACTTCTGCTGGGTCGAGGAGGAATAACTTGGGGAAGCCTAAGAGCAGCAATCTCTTCTGCTACGGCTGAGGCTCTATATGATAGGGACACAGTCGGTCCTTCTGAGATATATAAGCAGGACCGATGGAAACCTCACGGGTTTATTCGTGCTGGTCTTATCATAATCTTATCTGGTATGTTCATGATTCTGACCTACTTTCTGACTTAATCAATCCTACTCGAAACTCAAGAATCCAAGGCAGGGCAACAATCAATAATCAAAATGGGGCTGACTTGAAAATAGAAAAGCGTTGCATTAGAAGAAAATCGTTATAAAAAAGCCAGATTAAATTTGTACATGATGACTCATGACCGACATGTTGGCTGAGCTAAAGGTGGATCCTTGGAATTACGTTGCACACTTGCAGTCGCCGATTGGTTTCTATCTGAGAAAAAACGTGTTAGAGAACCCTGGAAAAACTGAATCAGCTCTGAAGAAGAAATTGTATCAAAAGACAACTGCTGGGCAGTCAGCGGATGGAAGTTGGAATCAGCTGTCTGTTCGGACCGCTAATAATCTTTGGGATCTGGCTCTTGTTGGCTATGGTTCAGATGATAAAAGTGTGCGAAAGGGACTAGAATGGCTTCTCTCGATACAGCGGCATCAATACAAAGGGTATCCTGGCTTCTTCAATTCAAACAACCGGGAAGATCCATCTACAATGCGTTCAACATACTACGGAGAATTCGGTCCAGGTTGCACCATTTTCTATCAGACAACGTATGCAGTTCATCTCTTCCACATCTTTGGCTTCGACAGCAACGAACGAGTCCAAACAACGATAAACTCGTTTCTACAGTTCTGGAGACCCGACTGGTGTGGAACGTGGTGCGCAATAAACGTACTGCGGATATTGATTGAACATCCACTAAGCAAGGAATCTGAACAGGTCGAGACTGGGCTGCGATATCTAGCTGAGCGACAGACAAAAAGGGGAACATGGAAACAATTTCCTTTCTATCACACTTTTCACGCAATATCCCGGTCGCAAAACTCTTTGGCACGCCGACAGGTCGAAACGGCGTTTCCGTCGGTTGTCAAAAGACAGAATAAGAATGGAAGTTGGGGCAGAAAGGAGCCTGAAATCGAAACGTTTCTGGCTTTAGATGCTTTGAAGAACGTCAATAATCTATAATGTAGCATTTGAACAGTAGGAATCTGCACTCTAGTATGATTACAAGTACCTAATCAAAATTGTAGAACATGGGTAAAAACAGGGGAAACAGAAACGGGCTTTCAATAGATTCTTGCACGACTATTTTTTGGCTAGCTTGATCTCCATCGTGGAAACCATTCTTGGGTTGTTCTGGCCTTCTCTAGGCGGCATCTCTTCAGTCCCTATCGAGATACTCTGGACCTCTAGGTCTTTGATGAATCTGCTTCGAACGATCTCTGCCACATCTACTGCTGTCGTTATTGCTCGACCGCGAGCCTTCAAGGTGACCTCGTTTGAATCAGACGAGGACAAGCTTGTCATGACAGCTGTGACATAGTTCATCGGCGGCTTACTTCCCACGAAAACCACACTAGCATCTTCTCTAGCCATTCCACATCACTCCTACTACAGTTGATTGCAGCACCAAAAACCCCAGCAACCAAACTAATAAACTTAGTGGAAGATTTTTCTACAACTTTCCTCTAGTCCAATCTCCATGAAACCAAATCTTTCAAATCGGAAACCATGCTCGACTTATTCGTCTGGCTTCGCCTTTTTCAAGGGCAATTCCCATTCCAAGTACTTCTGGTTGTGCATCTTCTTGACTTTCAGACATCTTTCCTCTCTTGCCCTTTCATAAATGCTGATCTCACCATCGAAGAGATCCAGGGTCGCATGAACCTCCTCTGGGGTATGCATCTTCGGATTTACTATGGCCAATACTGTGAAACCTTGAGATTTCAGATCTGTTATAAGATCCATCAGCCACTTTCTCGTCTTAACAGCATGATGCTGCAGCAGAGTATCCGATACAATCTCGATGCAGGCTCTTCTAGGAACACTTTTAGAATCGTCCAACATGCGAAAAGCCTTAGTCATTGCTATACTGATCTCAGTCAGGTTTTCCACTCCTTTCAGTTTGAATACATTTGGAAATGTTTTGACGATTTTGTCTGCCTGAGGATTACAGACGAAGAGATAGAAATTCGAGGGAAACTCTTCTGCAAGACCTTTCAACTGGCTTGGATCCACGGTCACATAGAAGGTGACTTCACCTTCTTTAACTCCTGTCTTCAAGAAATTCTCGATCATCAAATCTCGCTCATCACACGAAGGTGAAGTCAACACTACGGCGTAGTTCTCTGGAATTCCGCCGAGCAGCAGACCATCAAGACCCTTGTCTCCGGTGGCAACACGATTTGGCAGAAACTCTGGGATCTCAGGTAACTCAGGCTGAACAGAGGGTTTCACACCTACTTGTTCTCTACGCATTCTCAACCACATCGCACCCACCACAAAAACGGCAACTATCCCAACAAGCCCTAGAACAACTTGACCCAATGCCAAACCGAACAGAGCTTCCCACCAAGACAGTGAACGTATATAGTGAATAGTAACTTTGCGCGGCACATTCATAATAATCGTAGCTTGGTTGACCCCTTCCTGCAAACTCTGACCATCGACTACCCAATGGCTAAACGCATATCCATCGATCTCTAAAGCAGTGCAGTTGACAATTGCGTCTCTGTCATACCAAGGTCCTGGGCAGGAGAGATTTACGCTGGGAGTCAGGTCCGAAGGATCAGCAAGTATTTCCAGATAGAACTGAGTCTTCCACCGCCATGTTATGTTTGAAGGTCCACCCATTGTGAAGAGTAATGTGGCATTTGAGCCAGATGTTGGAACACTTCCAATCCCCGTCCATCCAGTACAGGCAAACCTTGTGCCCGGTGATCCTGAAACCGATGAATTAACCGACGCAGCCACAGATTCGCCATCATCAAGCCAAAGGCTCCCGGGTTCAGGCATCCCGTAAAGGGAAGCCACGTTCAGGAAATATTGGGCTGTGTAATTCGCAATAACAGTCAATGCCTGATCCATATAAACGGTTGTTGATAGAGAGTAAGGATCTAATATATCTGCTGTCCCACCTGCCAACCAACTGTCAAAAAGGCAACGTGATGCTCCTGTTTCAATAGTCACAATCTGATCTGTAGATATCAAGGCCGCCGTCCCGTTTGAGTACCATCCCTCTCCCGAAGGATCAGCAACACCGAAAGGACTCGTCTCTAAGGCAAGATAGAACTGGCAATCGTAGTTGGCAACTACAGAACCTGGCATTGATACGAGGAGTTTGTCACTCTGCAGTGATGACAATCCGCTAGAAAAATTCCAAATATACTTCTTAGCGTTTGACGTAACAACCAGAGAAGACTTGAAAGTGAAGTTATGATACGTATCCTCAGCCCACCAAAACGAAATTGGAAGGCTGCTGATATTGTATCCTTCTCCATCTATATCCACAATTGTCTTTTCATAATCTGTAGAGATTCCGTTCTGACTAATTACAACTCTATGCTGTGTCTCATAATATGCTTCGT
>CAYGAG010000149.1:0-3810 GCA_964347765.1 uncultured Candidatus Bathyarchaeia archaeon
GGGCATGGCTGGGAATTCACTGACTCCGAGATAGAAGCTGTAAAGACTTACGTGCTTAGCGGCCACGGAATAATAGCGACTTCAGGCACATTCAACACCATGGACGGGATGGCTCCAAACAACCGAAAACTCGCAGACCTGTTCGGAATGGACCCAGATGTAGAGTATGGCTGGGCAATAGAGACAAGTGGAACCTTCGATTTGCTGACACCACGCCACGACGAACTCTGGCGCAATATTCCTGATCCATATCTAAGCGACTTCACGATCACTATTTATCCATATCCCAGCGCGGATTGGACAAGCCAAGGGGTCACCACCGGCTGGATAGAAGCACTTTCAACCGATCACTATGGAGCCGTAATAACGAATGAAATCTACAGAGCCGTTTACTTCACCTGCATGATAGAATATTATGGACAATCTAACCAAAACAATAGGCAACTGTTCTACAATGCGATTATCTGGACACAATTGCCACCAGATGAGCATGACTTGGCTGTGTCCTTAGAAGTACCAGATTTTCTCGAGCCTGGCGATTCGTCGCTCTTGAACGCAACTGTATACAACCCTGGGTTGAGCAATGAGACCAGCGTAGAGCTGCAGCTACTAATAAATGGTAGCGTAGTTGACTCCGTGGTAATTTCAGAGTTAGTGAGCCGCTCCTCCTATACGCTCAGCTACCTATGGACGCCGATCCTCGAAGAAATCTACAACGTGACAGTGTACGCTCTACCTGTACCCGGCGAAAATATCACAAGTAACAATGTTTACTCTGCATTCGTTACTGTGAGGTTTGCACCGCACATCCTTGCATATGTGCAATACACCGACTATTACCAGGAATATAGGAATTCCTTTGCAGCCATAGACTCAACTTTCGGACCCGCCTACGTGCTGACGGAGCTATGGGATTACAATCAGCTGGATTCTATGCTTCCCGGAAACGACGTTCTGTTCATACCAGAACAGGAGTACTCGCATCTTTCTATGATGGAAACGATTGGAGAAGCGTGGTCTGACACCCTTTCTGATTTCTTAGAAGGAGGCGGCGTCATAATTGTCTGCGACCATAGTGGTGGAAGTTATGGCATCCTCACAGGCGCAGAGCTGATGTCTATCTCTAGCGCAAATCACATAACCGGACAGACGGTGCATCTAATCGACTCCAGAGACGCGTTAGCGAGCGGAGTCTCCAGCTCATTTACTGCACCTAATGGCGCCCTGAGCTTCGTCACAGACGAGACAAACGTTGTCTTCGATGACGGAACATACCCGGTGGTAATTCACAAGAAGGTTGGTCAAGGGCACATTGCTCTCATCGGCTTTGACTATTACGCATCAAATCCAGACACCGAGCAGATATTGGGCAACGCAGTTAGTCTAGCACTATACATGAGGATCTCCATAAGCCCGTCTGCCGGCTCTCCCGGAACAGAAGTGACTGTGACAGGAACTAAAGCAGCTGCAAATGGAGATGTTGAAATCTATTGGGATAACATATTCATAGGAGACACAACAGCTGATGCCTTTGGAAACTTCATGTACTTGTTGACCGTTCCACTGGATGCCACCGCTGGGCTGCATGAGATAAGAGCTGTAGACGTAGCTACTGGAGAAACCGGTTTGAGAACATTCAGGGTGATCTTCATAACTATAGATCCCGTCTCAGGACCCACAGGAACCAAGGTAACCGTCAACGGTGCAGGTTTCTCGGCTTACTCGCAAGTGCCCATAACATTCGATGACATGCAAATAGGCTATGCATTGACAGACGACATCGGAAACTTCATGTTTGTTTTCAACATACCTCTTTCAGAAGCTGGCCTACACGCAGTCAAGGCATGGCAGGACCTGAACCTTGTGGAAACATCTTTCACAGTCGTAGATATGACGCCGTTAGAGATTCAAATGGATGTAGGCTCAATATTCTTCAAGGGAGAAACAGCTGAATTCTACGTGCAAACATGCTTTGAGGGAGTGCCAGTTGATGCAACCTTCATGAATGTTACATTGTGCAAGCCTGATGGGACAGTTGAGACTTTGGTGGCTCAAAGGATTGCAACAGGACTCTGCAAGATTGAGTCTCTTATCAAAGGAAAAGGCTCAATGGTCGGGACATACATGCTGGTGATTGAAGCCGACTACGTCACTAGCACAGTTGACTCCACTGGAACGTGTATCAGGAGTTTCTTGGTGAAAGAACCTTATACAACATTGGAGAAGGAAGCGCCTAGAGCCGCTTTAGTGGCTGGATCTATCGGAACCATCTTAGCTCTAGCCGTAGCCTGGCGAAAACGAAAACAGCCGAAAGAATAAGACCCCCGCCTTAATCCCCCTTTTTTCTGTTAAGAGAAAGGCACGCTTAGCTATGCGCGTGCATTGCAATAGATGTGAACTGCTTGTTTTTTTTAGGGGTTCTTCTGCTGTCGCTCAATGCGTGCAGCATAATTCAGAGATTGATCACTATCCCTCAAATCCGACTTTAGTAACATCACATTCTGAATTATGATACTCGCACAGCGCGCGTGGGAAACTGCCCAAGAGCAACTTCACACTCACAACAGCATAACAGGAAAATCTGTACTTCACCAGCCTCCTTTTTTCTTCGCGCGCGCGATAGGATTCAAGCCGCTTTGAACGTCGGAACGCTTATAACGCTGAAACAGCGGAAGTGTTTCTCTGGCGGGTGAGTGGGCGCCTCCCACCCGTTCCGCCATATAAACCCCGGAGTAGGGAGGTGAGAAAATGGACACGAAAGACCAGAGTCTAACGGCTATTTTCGCTGGATTGTATGCAATTCTGGTCATAGTTTTGGCTCCGATTTCTTTTGGTCCTGTTCAGCTCCGAGTGGCAGACTGTTTGATTCCTTTGGCAGCGCTTTTCGGTTGGCCTGTAGTTGCAGGTGTTACTGTTGGCTGCTTTTTGGGCAATGCATACTGGTGGCTTGGTCCGCAAGATGTTGTCTTTGGCCCTATAGCGAACCTCATTGCTGCAAGTGTAATAGTTTTGCTTAGGAAGCATCGCTTGTTGGCGTGTGTTGTTGGCGCTTTGCCTATCGGTGTCATAGTAGGTGGAGGGTACTTGTGGCTGTTCTTCCTGCCCCCGGAAATTTTTGGGTTAAGCTTGCCAACGTGGGTGGCGATGATGATCAGCATTACCATAAGCAGTTTGATTGCGATGGCAGTGATTGGCTATGCCTTGCTCAGTGGTCTTAGCAGGCGTAACGTAGTAGCGTCTCTTGAGTCTCGCGGATTAAAAGTTCTTACAGAAAGCTGAAGGCGTTCCTACACGTGAGCGCGTGCGAACTCGCTTGAATCTGTTTCAGGCATTAGAATAGCTTTTTCTGAAATGCAGTTGTTGGTTTGCTCTCTCCTAATTGGAGAATTAGAATATGAAAACAATATGAAGATTGAAACGAAAATGCGCGCTAGCAGAGAATCTGGATACTCTCATTCTCATTTTGGTCATAATTACTCTGTTGCTTGGATTGGCAGTTGTGGTTCAGCAAAGCCATTCACAGCCGACACGTGTGGATGAACCACCTCTTCTTATTTTGTAGAAATTCTTATTTCCTGCATCTCTGATAGTAGAATGGGATTTCTATGAGTGGGAAACAGCTGAAACCACTTGTCCCTACAGTGGTATCGATCCTCGCACTGATCGTTTGGGTCATGTTTCTGTTGTGGTTCATTGTGTTCCTGTCACCCGACTTCAACCTTTTCCAGAACATTGTAATAACTCTCGGCTCTTTGCTTTTGGTTGGGCTTGTCGTAGGGCTCATGTGGGTGATATGGGGCTTCACGACTG
>CAYGAG010000150.1:0-3795 GCA_964347765.1 uncultured Candidatus Bathyarchaeia archaeon
TCTATATATAGCGCCAAAGGATCTTGTGTTGCCTACAAACACATATCCTCCGTCGTGGCTCTGAACCAGCCAAGCATTGTGATAGGCATCGTCACTTGAATCCCCATAGGTCTGGGACCACTCTACACTGGGTGAATCAACAGATTCTGCCCTCTGTACACTCAACGCGAGAATCGATATGCCGCTTACAAGCAGTAGTGTGGCAATCCAAAAGACAACTTTCCTCATTTTCTTTTGTCCACCTTGAGAAATTCAGGTTATGATTAAATCATCTTAAGAAACTTGTGTGTCCAATCTATAGAAGAAACTTCTATACTATTCGAAAAAACTACAGAAAAAAGGGGAGTTGGGCGGGGCAAATGTTCCCCGCGGGGTTTAGTTCCCGGCGGGCCCGCCAAAAGAAGTCTTCTCAGACACAAGAGTCAGGGGCATGTTCCCGATTTCGTGAAGTGCGACCTGTGAGAGCTTGCTTGGATCTGCATAAAAATGGAAGTTGACGTCTATGATAGAAGTTAAAGTTCCCTATTGCGGTGCCTTTCTCCTTTCTCCGCTCTAGCATAAGCTTTTGCATGATCTTATAAGATGTTTGCTGTCTGCGCTGTAATATGTCACTTCTAACAATATGTTTTGCAGCTGGTCATTTCAATTCTAGAAATTTTTCTTTTATCCTTGCGTGAGGACTAATATCCTGATCTAGATGTTTGAGAAAATGATCTCTGAAGCTGCTCAAATGCTTATAGTGCTATTCTCAACGGCATTTGCTTTCATGATAATCTGGGGCGCATGGTGGACGCGCACTTACAAGAAATTATCCTGAATATTCATCCATTTCTTTTGTGTTGTCTTTATGGTCTTTTTCCGACAAGTGGAACAGATTGATGTGGCAGACGATATATTCACTTAGTTCAGGTTTTCCTCGTGGCTTGGAAGAGCGTTGTCAAGTGGTCACATCAGATCGATGGTGTGCTTGTGAAGAATCTCTTGAAGTCGAGTTCCCTCTTCAGAATAGAAACAGTGAAAATCAATGTGTAACACATGTTTAGAATTGAAGCGGCGATATCTCCGCTGGTCGATATCTTCGCTGTTCGTTGGTTTAAGTCCTACCGACATCGTTTTTTTGTCGAGTCTAGATGAGCACTGCGCGCGATTCAGGACTTGTTACGGTGGATCGCGTGTGTCATCGCGGTTCTTAAAAGAACGGTTAAACATTTAGACTGTAGAGGTGAATCTGTTTTGGATGTATGGAAGTATTATGACATTACCCATAAACGGCATTTGATATGCAATCCTATGAGTAAAGGGAAGTTTGAGAGAGTGTGTAGACTTCTTCAGCTGAAGCAGGGCGCACAAGTCTTGGATATAGCTTGTGGAAAAGGAGAATTTTTGATCAGATTGGCAGAGTTGTATGATATTTCAGGGATAGGTGTAGACATTTCGCCTTGCTGCATCAGAGATTGTAGAAAGAAGCATAGAGATCGCATACCTGGTGCTGACCTGAAATTCATTGAAATGGATGGGGCTGACTACAAGCCAGAATTACACGAAAGCTTTGATCTAACCATGTGTATAGGGGCCAGTTGGGTGTATAAAGGCTACAAAGGAACTTTGCAGGCATTGAAGAAGATGACTAAGCCAGATGGACTGGTGGTGGTTGGTGAGCCTTACTGGCTGAAAGAGCCTAGTGAAGAATATCTGAAAGCGGACAAGACACATAGAGAGGACTTCGGCAATCATCATGAAAATGTGCAGACAGGAGAAGCAGAAAGATTGACTTGTATTTACACGTTAGTGAGCAATTATGATGACTGGGATCATTATGAAACGCTTCAGTGGTGGACAATCAATGAATATGCAAGAAATCATCCTGACGACCCAGATGTTCCAGAATTGTCAGAGCGAAAGAAGCGTGAAAAAGAGACATATCTCCGATGGGGCAGAGAAACCTTAGGCTGGGCGATATACCTATTCAGAAAACGCAAGTAAAAACCAATCTGAAACACTGAAAACCAACCAGAAAGGTATATTTAGAACTGTAGTGGCGATATCTCCCGATTACTCCCGCAAACCCCCATTTTTAGGAAAGTAAATCACAGCGTAGCGATGTATCCACGAGCTAGGTGACCGAAGTCGCGACCTCGTACTCCGCCTTTCCTGGCAGTGCGATCCGTCAATCGAGAAGCTACAAGGTCGGTGGAAATCGCTGCAGAGACCAGCGCGCGCATCTCTCTGGTGGTGCGGGAAAATGCGCTGCTGGCCCGCTTGTCCGAGCGTTCATGGACTTTCGTTCACGCCAAGTCTTAAGTACACACATCGAAATCTAAACGCTGAGGAGATCTTATTGCTGAAAGCTTTTTCCCATACCGATGCTGAGGTCAAATCGTTTCTGCCCCAGGCTTCCAACTACATTGAGTTGGCAAAGATGATGAACCTCCCTTTCTGGGTCTTCACCGACGATTCAGCTCCCCTGGGTGTAGTCACAACGGGCAAGGAGCCAATACAACTGTTGGCGCCGATTGGAACGCCAATTGCCGTAATTGACTTGGTTCAGAAAAGACCGCGTCCGACCATGGTGAAGGATTTCGTGTCTCAATCGTTGAAGCTAGCGCTTGAAAAAGATGCGAAGCTTGTTACAGTTGAACTCGCCTCAGAAGAGAAGGACGCGATTGCCAGCTTTCTGGAGAATGGCTTCGCAGTTTTGGCTGACACTTTCATCATGAGTCGTCAACTCGACCAGGAGTACACCCCAGACAAGTATCTACAGTTCAGGGTGGTCAAGCAGGACGAGCTACCGAAGTGGCTGGAATTGGCCACCAAGTTCCTTTCTGGTTCCGAAGACGTAGTCATGGAAAGGATACTTGAGAACGTTGGCCATTTGCCGGACCATCTTCTGGCGATGTACTACTCGACAGAAACATTCTACTTCGCTTTCGAGAACGGGCAGAGAATTGGCATCTTGAACTTCAGTCCAACCGCAGGCAGAATCAGCAACATCGGAGTCGACCCCAGTAGACGGGGACAAGGTTATGGGCGACGAATCATGCTGTTTGGACTCCAGCAGCTCAAGGCCGCAGGCTGTCCACAAGCCAAACTCCGCGTCCACATTGACAACAAACCAGCGCTGAACCTGTACAAATCCTTGGGATTCGAGGTCACTCGACAGCTCAAACTTCTGATTTGGGAAAACAAGAATGCCTGACATGCGCGCGCTTATTTTTTTCGCTGCTGCTTATAGAATCTGTACCAGTTGGTCAGTGCGAGACTTCTTATACTCTTTCGGTATTCTTGGTGAAAATCTGGAAAGCTCGTATTTTCTACTGCTTCCTTTTCCTTGGCTCCCGCTTTGACAAGCTGTTTCATTATAGAAGATGTTGTCTCGAAGAATCGTATGTACATCTCAACTTCCTCTTTGTTGCAGATAGGGCCATGTCCTGGGACTATCGTTTGGATTTCCATTGTCATGAATCGTTTCAGGGCTTCCACCCACATGTCTGGATTGAAGGTCTGATCACCGGCATAGAAGAATGTCTTGGCGAATATCAGGTCTCCCGAGAAAAGTGTCTTTTCTTCGGGGAAATAAACGTATGAGGAGTCTAAAGTGTGACCGCCTGTGTGGACTATCTCCACACTCAATTCTCTGTCTTCTAGGACTAGTGATTTCTCGAATGTGATTATCGGTTTATACTTCGCGGTTCTTCTGAGCTTGCTGTACGATTCACTGGCTATTACGTCGCAATCTTTGAAAGCTGGCAATCCCATAACATGGTCTGAATGGTAATGTGTGAGGATTAGCTTGCG
>CAYGAG010000151.1:0-3765 GCA_964347765.1 uncultured Candidatus Bathyarchaeia archaeon
CTTGGCATCTCCTCTATCGACCTGTTGAGGTTTTAAATACTTTTTCCCTAAATCTAGGATTTAATACCTATATTTCTCGAACATCTTGGGCTTTCTGAAGATCTGGATGCTGTTCATTGTGGTGAAGTAGTCAAAGCCTGTTGCTGCCAGGTCTTTTGCTTCTTCTACGGTTGTGGCTGTTGCCACGTCAAACTCGTCATCCTTGAAATGGACAAGGTGCGTGTACTTGATGGTGTTTTGGATGCTCTTATGACCCAAGATTTTCTGGACCAAGATAAGATTCTTGGTGTAGTGGAAAGTCATGGTGGCACCCCAGTGACGGAAGGTGTTGAAGGAGATGGCGTTGATGCGTGGGTTTTGCGTGATTCTGGCAACTCTTTTCCTCACTCCAGTGAAGCAGCTCCATATTGAATCGTAGGTGGTTGGGAAGATTCGTTCTGATGTTCGTGGGAGAGCGTTGAGCATGGTTATGAGTTTGCTTGAGATCTTGAGCTGTCGTGGGTTATGTCTCTTCACTGGATCGTTGATTGTTACGATGTTACCTGAGATGTCTATCCATCTTAGCCTTAGGATCTCACCTGGATCGGCGAATGTTTCTTTCAATGTTTGTAGGAAAGTTGCCATTCTGCGGCTTCTGCAACCGGCGATGAGTTGGTCGAGTTCGCTCTCATCAGGTACGAAAGGTAGGTTTTCTTCTTGAACATATTTTGGTGGTGACCAGTGTATCTTCAGCATCTTAGCCATGCCATCATAGGCGTACACTGCGAGCATCTTCGTTCCGTTCTTCCATGGTTGGTGGGCAATGGTTTTCTTGACATCTTCCGGGTCGAGTAGGTTTGCGCCTAACCTAGCCAATCGTTTGACGAGATTGATGTATTCTGAGCTTGTGTAGCCTTCATTTTCTAGCCAAAAGGCGTATTGTGCGATTACTCCTTTGGTGGTTGCTTGATCTGGTGTTGTGGCCCCCGCGGCCTGCTTTTTTGTTCGGGTCCTCTGTTGGCTCAAGTTTTTCGCCACGCGTTCTGTAGCGCATACTTGTGCGTTCACTACTGTAGACGCAAAGGCATTTATATTTTTCTCTACTGTAGACTCACTCGAACTAATATGAGAAGTTACATCTTCACCGATCGAGAAAGACGGATAATTCAGAGTTTTCTTGCTGGAAAAATTGGGATGACTGACAGGGACTTGAGCAAAATCAGATCCCGCATCAAACTCTTCGGCAGACTGAGAGACGATATCTTTCATTACCTTGAGCTCTATGACAGAGTTTTGCTCAGCGCTGCTGAATCGCCTACCACAGCTCCTGCATAGATACCGCTGCACATCACCGTTATTGGTGTAGCGGAGACCATCTGGTATATCCAGAAGAGACGGACTAACATGCATGCAAGTATATAGATGCACCAAAGCGAGATAACGCTAATATTTGGAACGCCCTCTACTAGGTGTCATGGCAGAGGAGGACGAAAGTAGCAAGCGGCTTGTTCCCGATTTCCTGAATATGAAATACGAATTTCTATTCAAAATTATCGGAAGAAAAAGGAAGTTCCTGTTGGAACAGAAGTGTATGATTCTCGTCTTGATCATGTATATTCCTGGTGTGATAACCACGGCTTTGGCGGGGACTTGGGAATTATTCGTCTTTAACTGGGCGAGAATCGTTTCAACTGTTGTGATAGGAGCAATTGTGTGGTTGCTGGTGCGTTTCTTGAGGAGGTTGGAAGAAAAACTGCAACAAGTCACCGAAATATTATCCCCTCCAATGAGAAAAGACCCCGCACAAGAAGGATACGAGGAATGGAAGAGCTGGGAGAGAAGGATTGAGCAATACAAGATATGGACACACTCCCCACAACGTAGGCCCCACAAATGGTACTATCTCCAAACCGTTGGGGGAGCATTCTGTGGGTTTCTTCTCGGTCTGCTGACTATTAACCCTGAAATCGGTTGGGTCGGCAATAATTTGCCGAACGAGTTGTACTTTCGAATATGGTACATATTCGTTGGCTTCTTGGTCGGAGGATGTCTCTATTTCATCGGGTCAGGATTTTGGGCTATAAGAAAATACTGTAAGGATGTCATATCTAATGAAGAAATCTTGCCCTTAGACCCGGACCGTACCGGCGGACTAAGGGAACTGGGCCGTTTGTCTCTTGACCTTGACCTGATTGTTGCACTTCCGTCGGTAGCGTTTCCCTTGTATCTTCTCCAAGGTTCGGAGTTTCCTATTAGTACGAGTGACATTGGACCGTGGATATTGTTATCCATCCTCTATGCTCTCCTTCTAGTTTTCATTTTCTTCGTATCAATAAGTCCAGCTCATGATGATATGGTTGAAGCGAAGACCAAATATCTCCTGAAAATCCACCGTGAATATCGAGATATACACGAAAAGCTCCTCCACAAGTTAGAACCAGGAAAACTCATAGACCCTCAGGAATACAAAAGATTGTCAGGCATCTTCGAACTATATGACCGCGTTGAGAGCATGGCTGTCTGGCCTTTGGATTTTCGAACTACGCTCAGATTTTCACTTACGTCTCTTCTGCCCTTGATTAGCATAGGAATCACGATATCTTTCTGAAAGCCCTCTAGCGCGTGTCTAGTGCTTCCGTATTCCAGCGTGCAAGCAATCTCTCCTTTGGCGACCCTGCAGGGAACGCTCAGTCAGATAAATTCACACAAAACTATTAAAACGAAACTCAACCAGATGCCTTGGTTGGTGAAGCAACCTTGGACAGAAGGAATTTCAGATTCATCGGGTTAGGCCTTTTTGGAGCGTTTGGATTGGCAATACTGTTCTCCTGTCACGGGCTTTGGTTTGAACAGGCAAATCAAGCAGAGGTGATAGAGACAGCCTCTCTCCCTTTTTCGCCTACTGCTGTGAACTCCCTGAGAGTGAGCATTCCGTTTGCTGGTCTGGCTCTCATACTTTTGTCTGCAAATGCTTTCGTTAGTACTACTGAAAGAGTGCCAAGAAAGATGGATAAGACGACATTCTCACTTCTGTCTTTCATTCTCATGATCATCCTTGGAGCCTCCGCAAGCTTTTTGATCCCGCTGGCCAGTAACTGGTACGTCTGGTTGACAACACTGATATACGGTGGTGTCTGTGCTTTCTCACATCAAGTGTATCTGTCTTCAATACAACCAAACAAGTCGATGAATACTGCACTATCAACGCATCAAAATGGAACAGGGCTTACCAAAAGCCTTGAACTAGAACACAATTACTTACAATCAAAGTTACATTGGATTATCTGGGGGTCTATTGCCTTTGTAACAGCGGGCATCGTTACAGTTCTGTTTAATCCGATGGAAATCGTCCCAAAGAGTGTTTTCAATGTCTACGTCACAAACACTATTGTAATCTCTACATGGTGTCTCATAGGAATCTTCCTTGGGATAGTCGTTCCTATGTCCACGCAAATGCGATATCTAAGAGAAGCCTTGGTCAGACTTACTACTGGACAATGATTACCTACTGATTTAATGTTAGCAAACCCTTTGCATGCATGCAAAGAGGGATATACAGACATATTATGAGAACTCTTCTCTTAATGTCCCTTCTGTATAGAATCTGAGTAGAAAGCATATTCTCATAGAAACACTTGATAATAGATTTATTAAACTGAAAAAAGGTGATTCCGACCATTTTCCGACGGCTTTTCCGACGATTCAACATTATTTAATGTTACTTATCGGTTTGCATGCATGGTAGACGGTAATGGCCACAAACATGCAGGACGCGCTCATGATTCG
>CAYGAG010000152.1:0-3712 GCA_964347765.1 uncultured Candidatus Bathyarchaeia archaeon
TTGGGTCCTGGTTCGAAGACAATCCCTGCTCCGTCCAAGGTCTTCGCGATTATATATTCTATTTTGGACATTACTTGAATGGTTTCACCGGTTTTCTTAGTCAAATAGTATGGCTTGAAAGGAGATTCTTTATGACCAAATAGCAGCGTTTTCCGTTTTTCCACTTCTGAGTTTGAGTAAGCCTTCGCGAATACTGAAGGCAATTCCGCAGCGAGGTCTGAGTGTGTTGCCAGGTAGATCTTGTGGCGTGCCCTAGTGAGGGCGGTGTACAGCAGTTCTTTTGTGACAAAGGGACTGAAATCTGAAAGCACAAGAATAACATGAGAAAAGTCACTGCCTTGTGATTTATGCACAGTTATGGCATATCCAAAATTAATTCGTGTTTGTGATTTCAGCGGTGAATAGATGTCACTCATAATTCTCTTCTTGAGGCTGTGTATCTCTTGCGGACCATATTCATCAATGAGATCCTCCACGTCTTCGAAGAAAATATCTCGGTTATCTTGTATGTAGCCGATTGACCCGTTGGCTAGGCCTAAAATCCTTTTCTGTCGTCTTTTCGGTCCTATGCTGTGATATATGTTCTCTTCGCAGATCAATTTTGTTCCTGGTGCAAATAGTGGTTCTCCCTCAAGCACTCCTCTGATATTTACTGTTTCAGAACCAAAAGATCCGTATTTTCTGGGTGCTAGAATTTGGATTCTGTCGAGATTCAAGGCCCCGTCTTCTTCGATAACATCTCTGAACATCTCAAAGAGAGGACGGTGCTCGGCTCTGCCTGTTTCACTCAACACATCTCTAACCACATCCCGAAGTTCCTCGAGATTTGAGAAGCTGTGCATTTCAACTGTTTCATCCGGGTCTCTGAAAATCTCCTGAAATTCCGCTGGATTTGGGGGATCTTTCCCGATCATGAGCTCAGTCAGGTCTACCAAGCTCCTATTCGCCGGGAAGCGAAGGTTTGATTCAAGGTGGATGAAATTCGAATCCAATCCTTTCTTCTTGAGATTGAAGACTACGTCTGTCAATGGTCTTCCAACGCCAATTGGGGGAAGCTGTTTTTCGTCGCCAACCAGCACGAGATGTTTTAGGGAATCTGAACTGATAAGACTGAAAAGCAAAGCGAGTAGGATTTCGTCGACCATTGAAGCTTCATCGATTATGAGAACCTTTGGAGTGAAAATGAAGTTTCTGGCCACTGCCTTGAACTCATTCAGTAGTTCAATTCTGCCATTGAGTATTTTTTCAATGAGGTTTCTAAGCTTGTAGATCTCTTTGTATCTCAAGGTCTCTTTGAACTCAAAGGGTGCCGTATATAAGAATCGATGTATTGTGGAGACTTTTATCTGAGTTTCATCATAGTCTAAATCTCTTAGCCTTTCTTTGATCACAAGACTAGCCTTTCCCGTTGGGGTGAAAATGAAAATCGGCAGTGTTGTGTCGGCCATGAATTTTTCCACCAGGTTTCTGACAGCCGTGGTTTTTCCACTGCCTGCTTTTCCTGTTAGAGTGAACAGTCCGTTTTCTAAGGTATCTTTGTAAAGGGCTTGTCTTTCATCGATTTTCAGCTTTTCTTTGAAAAACTTGCTTTCTTCTTCTATTATAGCCTCTATTTCTGCCATATCTTTGTCGCTGGTTGAGTGTTTCTTCTTAACCATTTGGTCGACAAATCGTTCGATCGTTTCTTCGATGTTCCTTATTTCCTTGAGCTGATAGGTCACGTTTTCTCGAGGGAACTTTTGCTCAATTGAAAATTTTTCTTTGAATGATTCTTGCTTTTCGTATTTGGAGAGGGTTTGGATGCCAACCTTTAGGTCTTCATGTATGTAATAGAGAGGATACTCTTCAATTCGCTCCACAATTTCTTCACGGTTAAGGTATGACACACCATCATGCGTTGCCGCGTCGTACAGGATGGTTGCGACAACAGATCTGAGTCTCTCTGGAGAGAGAGCATCGTACTCAATGAAGTCCCATTCAGCATATCTCGGATCAGGAATCAGAGCCATGTCAATCTGAAAGAGCCCAACACCATAGTCGCTTTCCTCGATTCTCCAATGGTCTTTTGAATCATACGTATAATTCTCAAGAATGATGTATGGATTGTTTCTCACGGTTTCAATTCCCTGACGATCTATAATTTCTAGGACGTTGTCAAATTGGGCTTTTGAGAAATCGAACAGCGATAGAAACTTCACTTTATCTTTGTCCCTTTCAATAATTCTGAATGCTTTGCGCAGACGCACAGGCATTCTTCCATAATCCTCAGCTCTTAACGAAACGTCAAGATACTTTTCGACATTGCCAAACTCATTCTCAATGAATCGCTGGATTTCAAGGACCATGTCGCGCTGCATGAAGGGCGGATAGGTGGCGCTGAGTAATTTCTGAATAAGGTTTTCGAATCCAGGATATTTCCCTCTTTCTCGCCAAGCGGTTTCAAAAAGCAACTCAAGCTTTCTCTCGATCTCCTTGAGGTGAGAATGCTCTATCAGACCATGGCTTTTCATTTTTCTGACTGATTTCTCAATCAAATACAAAGAGTACAAGCATTTGCTTGATGATAGGGGTCTGCATACATACTTGAAATTATTTATGATTATATTTTCTACTACCGGAACTGCCACTTCTTTTAGTCTTTTCCACTCTTCTTCTCGATCAAGTTTGTGCTTTTCTACGCGTTCGGAATATTCATGATATGGAAGTATGAACAGGGTATCGGGATCAAATACTAGTTGGAATCGCCAGAGTATTCTGGGAAGGTTTCTCATCGCTGGGCGAGATGTGACATCTCTGAAAAGCTCATAGGGTATTTCGAACTCTTTTGGTTCATGTACTTCTCTTACTAATCCAGCACCCAGAAGCAGATACTTACGATCGTCCCCAGTGATGGGGTTGCTGTAGTTGGCATACAGCAATCCCACGGATCTTCCAGCTTGAATGCCACCGAGATACTCCTCAACTCTTTCATCCAGTTCTTCTCGCGGTACATAGCGATCGACCGAGCCTTCCTTGGCGTAACCCAAGCGAAAATACCATGTGAAGACGGAATATGGACTGAGCTCTTCAACTATCGGACGTACTTCTTTTGAAAATCTTTTTTGCCATCCTCCAATGTCCGCAAACGGATGATGATCCTTGGTCGTGTATGTTTGGCTTCCATATGCGTTTATTGACCAGTAACATGGGGGTAGATATTCTTGCTCTTGAATTGGCTTTGAGATTTCACTGTTTCGATAGGAAGTCTCAATGTCCAATCTTCTTCTTCTCTGAATTCTTGGGGAAAGCAGTGAATAGTTTCCTATACAATGAATGTTGGCTTCTGGATCTCTGCAAATTCTGCCGTTCCATTCATTGTCGTGCCACGCCATCCTAACTGTTACATGTTTTGTCATAATTGTCCCCGGGATTTGTCATGGAATATTCAAACCCAACGGAATTCACAATGTGAATGAGCGCTTTAATTATTTTTTTGGTATAACTTGCAGCTTTTTGGGGCTTGCCGGGTGATCGCAGAGTACGATGGCGAAAAGCTAGAATCCTAAGTCGTTCATCTCTCAAATTGATCGAAGAGCCGTGTGGTTTCTCTGCGCAATCGAAGACTCCTCCATCTACGCAGCCACGGAAGACAGCCACCCAAACCAAACCCCGATCACACCATGGTTCCTCTTCAAGAGGGTAGTCTACTGCACGATCCAAAGTCATTCACTTT
>CAYGAG010000153.1:0-3680 GCA_964347765.1 uncultured Candidatus Bathyarchaeia archaeon
CAGAAGCAATTGCTTTAGCTATGCAGATGATGTCTGGTTCGATCTTCCAGTGTTCGATGGCGCACCATTTTCCTGTGCGGCCCATGCCTGCTTGAATCTCATCGTCGATGAGTAGTATGCCGTATTTGTCAGCCACTTTCTTCAAGCGTTCAAAGTATCGTGGAGGTGGAATTACGTATCCTCCTTCGCCTTGGATGGGTTCGAAAAGGATCGCAGCAACTTCTTCCGGAGGCGCATATTTCTGCAGAATCAGCTCATCGATGTAGTCCACACACCAGTAATCGCAATCTGGATACGTTAGATTGAAGGGGCATCGATAGCAGTAGGGGTAAGGTACATGGACTACTCCGGGAAGGAGCGGGAAGAAATATCGCCTTTGGACGGGTTTGCTGGCTGTGAAGGATAGTGCGCCCAGAGTTCTTCCGTGGAAGCCGCCAATGAAGGCTATGAAACGGTGTTTCCGGGTGTGCCACTTCGAGAGTTTGACAGCGGCTTCTACTGCTTCGGCTCCGCTATTTCCGAAGTATGTCTTCTTGTCGAACCTTCCTGGGGTTATCGAGGAGAGTGTTTCTGCCAAGTTCACGACTTCTTTGTAGTAGAAGTCTGTATTGGAGTAATGTAGGAACCTCTTGCTCTGCCTGTTTATGGCGTCGACTACTTTTGGGTGGCAGTGGCCTACGTTTAAGCAGGCCAAACCGGAGTTGAAGTCGATATACTCGTTTCCATCCACGTCTTTAACTATACATCCCTTGGCCGATTCGATGACCAGTGGGTAGAAACGAACGTATGAAGGGGAAATGAGGGTCTCGTCCTTCTTCACAAATTCCCTTGCCTTCGGACCTGGTGGACGGACAACGATTTTGGGATAGCGAGCCATCAGCCTCACCTGATGAAGTATTTCCTTAATACAGGAGATTCTTATAACTCTTCACACGGCTGCCATTCGAATCGCAGGGTTTGAGGTGACCGATGGCATGCAGTGTTCTAAAACGAATCACATCGTAGAAAATGTTGAGCACTGTTTCGTCCTAGTGAGTCACTTAGCTCCAGCTTTGACTACGGTGATTTCCATGGTTGAAATGTTTCTTGTTCCGCCTTCTTGTCCCTGAATTTCTTGTGTACCCAGGGCGATGTCTTTTATTTCTAGGTCTTTCACAAAGGCCCGACGAAGCAGTTCGACGGTATCTACGGCTCGGCTAATCGCGCGTCCTCTTGCTTTGACTACGACTTCTTTTTCTCCGCTGTTGAAGAATGTGATGCAAGCAACCACGTAGTTCATCACTGGCTTTCTGCCGATGAGGACTCTGTTTTCTTCTTTCGCTTTTTCCTTGGCTAGTTTCGCCTTTTCTTGAGTTTCCTCGGGTTTTTCAGATTTTTTGGCTTTTTTGGGTTTCTTCTTCTCTTCTTTTGCCATGTTTCATCCTCCTTATTGACAACGGTTTCCATGGGAACTGACTATACATCGAGTTGAAGCTTCTTATACTTTTCCCACATCTTATCGATCCATTCTTGTATGACGATGACGTCTTCTTTTGTCAAGCTTCTAAAGCGCCCCTGCATTCTCAGATACTCTTCGACAGGTTTGCGCTTCGCTTTTTCTACCAACGCGGCGCTTGGACCGCTAAGCGCAAAATTTCCATTTTCGATTTCAAAGAGAGCCCACATACCTGTTCGGACTGCCAGCCGCCCCATCTCGATGGTTTTGTCGGTTGGAAATCTCCATCCTGGCGGACAGGGGGCCAGTATCTGGACGTATTTGGTTCCCTTCATTTCCTTTGCCTTCCTCAGCTTAGTGATCAAATCCTGGGGGTAAGACACACAAGCTGTTGCCACGTAAGGGATGTCGTGTGCCGCCATTATCAGCGGGAGGTTCTTCTTGTGCCGTTTTTTGCCGGTCGGCGTGGTAGTTGTCCAAGCGCCATACGGAGTGGAGCCACTTCTTTGTATGCCGGTGTTCATGTAACTCTCATTGTCATACATCACATAGATGAAGTTAGCTCCACGCTCAGCAGCCCCCGATAAGGCTTGGATGCCTATATCCGCTGTGCCGCCATCTCCAGCCCAAGCGAGTACCGTGACGTCTTTCACACCTCTCCGCTCATATGCGGCAGCAACCCCAGAAGCCGCCGCCGCTGCGGCCTCAAACGCTATGTTCAGACACGGCGAGGCAAATGCTGTGAAGGGAAACGGGCTCTGGATCACTGAGGTGCAACAGGCGGGCACCACAAAAACCGTTCGCGGACCCAAGGCTTTGAAGGCCAGTCTTATCGCTACGGAGTCGCTACAACCTGCGCACGCAGCGTTGCCCGGTAAGAAATACTCCTCTTCCGGTAGTTCCTTTAGCGTAACCAAGTCCTTTCACCGCCTCAGACCAAACCATTCAACTTCTTCATCAACTCGTCCAGCTTCGAGTGACTTCATTGATCGGCGGGCCATTTTCTCGATATCAAGATAGGTAACATCTCGTCCACCTATGCCAGCAATGAAGTTTCTCATTAGCGGCGCGTCTTCCTGACCATAGAGTGATGCCTTCACTTCTGTGAAAAGAGGGCCCTCCATGCCGTACGAGACTTGCCGGTCAAGTACTGTGAGCATTTCAACCCCTTCGGCTAAACGGCGGATCTCCGCTTTGGGAAAGGGGCGAAAAACGCGGACTCTAGCCGACCCCACTTTCAATCCTTGTCCGCGAAGGCGGTCGACAGTCCTTTTAGCTTCACTCCCCATCGTTCCCATAGCGAGCAATATCAAGTCAGCGTCTTCACACTTGTAACGTTCCATGAATCCTCCATGTTGGAAGCCGAATCGTCTACCGTACTCCTTGTCGATTTCTGGAATTAGTTTCTCGGCGTTTTCCATAGCTTGAAACATGAAATGGCGGAACTCCATATACCAGTCGGGATAGACTATGTTCCCGTGACTCACAGGGTTGTCAACATCCAATAACCAAGGGGGATCGTAGGGCGGCAGGAAGTCGTCAATCTCCTTTTGATCGGGGATCTTAACTGACATAAAGGTGTGAGATAGGATGAACGCTTCCAGGCAGACCATAGCTGGCAGTAGAACCCGTTTATCTTCGCACAACATGTAGGCTTGGATTATTGTATCGAAGACCTCTTGGTTACTCGCACAATAGAACTGAATCCAGCCTGTGTCTCGTTGCGATAGGGAGTCACTGAAGTCCGCCCATATGTTCCACGGTGGACCCATGGCACGATTCACTACAGGCATAACAATGGGAGTACGTGCGGCGGAGGCCCAATGGAGCATCTCGTGCATTAATGCCAACCCGTGCGCGGCTGTAGCTGTGAAGGCACGGGCTCCACCCACAGCTGCGCCTATACATGCGGCCATAGCGCTGTGCTCGGACTCAACTCTGATGTATTTAGCATCCATTTTTCCTGTTTCTACCCACTCAGCAATTCGTTCAACTATCGATGTCTGTGGTGTTATTGGATACGCAGCGATTACGTCTACTCTTGCTGCTTTACATGCATAAGCAGCAATATGGTTTCCTGTATCGATTAACATCTGCGAAGGCATCAGACGCTCTCCCGTACCATTCTTATGACGCCTAAGCGACACTCATTCGCACAGACGCCACATCCCTTACAGTAGTCATAGTCTATTTCGGGGGCATCATCAGGCCCCCTTATGATGCAGCCTTCAGGGCAGAAGATCCA
>CAYGAG010000154.1:0-3650 GCA_964347765.1 uncultured Candidatus Bathyarchaeia archaeon
TTATAAAAGCATGTCGTGAAAGAGTGTGCACAATCCCAAGACGAGCTAGTGCAATTCAGAAAACGAAACTGAGCGTAACGTTCAAGGCTTATGTTGTGGAGATATCACCCGAATTTTCCCGCAACTTCCCCTTTTTGTACTGCTGAGAACGTGCGTTACTCATGCATGCATGCTACTCCAATATTTTCACATTGAGACCGATCTGCTTGGCAATCCTGCCTAAGAACCTTTTCTGCTTGCTTACGAGCTTATCTCTCATCTTGTTGAGCGGCAAACACGTGACTTTAGCCTCTTTGCAGATTTTGCTGAGTTCTTCATCTTCTTCGAGGATCACGACTGCGATGTTTCGAGGTAAGACATGCATGGAGAAGATGTTAAACTCCTTTTTCAGGGAATCCTTCCGAATATCCCTCAAGAATGGATCAAGCGGAAGCCTCGTTTCCACTTCGATGACTTTGAAAGATCGGTGAGGCCTTCTTATGACAATGTCAGCTTCCCGTCTGTTTTCTTCACGACCTATCACCTGAAACATTTCAGTTTTATAGTCTGCGTAGAATCTTTCACGAAAGAGCTCTGGATACATGACTGGCATCATTTGAGCAACTGATCTGACCAAGGAGTGATGGCCAACGCTCTTTGCCTTTCTCCTCTCTTGGATGCTGTCGAGCACCTTCAAGGCGCTGGCAATTGCCTTGAGATTTGGAGTTAGGCGAAGCGGTGGAATCCGAAGTTGTCTTTCAACTTTCTGGAGCTCGTTTTCTAGCCTATGTATCATGGCTTCTTTCTCTTTCAGCTCTTGGGAGCACTTCTGCAGCATGCATGCATGCTCATGCAGTCTGTCTATCCTGCCTTTCAACGTGTCTATCTCATATCTTTGAGCTAGGATAACTTCCTGCGCCTTTCTAAACTTCTCACTCAGTTGTTCCAATTTTGTTCACCATATGCGGCGCAATCCTCTAATGAATCCATAAGTTTCTCTCTACAAAGAATCCCACTGCTTCTTGCGCGCGCGGGGATTCAGGAAATAGCTTCCGAAGAATTGTCAAGCGCGCGAAAACGAACGCCCGCGCTTCGGTTCACGCTCCCCATCCCAGACGACTACATTCCAACTTCAGCTTTTTCAAGAGACGCCTGAGCTTTCTTGGCTCAACGTTCAAATTGTTCGATATAAAGTAAAAGGACTTGCCTTGAGATACCAACTCCCTCAATATGGGTTCATAATGCTTCAACTCTTCGTTGAATTGTATCTGTTTTGCAAGTCGAGCACGTGATCTGGTGCGTTCTTCTTTGCTTTCTAACTTGGGCAACCTCACCTTAAGGCTCAATCGGCGGTAGGCGTTGCGAATAGAGGAGCGCTCTAAGTGAAGTATTGCGGCAATCCGGCGATCATCCACGTCGCGTTTTTTCTCCAAGTGGGCAATAAGTAGGCAAGTACCGATCACTGTACTCACGTTCGTAGCAGGGATATGCGGCTGGTATGCCATTATCAGTTCTTTTGTCCTGTCCAGTAAATCTTGGGAGACGCCCAGCTCTTTTCGAAACTGGTCACTATAGACACCTTCTAAGACTGCCAGATCAGTCGAATACCGTGGTGTTATCGAAGATTGGATTTCCTTTAAAGACGAGGTCTTTTCAACGATACGCTCAAGACGGGGAGACTTGTCGGGAAACTCTCTATACTTGGCCAAGGTGCTTTTCAGCTGATCGTCGATGCTGCAGGTTTCCAACTCGATGCCAGTCTCTTCTTGTAGTTTTTCAATCTCTTCCAAGAATTTCTCAAGCGCCTCTCGTTCATTGTCAACCAGATAGAATGACGCGTCATAGTCTTGGGACCTCGTACCCCAAGTGTTAACGCAATGTATTATGTACATCTCACCATCAACTTTCAGCATCTCAATGAAACAGTTCTCGCCGAAGGATAACTCGCCCAAAGGTGCTCCTGAATACTCCCATCCGTGCTCGGAATACGATATTTCGATTATCAAAGCAGATCTCACCAAGAATTCGTTGTTGTCAAACTGCAATTAAGAATTACGTAAGTGATGAGGGTGCGGGTGAGTGAAACGTCAAGTTCAGTAGAGTATTTCTCAAGTGATTCGACGCAAAGCTCAAGGTCGGAGACCAATTGCACACTCCTGTGCGCGGAGTTCTAATTCAACCTAAGAGTTCCTCTTTCTCTATTTCACTTAATGGGACGATTTCTGCTTCAAACTAGGGTTTACTAGTGTGGATCCAAGGATCCATCAAAATCAACGCCATGGCGGGCGTCTCCGGGATAAGTGATCTCTAATCGGTTTCACTGCTTGGTCTATTCTTTTTTCCAGTTGCAAGAGCGTCTCATGGGCGTGTATATCTAAATCACAAACATCTATTACGTAGCCGTTGACAGTCTTTCCCTCGCGGTCTTCATATCCCCACCTCCAACGCATCTCTTCAAATGAGAAGGGGCCCTCATTAGGACGCATTTCATCAAGCTTTTCCTCCGAGGGTTCTCCTCCAAATGGCGCCCACACGGATTCCCATAAACCACTTTTCTCCCAGTTTTTCAATTCCTGAAGTGTTTTATGGAATTTTTCCGTCTTTCTTAGGTCATTGTCAAGACCACTGTTCAAAGTGGGATCGACTAGTCTACCTCCGGAGAGATTCAATAATGGTTTCGTAAACAGGTACAAGTGTGCAATTGCACACCCGTATGAATACAATACTTCTTCACCAGCACTGAGGAGGATAGGTGCAAGATCTTGATCGGTCATCTGCATTCCTTCAGATAACTCCCAACTCATGATGAAGTCATCTGCAGCCGCGCGCTTTTTACACATCGCTTCAAGATTATTGGATACTCCCAGTCCAAGATGTTTTGAGTAGGTTTTCATATTCTTGACAAGGTTTTCTGGGTTGAAGAAAATGGTTTGCAAGTAGAAGTATCCGTAAGTTGCCGGTATTCCAGTATCTATCAATTTGGGAAGCAATTGAAATACATTTTCATCTAGATAACGACTCCTTTTGGGCAATAGAATCTTGAAGATTGACTGCCGAGACAAGAACAGAGCCTCATTGAAGCACTTTCTTTGAACATATTTTAAATTTTTTCCCTTCCGAAGCACAGAATGTTGAAAGATATAAAAAATTCAGCAATTTCTATATGCATGCATGCAATGCAAAGAACAAGCTTTATCTGGACTTACAGCAGTACGAGGAAAATAGAGCTTAAGAGAGGCATTGTTAATGGTTGAGGAAAGACCGTTCTGTCCTGAATGTGGAGACCCGCTGTCTATAGCAACTGAAAAAGACGATGAGACTGGTGAAATCATGATAGATTTCTTCTGTGAAGGTGCTGGCGATGATGAGTATCATTTGCGAATACAAACCAGGCTCACCGACGTAGATTTGAAAGGTCTTAAAAAAGTAGGGAAAACCATGAAGCGACAGATGGTAGTCGAACTCATGAATCGGAAACCCGAACCCTATTCAAAGGTCTGAGATCTAGAACCCTCAGATGCATTCATCATTCGAAGTATCCTGTTGAGTCATATAGTGCGACCGCGCGCGCTATCTGTCTTTGTAGTAAGAGAGTCCCATGAGCACGCCGTTGGCCACAGCTTCAATCAGCAAGATCGTGGTGAGGTCTCCAGCGGCTAGAATGATGGTGG
>CAYGAG010000155.1:0-3407 GCA_964347765.1 uncultured Candidatus Bathyarchaeia archaeon
GATGAAGCTGACATTCCAGACTGCACCAAAGTATCAAATGCCAAGGCTGCCTACACAGCGTTCAACGCGACTTGGCGAAGCAGTCACGAAATAACAGTCTTTACGAAAGCCGATATAGCAGAGACAACCTTCAATCAAACTGTCAAACGTATCTGCCTGAAAATCTCCCAGGAAGAAGACTATACAACAGATATTTACGCAATCATTCCTAAGAGACTTCTAACGGCGAATTTCACCATAACCTCACACGGTATGGAAATCCAGTACAGCTTGATGGAAAGTGAAGGAAACTCTTTTCTATACTTCATGCTGGATGAAGGATCATATACAATAGAAATCTCTGGAATGCTCTTAGCAGATATCACAGGACTCCATGAAGGTAAACCAGACTGCAAAGTTGACATGCGGGACATAGCCGTCATAGCAAGAGCGTACAACATAAATGTCGGAGAAGAACTCTATGTGCCTTATGGCGACATCAACAACGACGAAAAAATAGACAGCAAGGACTTGGATATAGCAGTTGAAGATTTTGGCAAAATCCTACCACATGAGCCCAACAATTGTTGACCAAAAAGAGCATCTTTTCTCTTCGGTCTCCCCCGCTACTTTCCGTGAGAAAAGTATTTTCGAAATCAACTAGAGGACACTTCCATAACCGATAAATAATCGCGCTGACCTATTTACCTCTAGGATGGAGGGGGATAGAAATGAAGAAAAATCAGATTACTTTAGTCTTTCTTTGCTTGGTTATCTTGTTTCCGATAGCCTTCAATAAGGCTGTTGCTGCGCCCGATGCTTTAATGTTTGTTGATCCAGCAAACATAATAGACACTGATCTTGAACCATGCAGTGATATCACAATAACAATAAACGCCTCCACTGTCCCAAATCTTTTCACATGGCAGATCAAATTGTGGTTTGATCCTTCAATCATAAATTGTACAGACGCTTACTATCCACCAGGCCACGTCTTTGATGGAATGGGTTTCATTCCAGTAGACCCTGTAATAGACAACGTCAACGGTTACGTGACTTTTGGGGCTTCATTGATCGCATCACCCACAGATGTTGATGAAGGTGTCCTATGTGCTATTGACTTTCATGTTGTTGGAATCGGTAGCTGTGAACTGACTCTTGATCCGGGAGAGTCTTTCTTCCTAGACTTCGATCTGGTGGATATTCCGACGACTATTCAAAATGGTTTCTTCTCGAACGTTCCGACACCTTTCCATGATGTCGCTGTCATTGACCTATCTCTGTCAAATAACCGGCCAAAGCAGAATGACACGGTGTCAATTGATGTTGAGGTTCTCAACAACGGATCATTGGCCGAAACTTTCGATGTCAACGTGTACTATGACGACAATCTGATTGACACAGAGAATGTCGCTTCTTTGGCTCCTGATGATAGTGCAATGCTTTCTTTCGATTGGAACACAACAGGCGTAGAGTTGGGTTCGCACATCATAAAAGCTGAAGCAGAAGTGGTTCCAGGTGAGACTGTAACGGCTAACAATGTTAGGACAACAACTGCAATCGTGTTATCTGGATTGGCACCGGTTACAGACACCAACGGTGACGGCGTGGTCGACATGAGAGACATAGCAGAAGCAGCCAGAGCATATGGTTCCTATCCAGGTCACGACCGTTATGAGGAGGCTCTGGATGTTAACGGCGACGGCGAAATAAACATACTGGACATAGCTCTGATAGCACAAGACTTCGGCTACGGCATAATGTAACCGCCTAAAACACAGCCCGCGACGAAGTGCACTAACCCGAGAGTCATCCTCAGAATCCCTCTATTTTGAATATTACTCCGCAAAGGGATGAGATTTCACTCGACGATCAAGAGAAAGCATTAAGCCGTTTCCGTGCCTATCCAGTCTAATAGGTTTCTCAGGAACATGTTCAATGGGAAGGTTATACAGCTCCTAGGAGAAGGGCTAATGCTACTGTAATTGTTCCGGCGGCAAGCGTTTTCACACCGTACAGCCAGATGTTCTCTTTCGCAATTTTTCCAAGATAAAGACCTAGGGAGAACAGTGTGGCTAAGGTGACAACAAATGAGAATACGTAAGCGTCCCAGATGACAAGGGTTCCCGTAGTTGCGAGAATGAATGGAATGAGAGAGATTACTCCAGTGAATATGGGCGAGGCGCCATCGACAAATGCGGCGTAGATGGAGACAAAGCCTGAAGCATCGCTGAATATAGAGTCGTCGAGATCAGTGAGCATTTTCGTCTCGAGGCTTTTGATATTTCTTGTTCTCTCGGCTTTTTCAGTCATATAAGCTCCGAAAAGGCCTGACACTCCCATAGCAAGACAAGCTCCTAACCCTGCAGTGGTTATTATTGCAGGCTCCGAGACAGCCACGATCCAAGAACCCACGATGATTCCAAGCATAGTCATAGAACCGTCAAAACCGTTCTTGACAAAGTATCTTCTCGCAATAGGTCCCATCTCTGTAATTTGCATGTATAATCTGATTCTTCGAAAGAAGGCCCTAGCACGTTCGATGGAGTGTTTAGCCGTTCTGAGAAGACCCTGCTCCCCATCATTATCAGACATGGGCATTATCATAGTGCCTTTCGGCTCAATATAAATATTCAAGGGTGGCTATAATGTGTGTTCGTACGTGTTCTTGACAAAGATAGGAAATGCTGTTTCTCTCTTCCACGATCAGTATCTGAATGACAGTCTTATGTATCTACATTCTGGCGGAGTCATCTTGAGGCGTCATTACTTCTTCAACGATTCTCTTGCCAGCAGCAACTTCATCCACAGAGTGAATTGTGGCTCCCATTTCTTTCAGTTTATTCTTGATGCTTTCAAAGTCTATGCTGTTTCCAGCAACTATGACCTTAGCGTTTTCCACTTCCTGATCTATCTCGTAGATAACTATGTTTACCCCTTCTATTCCGTGTAATTCACTAAGAGCTTCAGAAAGTTCAACAACACTTGGATTATGCGGCTTCAACACGTCTAAGACGAGTCTTCTTATCATACCAGAACGACTCGATAATAGTTCTTGTCAGATATCTATATAATTGTTCTTCTTAACTTCCAAATCTCTACAATGATTTCGCATACGCTCATATCGGGGATTTCATCTCAGACGAGCGTGGTCTTTCTCTTAGGGGCCAATAAATGTGGGGAGCCGCATGATACCATATGGTGACAAATGAATAGAGCGAACCAGAAGAAGTCGACGTGCCTCTACCTGGACAGGGGGACGGTGGAGGCCGCGAGGCGAGCGGGCCTGAACCTCAGCAGGGTGTCCGAGAACGCGCTGAAAGTATCCCTGGGGCGTCTAGGTGGCGCGGAGCGGCTAAATGGCTTCGGAGGCGCCTTGGGCTTTGAGGGCCGAGGCCGGGATTTGAACCCGGGCGGCGGGCTCCACA
>CAYGAG010000155.1:3417-3620 GCA_964347765.1 uncultured Candidatus Bathyarchaeia archaeon
GTAGGCTAACCAGGCTACCTCACCTCGGCCACTTTTTGTAAGGCTTGGTATACTTTTTTATGGTATCCGCCTTTCATTATTTGCGTTTTCTGAGAAAGACCAAGCCGTCTTTCTCGCAGACGTATACGAATCCAGTTTCAAGCAGTTGTTTTATTTCTTTAGGTTTGCTGGGTACTCTGACTGTGAACTCATCATTGGTATAG
>CAYGAG010000156.1:0-3607 GCA_964347765.1 uncultured Candidatus Bathyarchaeia archaeon
TCCGTTCGCGTTTTCCACTGGTGTGCCTGGCAAACGACTGGTGGGAAAGGGAGTGCCACGTGACTGTCAGGAAGACAGGTGTGCATGGTGGACAGGCACAGAGTGTGCTGTCTTGAGGATTGCCAGAGACTTGACTAAAAGATAACCTTAGTGTCAAGCGTGTGCGGGTGCAGACTTATCTTTTCAGTCGCTCAGGACGACTAGGCATAGGCCTCTTTGGACACAAGGGACATGCCTTCTCAAGAATGTAAGTTGGCTTCAGATCAGTTTCTAACTCTTTCACGACATCGTAGACAGTGCAATCCATCTCTGGATTAAACATGCATTTCATTCTGGCACCAGGCGTCACTATCAACGCCTTCGCTAATATAGTTATACGCATAGCAGCAGAAATACTCAAATCACATGTTGAAAGAGTAACATAGGAAGTGGCCCATTAGAATGAACACAAAGACGAGGCAACTGATCTCACCATCCTACTTCAATTCCTTCATATTATTTGCAATCATCCTTCATTTCGTATTCCCAATCCAGACAATACTGGGATTCCCCCTTACTTTGACTGGGCTTGTTCCAATAATTATAGGACTATTCATAAATCTTCAAGCAAGAAGAACTTTGAGGGAAATAAGAACAACAGACGATTTCTTTGAAAATCCTAGAGTCCTAGTTACTGAAGGACCTTTCCGTTATAGCCGAAACCCGATGTATCTGGGTGGAGTGGTCTTTTCGTTCGGCTTGGCAATTCTGCTAGGCTCGCTAATCAGCTTCATCTTTCCAGTTATCTTGTTTCTGCTTCTGCATTTCTTATACATTCCTCAGGAAGAAGATCGATTGAAAGAAATGTTTGGGAAGGAATACCTTGATTATATGAAGCGTGTTAGAAAGTGGATCTAGCGCACGCAATATAGTAGGTTGATCTGACTTCCTCAAGTATGCGACATTACATTGAACTGCTTATTCAGGCAGTTCTTTGAATAGTTGTTTCATGCTCTGCCGATATTCTTGAAAAGCTGTCCGTCCCTTGTTGGTAAGCTGAAGTACCGTGTGGGGCTTTCTATCCAAGAATTCCTTTTTTACGTTAATGTATTCCGCGGCTTCCAGTTTGGTTAAATGTGATGATAGATTCCCCCATGTTAGTCCGGTCTGGCGCTGTAAGAAGAGAAAGTCTGCGCTTTCAACAACAAAGAGATGAGCCATGATCATGAGCCTAGCAGGTTCGTGTATTGTTTTGTCAATCTCTGAAACTGAAGGCATTTCGCCGTTTCTGGCTTTATTGCTCTTCATTGCCGCTGACACCTAGTGTATCTGTAGATGAGAGAGGGTATCTGCGTATGAAGCGGATCAACATAGCCAACCCGAATGCGAGAATCAGAGTACCTAACAGGGTCATGTAATAGTAGAGTGGGAAGTAGAGGAAATGTCCAGTGACAAACATGATTAGTGTCAGCAAAGCATATGCGTACATGCGTTCTATCCTGAAAGTGTAGCCTAGCGCACAGAAAGAAGTAGCTGCCGACACTCCAATGACGATCATGTAATTCTCAATTGCGATCAACAGCCAAATCGGTGTACCTCCACTTTCGGTCTGCATGAAAGCGACAACACCCAAAAGCGCGAAGAGTGAAAACACTATTAGTGCTATAGTCTGCATGGCTTTGGCTCTATGCGGAGAGAATTTTACGAAACCGATTCTCGGGATCGTAAGGATTCTCTTTGCGGCAGCATAGGCTGAAACGGCAACGAACCAGAGTATCCAGCCCATCCACGCCATGCTTTGCATCACAAAGTAATCTGTGCGGTAATGTTGGAGTATCAGAAAGAACTAATTCAAAAAATGAGAATTGATCACAACACATGCGCGCTCCGAATGGGGCGGAAAAAAGTTTCTGGAAAAATCTGAAAGCGAGCTACTTTCATATCGGCAAAGAACGCGCGCGCCTCGCCCGTGCGTAATGTATTGTCAGAGCATTGTCTTGAGTGCACCGTATGAGATTGTTTCCGAAATCTCTTCCACGAACCTAATGTGTTCGGGATTGTCAGAGGCTAGAGAACCCTTCAGTATTATTGGCGTGAAGTCGAAGTCTTGTGCACCTCTATACGTGGATAAGACGCAGTACTCGGCACTAAAACCTGTCACAAGAACCGTGTCAACCTCAAGCTCTTTTAGCTTCTCTGCTAAGCCTGTCTTAATGAACGAATTGCCATAAGTCTTCACGACGCTTAAATCTTGAGGCTCAACCTTCACGCTCTTAGGAACATCAAAACCTGGTTGTCCTGGAACCAGATTCTGCTCCTCAGTCTTGTGCTGGATGACAACAATGGGAAGATTCTTCTTTCTAAAGAGATCAATTGCCGCATTTATGTACTCGATAGCTGACTTCAGGGAGTCTGAGCAAGCTTTACTCCTGTTGAAGAATTTATTTTGAATATCTATTATTAGTAGAGCTGGTTTCATTTTTGTCGCTCCAATACATGCGCTAAACAACTTCCTGCAATATTAATCTGTCTGGCGACATGGCTGCGTGCGCGGTATTAAGACAACCATTCATTAACAAGATTTGCTTCCCACTCTTGCACGGCTCTATCGAATCCCTCAAGCTTACTTAGCTTTTCCGCGAGAGCCTCAATTGCATACTGGCCTGCCAAGCGAATAGTCGTCCTTACAAAACTGTATGCCTCGTCCCAATCTTCAGCAATGTACGAGACGGTCTTTTCTCTGCTCCTCTTAGCTCTCGGAATGGTTTCGCACAAATCTACTTGTTTCTTCTTCGGGAATGAAACGTCTATTTTGATAGGCTTAGTGATTTGCACCGGCCTGAACTCATCTATTCTTGAAAGCGCGCGTTCTGCTGCTGCCTCGATCAGTCTCCGGGCTTCTAACAATGGTAAGCATTCGGTTGTCCTACAGTCAAGAGAAGTCTTAACTTGCACCGTCTCAATTCCCGGCATAAACGCTGAAGCTTCCCTGACAAGGGCCTGATCGCCTGTAACCATAATTACGGGTATACCATACTCAGCGAGTGCATAAGCATCAATGGCTGTCTCCCCAACAAACTTGCCATTAATCCTTATTCTAGGTCCCATCGTTATGGTGTGCCTAAGGAATCCATCTTTGGTGTCTGCCATCGCGTGAAATCCAACAAAAACCGCACCATCTATTGACTTATCAGCCGCCTCTTTCAGTCTCTTATAAACAGCTCCTTCCTGAAACAGTTTAACTCCCTTTTCAAGTTTCTCAGGAATTATGTTCTTGTTCGGACCGCCCGGACCATGCGAGTCGGCAACCCTGATATCCGCGGCACCGGCAGTCCTAAGACCGCGAATAGCGGCATTGACATCCTCCGTTACCTGAATCCTTCCAAATTCCTCAAATTCCTTGTAGCCATAGCGAATCTGATTCACGTCGTTGATCCCAGAAATTCCCTCTATGTCACTGACAATCAGAATCTTGAGGTTTTTTCGAGTTTTCTTGCCCATGACTCCTTCCCCCAACTTAGTAGAAGCTGTGCCGAAGCTTAAAAGCCAAACTCACATAATGTAATCACAATTTGTGACCGCTTTCGCAGAGTCCACACGCACGATCCTTTTTTTCGCCTAACACACG
>CAYGAG010000157.1:0-3559 GCA_964347765.1 uncultured Candidatus Bathyarchaeia archaeon
TTGTGGTCGTGGGTTCAAATCCCACCCCGCCCGCCACGACGCACCCTATACCATAAAAAGCGTTTTGTATGGGTCATTTGCGCTTTCGGAAAACCTGCACGCGTATTAACTAATGCACGAAAGCTTGAGAAGATTCTGGATATCAAGGAAAAGTATGTCTTCTTTAACTATTTGGAAATCTCCTTTAGCATCCCTGATATAGGGGTTTCCGAGGTTGAAAATTTCATTGAGAACACTTTGGCTGAGGTCGAACAGAACTCATCGAAGGAAATGACCAAGTAATGCACATAGGCGCGATTCTAAGCGCTGGAGGCTTTGAGGATTTGAAGTAGACGCACATACTGCTGTAGAGATGGATGCGTTCTGCTGAGGAAGATGGTGGACGGGCGCGACTGCAACCAAAAGGGTTCAAGTTCATCCTCCCGGCATGCACGAAAGACATAAAGGAATAGACAAGAATAGTGAAAAATGAATTATTCCCAGAAAAACCTATGGTGGAAAGATGTCACTGAAAGTCGAGGTCATGAGAGCGGATCCTGACGTGGATTCACATGACATAGCAAGGCTTATAGAGATTTGCAGAAAGGAACGTCGCACTGTACTCGACCACTACACGGTCGAGGAAGAGATGGAATATCTCAAGAATTTACATTCAAAAGAAGCTGTTTTCGTAGCGCGAACACCCGAGGGAAAATTTGCAGGCTTCGCAGCAATAGCCCGACGTTGGCCCTACAGCAAACGACTACAACACTGCGGCGAAATAGGCACCTGGGTGATGCCCACCTTCCGCCGACGCGGAGTCGGCAGAGCCCTCTGGCAACTTGGGATTCTGCCATGGTGCCACAAACAAAAATTCAGACACCTCGGGTTCTTCATAATGACCCACAACAAGCAGAGTATAGCATTCTATGAGATCCTCAAGTTCCGAACGTGCGGATACCACCGCCGACTCGTGAACTGGGATGGAGAGTTTCTCGATGCTGTAGAAATGGAGATGTGGCTTGAATGTACTTGAGTCTATGTGCTTTTTCAGGTGGCTCTTCACTTTCGCCTCACACGCTTTCACACTTTACCATTTGCTGTGATCGCTTGTTGATCTTTCGCATAGTCAGAAATGTTGTGTCTCGAACTTTGCGAAATCCGATTTTTTCATATACGTGAATGGCAGGCAGGTTGTCCTTTCTGACAAACAGGCTGACAATTCGTTTCTTTCGAGTCAAATCAGTTGTTAGGGCTTTTGTACATGCGGTTGCGAATCCTCTATTTCTGTACGCTTCTTCTGTGATTATGTTGCCTAATTGAGCGATTTGAGGGGTTACTATGTGAACTCCTGCTGCGCTTGCTATCCTATCATTGTCTCTCACGCAATAGTATGGTCCAACTTTGAACAGTATTGGTGTCCATGCTCTGGCTCCTTGTTTGGCATAGAATTCGTTTAGTAATGGAAGATCGTTCACTCCTATTTTTTCAACTTTAATGCTGCTGTGTTGGAGCCGTATAGAAGAGTCTATAGCCATCTGTTGCTCCAAATGGGAATGCGGAATAATTGTATGCTTTCTGAACAGATCAATGTCTTCTGGGCTGCATAGAGATATGAACTCATTCGGCAATTCAATAAACGCTTTCTGAAAAAGGGCGTTCTTAATATTAAGCGGGGCAGCTCCAAAAACTATGCTGGGTGTTGAGAAGGCTCTGCATATTGTACATACACCAACTATCTTACTATCTTGAGTAGCACTGTAGACATCGCTCACTTGAAGGAGAGGAGAATAAAGGTCGCCGAGTGGTAGAACATTTGCAATCGGATCTTTTCTCAAGAATTCTCTGCACACTCGGAGAGAATCTCTCGAAGCAGTTTTATTTACGCGCAATTTCTCGTCATGAGCTTTAGGAGATTTGATAAGACTACTGCTCATTCGTCCCCACACATTTCTGTTTATCTAGATGAAAAATCCTTCGTGCATTATACTCGAAAACTGAAGCCAATTGCCTCTCGGACAGCCCCGCCACTTCAATCTTCTTTATTTCAAATCTAGGATGCCCAAATGGTGTATCTGACCCGAAAATTATCTTGTGCTCACCGATCTTGAGTATAGCCTCCTTTATCTTGCTGTGCATTGGCATTGCAGATGTTTCCAGAATAACGTTATCATGCTTCTCTGCAATTTCTATAGCTCCATCGATATACACAATGTGTCCATGACCCATATGTCCGAGGATAATCGGCACATGTGGATAAATATCCGCCAAATTCCCGAAATGCCAAGGAAGAGACCACGGTGGATGGCCACAATGGAATAGTATGGGAACATGATGTTTGCAAGCTCGCTCCACTATTGGAAATACTATTTCTTGGTCCGGCAGGAAATTATCAATCAATGGATGCATTTTCAGACCCTTAAACCCCCATTGACTAATAGCTTTGTCGACAAGCTTCACTGCGCTATCCCCTAAATGGGGGTTGATCCAAACCAGACCATGAAGCCGGTCTCCATATCCTTTTACCGCTTCTAGAGTGAGTGAGTTGGGATAAGTAAAAACCAAGGCTGATTGGACATTTGACTCATCCATGATAGAAATGAGTTTGCGAGCAGACAGTTTCACGTTAAACAAGGGAAACTCACCTATATGGGTGTGAGAATCTATTATCACATCAGGACCCTTCATTCAATTTAGATACTCTTCTCCTAGGATTTTTCTTAATGACATGAGAAGCGGGATCGTTATAGCAATATCAAGTGCACTCAAAGGGAAAAAAGTGAACAGATCCAGAATGGCAATAGGACCCTGAAGAAAGTAATCGTACAAGAAGTAGCCAATGTTCTTTCCAATTGCAGCAAGAATCATAGCTACCAACTCTGAGAGCCTAGCATTATCTGGAGAAACTACTCTCAGCTTTCCGAGGATGAACCCCATAACTCCTCTGATGATGATCGTAGCTGGGGCCCACAAAGCAAAGGCTCCACCCCAAAGTGGATTCCAGACATCGAACATCATCGCTCCTATTCCACACGCGAATGCACCTATCAAGGGTCCGCAAAGGAGTGAGGCAATGAATGATGCTATGTCTCCGATATGCCATACTCCTAGGGGTCGAGGCATCGGGAATGAAATTGAAGTAGCTATATACACAAGAGCTGTCATCATACTAGTCAGTGCTATAGTTCTGGATGATGGAACTGCTATTCCTACCTGTTTCATCGTAGTCTCCTCATGTAGCATTGCAGCATCTGTGCATGTGGCATTATCATAATTGTGATCGAAAGGAAAAAACAATATATAAGCTCATGCCTATATATAGGTGTGCGATCAATAATATGCACTCCTTTGTTGAAGAGCTAACATGTACACGATGCGGTAAGACATATAGTCCGAACATTTACATCACAACCTGTGGTGAGTGTGGTGGTGTCCTCCGGGCTCTCTATTCGTATGACAAGATTGCTGAACGGGTCACTCCAGTCGAACTGGAGCACAGGATTCCTGGAGTATGGAAGTACTTTGAGTTCTTACCTCTTGTGAAGAGGGCCAATGCAGTTACTCTAGGAGAAGGGGGAAC
>CAYGAG010000158.1:0-3540 GCA_964347765.1 uncultured Candidatus Bathyarchaeia archaeon
GCACACACTAGAAAAGGTGTATGAGACCCTCAAAAAGGAAAAATCTGTAGTGAAAATCCCCAGGACGATCGCAGGCAGGGCGAGAAAGGCGATCGAGCGGATGTTGACTTTCACGATAGAATAGCGCGCGCTAATAGCTGTACTGCTGAATTGCCTCTTCTAACTCAGCAACCTTTCTTATATCTGGAATAGTGCCGCCTAGCTCGGGCTCTATCATGCAGGCAACTCCGCTGTTCCTCGAACCATCAGGCTTTCATTTCTAGGGCGTCCTCCCGGAAAGATGATTGAGGGAGGGCGTCTCCTGAAGCGCTCACCTAAAGATGTCTCCACCAAATCCTGCATGCATGCATTCAATCGTTACATAGATGATAAGTTTATCCGAAGCAAGATTCTGGAGAACCGATTGATGACGGAAGGTTGTCTTGTCAGATTCATCTTTTGCTTCTTCTCTACGGCTACTAGGTAGCTAGCAAAGTGTAGACTATTTTTGTCAGCATGTCAATGAATTCTTCGTCTGTTCCGAAGTTGTAGCCAAAGTATATGTGGCGGTGGATGAGGGTGTCAATCACTTTGTGCACCTGCTTTTCTTTCCCCTCGACACTGAGACTCTCCTTGGGAAACCGTTTCATCAATTCATTGATGGGATGGAGAGAGGCGTTGATCTCCTCGACGAAAAGGGAATCTAAGTCTACATTCTCGATAGCTTCGAGATAGGTCTCCATGTTTGTGAGGATCTCACTCTCCATTGCTATGAGGAATTGACGAATCTTTCGATGGAGCCTGAGGAGGATGAATAGAAACTTCCTCAGTCCGTCCTTGAAGTCCTTCGAGGTTTCCAGATATTCCTCCTTCTTCAGCTCCTTTTCGAAGTCTGCGATGAACTTGTCAAGGATTCAACTTCTTGCCTTGAACCAACCTTTGCACTGCCAATATGAATGACACCATCGTATACCGCAAAATCAGGCTTCCTGACTTGTTGCCTTTTGCCTGAATAAAGATGAAATACAGGACTTGAGCCTTCTGCATTAAAGCCGCTATCTCTAAGTGCCGCTGCTAGTCGCCCAGTCCACGCGTCTTCAGGCCTTCCTCCTGCAAGGGTTACCTGCGAAGGTTTCCTTCTTGGACACATTACCCTAACTGCCTATCAGAATTCTCTATGTTCATCTCCTTATATGCTTTCACTTACATGCATGCAGCAAGCCAAAGGTAGTTACGTGGTAGATGTTCAGGAGAAACGGGGTTGCCCAGTAGTCCATTGACCGTTTGTTTGGTGTTAAATTTTAACCCCAATTCCGTTGGTCGGGTAAAGCTTTAAGTGGTTCAAGACGTAATAGCGGAAACTGCTTAAGATGATGAATGTAGGTGAGAGCCATTGCCCGAATGGATATGTTTAAAATGTGGCAAAAAATGGGTTGAAGAAGGAGACGTAGAGCCAAGATACTGCCCAACCTGCGGCAGCGCCAACATCTACGTGCCGAAAGTCGTCAAACCCCCCAAATACCACACCTAAAAGACCTATACGAAGCAGCTCAGAAAGAGACACTCGCTCGCAGCAATCAACAACAAATCTGAATCAGCTTCGTCAACTAACGAGACGGGAACCTGCTTCGCCAGAACTACAGGCATCCGCGCCTCCGTTTCTCCCATCACCAGATGCGCGGCACCAGCCAGATCATCAGCCAACGCATGTCGCGTGATCCGCACCTCCTTGCCATAAAGATCCTTTTTCGCTCTACAATCCCGTATTGGCTTGAAGCCGGCGATCCCGATGGCTATACCGGTTGTGCCCATCCGAAGAGGCGTAACCCGGCTGTCAACAATCAAAACACCGACCCTTCTATCGGCTCTCTCCAGAATTGTTGCCCGGATCTTCTCCGCGCTTGCATGAGGATGCTCCGGCCACAAAACAACAAACCCCACCGGAGCATTCTTGCGGTCCACACCTGCATTGGCGATCAAAATGCTGTCTTTCAAGGTAAGCAGTGCCCCAGAAACCCCTCCATAGACCTCGTCTGCCTCCGACAAGACCACCTCCGCAAACCGTGAATCTAGCGCATACTTCTCCGCCAGCCGCTTCGCCTTCTCTGAGGGCTCTATCGTGTCCAGCCTTGTGAGAAGGCCCTGCGCCATCGACACAACCTTACTGGCAAGTACGAGCACATCTCCATCATCAATCGTCAACTTCTGTCTAGTCATAGCTTCCAGAATTATGCCAACTAGGTCATCTTTGGGCTTAACCAGTCTGGTGCGTACTCCGAAAAGCTGCATTCTACCTCAACTCACTTCGGCTTAAATCTAATCGCCTGAAACGTCTTAATCAAGGGCACTCCTATAAGCGTCGCCAACACCGTAATGACAATCCTCTCAACCGGATACACAAACGAAAGAAATCGCCACGTTGACTGCCAAAAATCCAGCTGCGGAAAGACCAGCGGCCAACCAGTAACCTCAAACACTAAGCATCCAACGACATGCGCAAACATCGTTGCTATAAAACAGATTACAGAAATCCCAAGAATTAGCCTTGTTGACCCTCGTTGATTTTTTGTGAATTCTATGGCCTTTGACGTTAGAGGCGAGACTAGAATTAGAAGTCCGGCAAGTTGGAACCAAGCAAAAGAGGGATACAGCCAGAATGGGCCTATCGGCGGATAGAGAACCAATGTTAACAGAAACAGGACATACAGCAGAATACATACCTTGTCTTTCCGAGTATACAACAGCCCCGCACTGAACGCCGCCGCCGTTCCCGGCAAGAAACTAATGGGATTCAAGGCGCCTCCCTGCGCGAGTGAAGCTCCAACAACGCCGCCTAGACTGGCGGTGGCCGCTCCCAGATAGGGACCAAGCAACACCCCAACCAGCGGTGCCATCACCGCCGCCATCGTAATCGATTTTCCAACAACCCCAATGATCGGAGCCAACGGCCAGAACGAGAAAAGCGTGTACAACGGGGCAAAACAGCACACCAAAGCCAGATCCTTCGTAGCTGGACTTAGATCTGGCGCCTTCATTCCTTCTCTCATCCCTTTTGGCTGTAAATTGTAGCTATAGCTAAGTTCACGGCGTTAAAGCATTTCCTCAGAGCCTAGAATAACCGAAGAAGACTGATGGGTCACCAGCGTTCCGTGAGCACCTTCAATCCACGAGACTTCAAGGGTCCTATGACTTCTGGCCTGCTCAGGATAAGGAGCAAGCTATAGCCTATGACTGCGATAGCGATCAGACTGCTAATCGTAATGCTGACAATCATCCCAAGCCACACAGGCATAAACGCCAAGACCTCTGGCGCCTCAAAGAACCACCACAGATATCCCCCAACGATAAAGCCAACCGGTAGCGCACCAACGACACACGCCAACAAACGACGCCTCCACAGCAGAAACACCAAGCCAGCAGCAATGAAATTCGCGATAGGCCCCACAACGATGTCCACTGGTCCCAAGAAATACATCATGTTGCTCAACACATTGCTCACAACACCGCCAACAGTTACTCCCAAGACCACCGGCAACCCAAACAACGCCGCCAAAGCAATCA
>CAYGAG010000159.1:0-3516 GCA_964347765.1 uncultured Candidatus Bathyarchaeia archaeon
TCCATCACATTCGCAGAGCCTACGAAAAGGGACTGGGCAACATTGATGACATACAAGTGGTGGGTGAGAGACTAGAGAATGTCGCTCGTGATTTCGAAAGATAGTTACCTATTGTTCTGTGGTGTCTACCATCTATTGCAGCCTTAAGGCAGCCAGGCAGCTACGTTAATGTGTGATATATGCATCCTGCTGGAATGTGTTTTACAGTGATTTCTGGAAATGCTTCTTGTATGTGCTTTGCCAGAGTTATCATGCCTGGCTCTTCAGATGTGGAATGGTTGACTATGATTAAGGGTAGGCCCATGTCCAAAGCCCATTGACCAGACTCCCAGAGACGTGTCCCATCATCAGTAAGAAGAAGAACATCAGCTTCCATGTCATACATTTGCCGATAATTTGTGATAGCACCAGTTCCCAAAGCGATTCTCGAAACCTTCTTCTTGAGATCTCCAACTATGTGAACAGCCTCTTGTCCTAGGGGCCCTACTTTGTCTAGAATCTTGCCTGCCAATTGTTCTAGGTTGGTTTCATGAACTTGGTGAGTTTCGTAGAACCTTCTCTGATTGAGAGGCTTCTTGTTGAAGCCTAGCCATTTGGCCCATGCACCGTGGATCCCAACTTCAGGGTAATCGTCCCAGAAGTCATGGCATCTATACACAACCATCTTTGTCTTCTCTAGCCATCTCTTCTTCCTAACCCAAGCATCATCAGAACGAATAAGCCTAGAATGGTCAGCTTCACTACAATAAAGCGGCTCATGAGTAACAAAGAGGTTGCAGTTCATGTGCAATGCGGTCTCCAGATTCTTGAAGGTGGGCATCCATGAAACGGCTATTCCTTCAACTTTGGCCTGTGGATCGCCTACTAGAAATCTGTCGCAAGTCTTTTCCCAGTCAACCCAGTCTCCAATCTTCTTGAAATGTTCATGTAGTTCTTTCGCCTTCAAGCCTCTCACCGATGAGTTCTAATACCTAGGTTCATTAATACTGAAGCCTTCACTTTTCCCTAGCTAGGATCAGTCTTCATATATTCCTCAAGTTTCTTATGAGCAGCTTCCACTTTTCTTTAGAGACAAAAACGATCAGCCCGGGATTTTCTTCATGAATCTCTCGAGCTAGTTAGCTAAACTTTGGTGAATAAGCCAGAAATGTTCGTACAGATTGAACATACAAATTGTTATTAGCTGCTGAAGGACTTAGCCTGTCAGATCGAACAATAAGGGATGATGAGGTGAGAATGTTATGGGATTAACATTAGCTTGTCGAGATTTAGATCCGAAATCCAATTGTCCGTATGTAGCTAGAGGCGAAACTATGGAAGAAGTAATGGCGGATGGTGGGAAACACGCCAAAGAAGTCCACGGTTACAAAGATGAACAGCTAAACAGTCCAGAATTCATGGAAAAAGTCAAAGCAGCAGTCAAGCAAGAGTAGCTAGCTCGTCTTGCCCCCTTTGTGACAAGTCCTTGAACTCTGCGCATTCACTCTCTGTGAACTGCGTGTCTTGCTATATCAAGAGAACAAGCATTGTGTTTTCTGCAGTATTCTTCGCACATCTCGGCCCATGATTTCTCCTCGTATGCAAACCCGCATACTTCGCAGATGAACAATCTTTCCCCACTTTCAGAGATCTTCCGAACCAAGTGGCTGTACTCCATCAGTCTTGACTAATTGGATGTCAACGTAGTGGTACGTTAGATCCTGAAATCCGCAATCTTGGTATGAACATGGAGGTCTTTTTCTTGTACTGGATGTATTCAGTTCTGAACTCTTTCTCCAGTTCTGTCTCTTCCCGTTTGGCCAGCTTGTAGTATTGGAGTACTAGAACGGGCCACATTATCAGCAAAGGAAGGGTTGCCCAGTGGATGAGTAGTCCCGACGTGATCAAGAGGAACCCGGCATATTGGGGGTGCCGGATGTAGGAGTAGATTCCGTCTGTGACTAGTTTCCCTTCTCCTCGTTCTTTAGTCCAATAATGTCTGTGAATCTCTTCCCATCCGAGTATCACAAGGATAGCTCCTACGAGGCTCATTGTGGTTCCTATGTACATGCCCCAGTGCCCTATGTATTGTTGTAGGGTATGCCCCCAGAGTATTCCTAGGGGCAGGGCTAGGCCGGTAATCCATGCTACTATGTATAGACTGAGCGGAATGCCGAACATCTCAAAGGCTAATGCTATGATGAAAGCTAGGTAGACGCTCGTCGGACGTCTTTGACTTTTCCTATAGAATGGAATGAAAGCTATGAACAAGCCGAACAAAATGACCCATATGATCACTGCATCCCATAGACCGTAATGTTGCCACGCAACTTCCAAATCCAACGCCTTTCACCTTCAGTGTGTTTCTCGGGATTGTATACGGGCTCCATGCCAAAACTGGTACCAGACCTCTCCGTCGTAGCCGTTGACGCTTAGCGTGCCATATACTTCGCCACCCTTCACGACATGTATCGTGTAGTATCCGTAGAAGGGATGCGGGTCGTAGGTGATGGTCCCCCCCCGGAGAATAGTTAGAGTGTGGAGTCGGGAGAAATCTGAAGTGTATTCATTGGGATCAACGCTCATCGCATGACGCCTGTAGATATATCTCCTGCAGCAGTATTTATGTGTTCCGTCTTCCGATATATCCTCAGAAGAAACATTTATATGTCTCCTGCAGATACTTCTTAATACGTGTTGATCGGTCGAAAAAGGAAAGATCACTATGGTTGAAGAAACGAGAAATCTCGTGCTGCAGATTAATGGAATGCACTGTGCAAGCTGTGCCCAGACTGTAGAGAAAGCTCTTAAAGACCACAGAGGTGTCAAAGAGGCGAATGTCAACTTTGCCTCTGAAAAGGCCCTTCTATCGTATGATCCGGAAACAACAAACAAGCAAGACCTAGTCGAAACAGTTCGGTCAACGGGCTACGATGCGCTTTTCGAATCAAAAAAGATCGTACTACGAATAGGCGGGATGACCTGTGCATCTTGTGCCCAGACTATTGAAAACGCGTTGAACAAGACAGAAGGAATTCTGGAAGCCAATGTGAGCATTGCATCTGAGAAGGCAGTTGTAGTATACGATGTTGAAGAGATCGATTACGAAGGCATAAAAAGCGTAATAGAAGGAACGGGCTATGAGGTCATAGGCAGAGAGGAAGGACAAGCTAGATACGACAAGGAGATACAGGAAGAGCAAAGAAGATTCAGTCAGGCACAACGGAGAATGCGAGTATCATGGGCCTTAACCATACCCATAATAGCGTGGATGATTCCAGAGATGTTCCTCGGAGTAGCCTGGCCCAGTCGAACCATTTTTGACCTCGGACAGATCTTTCTAGCGCTTCCGGTGCTGTTTTGGGTCGGGAAGGAAACACTTGTTTCCGCAGCGAAGAGTATATCCCATGGCACGACTAACATGGATGTCTTGATAGCTCTAGGCACAATCACCGCATTCATTACTGGACCAGCAGTGTTCTTCAGCTCCATAATGAACTACGCTGGAGTGGCTGCAATGATCATGGCTTTTCACCT
>CAYGAG010000160.1:0-1477 GCA_964347765.1 uncultured Candidatus Bathyarchaeia archaeon
GGTTATCACTATCGGTACCGCAGGTATGGGTCTGAAAGGTGGAACTGCGTCTGGCGTTATGATGGAGCTGAGTTCGTAACGGAAATCACAGATGTAATGCCCTACGATTGTGCCTTCCAACCGGGAGGGGATTACTGTGTGATTGTCGGGGACTCCGGTCACGCTTGGACCTATGATTCCATCAACCTCATGCCAATTCCCACAAACACCACAACCGACCTTCGAGGCGTTGCTTGGAAACCTGATGGAAGCTACGCACTAATTGTGGGAAAGGGGGGAGAAGTGTTGAAATTTGACGGGCTGTGGACGTACACCCTCAATAGTGGGGTGTCAGATGATCTAACCAGTGTTGCATGGTCTGTTGATGGAAACTTCGCCCTTATATGTGGAACCGCTGGTCGAATTCTGAAATACGATGGCCTTGAATTCGCCACACTCGATTCCAACGTCACAGAGGACCTGAGTTCAGTAGACTTCGCTCCTGGAATTGGACTAATTGTTGGCAAATCTGGACGTATACTCAGATACGAAAAGGACGCCTTACATGTTGTTAGCCTAGATTCAACCGTTGATCTACAAGGCGTGGACTTTTCTCCATCAGATGAATACGCACTCATCACGGGAAAAAGCGGCCATGTATGGAAGGCATACTTAGGCTTACCTCCAAGTCCTTTGGGCATCGAAGTGATAGCTGCACCCTCAACAATCAAGTCTGGAGAGACATCACAACTCACCATAACAGTGACGAATGGATCAGAACCTGTGAGTGGAGCGTCGATCCTTCCACATTCCCTCTTAGGAGGTTCCTTCTCAGAAATCATCGATCATACAAATGGAAACTATTCTTGTGCTTACATCGCACCGATACTAACTGAAAGCACTACAGATCGTGTCGTCGTTGAAGTGGTGAAAACTGGGTTTGCGCATAGTTCAGGATATGTAGACATCGAAATTCTCCCAGAAATCCCCTATTTCCAGCAGATCGAATCATACTTCCCATATTGGAAGACTTCGATAGACGAAGAATGGCATCCCACCTCGTTCTACTTTGATAATGATGGTGATGTTGAAAACAACAAAGCAAACTACGAGAGTCGATCTCATGGATGGAACAACACCTATGTTTACATTCACATCGCCGCGGACCAAGACTACGTGACAATTGGGTACTGGCTCTACTATGTCTACAGCGACTGGCTCGGTTCCTTCGATGATCATCACCACGATTGGGACTCAGTAATCTATGTTGTGCTGAACAGAACGACTCTGACGCCTGAAATGGTCGGTTTCAGTCATCATATCCAAATCGACTATTTGCTGTGGAATGACCCTTCGCTGGAAACAGTGGGTAGTCACCCTGTGGCATATGTTGCAGAAGGTAGTCACGCTGCCTATCCTAGCCCGACAGACCTTAGTCTCCCACCTTACTTCGACCTGTGGAACCCTGGAGGAACAACATATGGTCCTGAAAATCTGA
>CAYGAG010000160.1:1487-3499 GCA_964347765.1 uncultured Candidatus Bathyarchaeia archaeon
TAAGTGAGAGGCAATTCACAATCGACGCGGAGCCAAGATGGTTCTGCCTTTTAAGCTACGAAAGCAAAAACTGCACCCATCCAGCCCCAAGCGACGTGACATATGCTGGCAGAACCTACTGGCCCAAGAAGTTCCCAACAGGCAACCCACTTCTCGATTTGTTCACAGATTGGGACGATCCGCCTTGGCACAGATCAAACAGATGGTATGCCACCACACCCAAAGGAATAATCGACAAAGCGATATTCGTTGCTTATTCCCCAGTCGACGTATTAGTGACTGACAACCAAGGGCATAGTGTAGGTACAAACGCAACTGGTCACGTGGAGTTGAATATTGAACAGGCCCTCTATACTGGCGCAGACGGTGAACCAGAAATAGTCATTATTCCAAATCCTACACCTACAGGATTCCAAGTGAAAGTCAGTGGCACACAAACAGGAACATTCAACCTCACTGTCACGCAGACAGAAAACAACACGATCCTACATGAAGAAAAATACGAGAACGTTGCCATTGAAGAAGGACAAGAATTGGAGTTCTTTGCCTCTCTTGACAACGAAATCTCCACAGCTTTCGAGATCGAGGTAGAAGACACAACATTCACAATCGGAGTTTGCACTAATGCTACTGTGTGGGATGTAAATTTCAATGCTGTTGCTCGACAAATCAAGTTCAGAGTAACAGGAGAGGATGGAACAGTCAGCTTCTGCAATCTCTCTATCCCCAGTGACTTACTCTGGGTTGACGAGTTAGATGAATGGGAGATTCTTATAGATGATGATGTTCTCACGTCTTCAGCAAGCATTATTGCGAAATATGTGATTCCTGAATTCCCAGCATTCCTTATTCTACCACTGTTCATGATTGCTGCGCTGCTCGTGGCCATTGCTTATAGGAGAAAACATTCTGCAGTATTATCCTAACCTCCTTATTGTTATTCGGAAATAACAATAGAGAAGGTTGTTGAAAGGAACACATGGATTAATTCTTCATGTGTTAGAACTTTTCTTTCATAAATATCTTAAATACTATCTATCTATAATGTCCACAAAGCTGAGGGAGATGAAGTTGAGAAAAGCTGCAGTTATGATCCTATTAATAATAATTTCCTCCTTTCTTCCGTTATCAACAATAACATCGTACGCGAATGCTGCATCAACCACGTATTCGTGGCCAACATTTCACGCTGACAACGCTCGCACCGCATATTCGTCAGCCCAAGCTCCAGATACGAATAACTTAGATTGGACTTATACAACTGGGAATGACATCTTTTCGTCACCTGCAATAGCGTATGGAAAGGTGTTCATAGGCTCTTACGATGGAAAAATGTATGCTTTAGACCAGGATACTGGAACACTTCTATGGAGTTTTAACGCAGGAGAAGAAATTGTATCCTCTCCTGCTGTGGCCAATAATAGGGTCTTTTTCAGCACAATAGGCACTACTATGGTTCCAAGTCGAAAGGTTTTTTGTCTCAGCCAGTCATCAGGTTCAAAGCTTTGGGAGACAAAGATTGGAACAGGCGGCTTGGTTCAGAATTTCGGTTCACCAGCAGTTGCAGGAGGCAGAGTGTTCCTTTACGGTGGAGACGGATTGCTCTATGCTCTTGATGAAAGTGATGGGCATAAGCTTTGGTCAAAGGGCACCGGAAATCATGCTGGAGCACCAGCAGTCGATGGTGGGAAGGTCTTTGCGGCAGCGGACAACTATTTATTCAAGGCGTTTGATGAAAGCACAGGTTCTACAGAGTGGTCTCATTATGAAGGAAAACCTATGGAAGGAAATACGGTCTATGGTAGTCGAGTTTACACAAGTACCAGTGAAGCTGTCCTGGCTCTCTACAAAAGTTCAGGCTCTGTTTCTTGGAGACGCACTCTCAGCGGAGGCTTTACTCCTCAATCTTCCCCAGCTGCTGCCCTCAGCAAAGTCTTTGTATTGGCTTCTGATGGCACAAGGGAAAGAGTTTATGCACTTAGCGACTCATCGGGTTCTGAAAGATGGTCTCG
>CAYGAG010000161.1:0-3481 GCA_964347765.1 uncultured Candidatus Bathyarchaeia archaeon
CTGTTACTGAGTCTTAGGTCGGTTGGCGTGGATAGACCTTACTTCCACCATATATTCGATCCAGTACTTGAAAATCCCATCTTTGTCCAGGGGCTTCCAGGTCTTGGAAATGTTGGGAGAATTGCAGCGTATCTTCTGATAAAATTCTGTGGGGCAAAGATCTTCTCTGAACTTTATTCTCCTTCTTGTCCAGATTACGTTTCAGTTGATTCTCAAGGCATTTGCCGTCTGCCAAGATACGAGTTTCATGCAGCTCCTATGGAAAAGAACGACTTCGTGATAATGACAGGCGATACACAGCCTTCCTTTGACGATGTCGTCGCTCACTACGAAGTATGTAGCGAAATACTGCGATTTGCCGAACAATGCGGCTGCGGCTTGATCATCACACTCGGCGGCGTGCCAGTGTCGGAAAACAAAGCTCAAGTCTATGTAGCGGCAACCTCTCCTCGACTGGCCCGAGAATTCATGGAGAAAGGAGCAGTAATCTACAGCAAGGGTCGGATTATGGGTGCTGCAGGATTAATGCTGGGACTTGCGAAAGAACAAGGTTTGGATGGCTTATGTTTATTGGGGACTACAACTGGTTTCGAAGCAGACCGGGGAGCAGGCTTTTCAGTGTTCAAGTTTCTAATGAAAGCTTTAGGAAATGAAGTGAAGGAAGGATTATAAGAGAAGACTCTGAAATAAGAACAATAGTAGAGATGTAGATGAGGAGAAATGGTGCCTAAGACAGAAAAAACCAAGAATAGAACATATTCAAAGTTGGATTTGAGTTCGAAGTTCTGGAAGGTTTTTCTGACGGTGCTTGCGGCTTTCTTGATATTCGCCGGACCAACTTTCATGGTCTATTTCTTCATCGAGGTGCTCAGCATTGGAGATTTCATATCAAAGATTTCAGGGCTTTTCATATTTTTGGTCGGTTTGTTTCTTGTATGGCATCTAGTTAGGCAGAAAGTGATCTCCTAGTTTTAGAGACTGCAATGGCCGATGTGTAATTCACAGGGAAATCAAACACTGTACGCGCAATCTTTCGATGATGGTTCAAACTAGGAAAAGTAGAAGCTGAACAAGCCTTAGCAAAACATATAAAATATGCTACGAGGTATAATAGTTATGCAGCAAAAGGACAAGAAGATGGAGAGACTGCTGAAGAAGGATAAGAAGTCACCAACAAGAACAACTATAATTCTGGAGAGAGAGGAACGAGATTTCATAGATTCCTTGATCAGAGAGGGAAAAGAACCTGGCATAAAGCCTCTAATCTCCAAGATGCTTGATGTATACAGAAGCATGATGATCTATGATTGGCGATTCCCGGGTGAATATTATTGTGGCATTAGTCGAATAGCCTTCATAAACGTGGAGTTGATAAGCATTCTAATTCAACACATACCGGAGAAGAAGTGGCTTGAGATCGGAAGGAAGATGGGGGAAGCTTCAAAAGTCTCCATGGAGGCAACCCTGGGCATTCAAACATCAGACCACGGAAAATGGCCAGAAGTCTTCAAACGGCTAAGGGTGCAAGGTTTTGGAGACTTCTATTTGAGAGACAAGTATATCCTCCTTAAAGCGCCCTTTGTCGGGCAATCAGAAATCTGGGCCGGATTCTTGGAAGGATTACTCAGAACAAGACTGGAAATAAAGACGTCCAGTCCACCTTTTGTCTTCGAAACGAAAGAAGAAACGGAATCTTAATACGATGAGCTACTGGTAACTCACCGATGAAATCTCATCTCATCTTCACTGTATATTCCATTAACGAGCACACAATTCTTGATTCCTTGTACTGAAAGGAAGACTATCATCTCTCAGGATATGGTTACCTCATTTTCCTAAGGACTGAAAACGCGCTCTGAAAATAGCTGTTCCCAAATGACTGGGTATTACAGAAAGCATTTTAGTATTCCACCGCGAGATCTTCAAGCTTCAAAGTCGAAATGCCCCTTTATATAAACGTGTTTGTGCTAGTTCTTATTGAATCTGATATGTGGAAGTTCTTGCGACCTGATACTATGGCAATGTTGAAAAATGAAAGCGTTCGAGATAGCTTGTCAAGATATTTCGCTGTTGTTGAAGGCAGAAGACCTGCGAAATTCTTGATAGCGAAAAAACTGCCGGCAAGGTTCGCAAGCTATGATTCCATGGTAGAGCTTTGGGAAGAACACGGGGCGCTTCTACAAAGGTTCCGTGAGGTTGAAAAAGAAATCGACCATCGTGAACGAGCCTTGGAAGACATGTCTCCCCAGAAAAAGTCGTTTCTTGATCTGAAGATTGAGATTGCCCAACGAATCTTGGCTAGCTGTCGTTTCTGTAGTCGAAGATGTGGAGCGAACCGGCTTAAAGGTGAACTCGGATACTGTAAATGCGGAAAAGAGATTATTGTATCAAGTATCTTTGAACACTTAGGCGAAGAACCTGAACTTGTTCCCTCTGGAACAATCTTTACAATGGGATGCACAATGCGTTGCCTCCACTGCCAGAACTGGACGATATCGCAATGGAAGGAAAAGGGCGCAATCTCTGCAACGGAGGAACTTGCCGCAGCGGTAGATGAGCTTCACTCACGAGGTTGTAGAAATGCAAACCTGGTGGGCGGGGATCCGACACCATGGCTGTGGCATTGGCTCAAAACGTTCAGATATGTTGACTGCAGCATTCCAGTTGTATGGAACTCTAACAGTTACTATAGTGTGGAGACGGCCCACCTCTTATCAGGATTCGTGGATGTTTACCTTCTAGACTTCAAGTATGGACCTGATGAATGTGCTGCAAGAATCTCTGACGCTTCAGACTATTGGGGAGTATGCACACGCAACCATCAGGAAGCTAGAACAGCTGGAGAACTAATAATACGTGTACTTGTCTTGCCACAGCATATAGACTGCTGTGTAGAACCGATTCTGAACTGGATAGCTGAAAACCTTGGAACTAAAGTTAGGGTCAACGTCATGTTTCAATACAGACCGGAATGGCGGGCTCATGAGATCCCTGAACTGAGGAGAGGATTAACAAGGGACGAAATGGAAAGGTCAATTGACTTGGCCAAACAGGTCAATTTGACAAACTTCATAACATAGCATATTCTGGATAGAGATCCGAGCGAAACCTATTTTTCCTGCCTCAGTTTCTATAGGACCTATACAAGTGATTCAGATGCCTTATTGTCCAGAATGTGGCGGAGAAATGCAGTATATTTCGGCGACGAAGCGGCATGCGTGCAAGAGCTGCGGGCTATCTATCACAAGGCAAGAACTGATGGAGCTGAGAGAGACGCTTAGGCCGGCTTTCGAGTCTGGCGAAGACGAGGACAGAAGAAGGCGGAAAGAGTACCTGAAATGGTGGCTCAGTAGTAAGAAGAAATAGCCTGTAAGCCTTGATGTCAAGGCGTTATGTTAGCAAACAGCATAAAAGGGCAAGACCAGCTTATTCCCCAGTGTCTCTAATTGGAAGGGTACATAATGGATCAAGAAATGGAGAT
>CAYGAG010000162.1:0-3464 GCA_964347765.1 uncultured Candidatus Bathyarchaeia archaeon
AAGATTCTGCTCCTAGTGCACGTCTCAGATAAGGAATAGAACCAGAAGCGCGCACGATAAACCTTTTACTGTTATCTAAGGAAGTATGCCAAAGGGACACTAGATGAAGAGAGAAGCTGATTTCGATAGGACGAAGATAGAAGCTGAAGTTCGAAATGCTCTGGGTGAAATGTTAGGGTTAAAACTGACGAAGAGGAAAGTCTGTCTAGTCGGCGGAGTGACTTATGAGTTCGACGCTGTCGATGCTATAAAAGGCTACGCACATGTTGTAGTCACATTCTGTGACTATAGAACATATGCGTTTCTTCTCTTCATAATCCGTAGGAAAAAGGTTCGACGCTTTTTTCGAATTTTGGCTACGTCAGGTGTGGGGTCGGATCTGAATCCAACTAACCAGAAAAATCCCGCGTGCTTACAGTCCCTTCCCGCGAAAGATATTTTTAGTGGAAAAGGATGTTTTCATGCTGACGAGATTTGCCCACTACAGGTAAGACGAGTGATGAGTACGAAATAACTAAAGTAATCCACGATTCCTTCGGATGGGCCTTAACCAGAGATCGAGCACTCTTTGAAAGCCTCTTTGCAAAGGATGATGGCTTCTTTACATATTATCCAGACTCTAAGAGCACTGTCGTAGGATGGAACCAGTTTGAGAGATTCCTGGATGTGTGGATGGATCCACGAAGCAAAGCTAAAGGATTTGATATTCGAAACCTGAGAATTGTGATCTCGAAGACGAGAGATGTAGCCTGGTTCTCGGCTATTGTGGACGATGAAGGAGAATTTGATGGAGAGCCTTGGAGCGCGAAAGACATTCGATGGACGGGAGTTTTGGAGAAACGTGGTGGGAGCTGGAAGATCTGTCAACAGCACATGTCAGAGGCAAACGACAAGAGATCAGAATGAAGGTTATAGAAATATCAGCCGTTGTACATTAGGCTCTGTGAGTTTTGCGGGGGTTCAAATTCTACCCCCACACACACACAAAAGAAACTGATTTTTCTTCAATTGAGGACAAGAGAATGAGTTAAAAACTCATACCGGTCTTCCGTTTCCCCAACTCTTTCATGCTGAGAGAGTATTTTAGGCTTCAGATCTGAGCGTGCTTAAGCTTGGGATGTAATAGAAGATTTCTCCACAAATGTTATTTGAAAGGAAAAACTATCTTAAACTAGGAGAACGGAGATTGTTGAGGAGAACAGTTTCTGGAATAATACTTGTACTGCTGTTGACAGGCATGCCAACGCTGATATTTAGCATAACACCAGTGTCAGGGCATTTAGAGGATGTTATTAGAGGGAATTTAATCAAGAACCCAGGTTTTGAAAACCAACTAAGCTTCTGGTCTGTATCAATAGGAACAGCAACCTACTCAGGTGACAACACAAATTTCCACAGTGGCGCATATAGTACAAAAGGTGTTGAGATCCACAGAGGTAGTTTGGGAAGGCTCTACCAAAACGTAACTGATATAATGACACCAGGAAAGCAATATAAGATCAGTGGTTGGATCAAAACCCAAGATGCTATAGGATACGTAGTCATAGGACTTGATTATGTTGACAGTAGTGGTGCAACACCTGCAGACGGATACGTCAAAGAGATAGGTTATGTGACAGGCTCAACTGATTGGATATACTATGAAAGCGATGCTTTCACATTGCCCCATATGCCAAGCGATGCTACAGCCATCTGGTTTCTCCTTGATTTCAATGATGGAAACGGAACAGCGTGGTGCGATGACGTATCACTTGTCGAGATTCCCCTAGTTCTGATGGATGAGGGACATTCTGAATGGTTAGTATCGAGCAATGCCCAATTTCTAACACAAGATCTTGAAGAGAGAGGTTATTTGGTTCAGACATTAGGTGGTACGATTACCGCGTCTTCGCTAGAGAACTGTGATGTCCTAATCATTGGGACGGCATGGGGTTCATTCACTCAGAACGAGATACAAGTTATCGAAGACTTCGTCAAGAATGGTGGAGGACTGTTATTGACTGGCCTTGGATGGTCCTGGGTTGATTATCATCCAGAAAGCACAATTCATGATTATCCCATGAATAAGATAGCTCAAAGGTTTGGAGCCTTCTTCAATCCAGACATAATTTTCGACCCAACGAACTACACTATCGATCCCGGTTCAGCTATCTTTCATTCACTCTTCATTGAGAGTCACCCCGTGACTCAAGGAGTGACGAGAATAGGGGCTACAGGAAGTCTTCATGGTTCTATAAACATTGAAATTGGGACAATTTTGATCACAGGAGATAACGACTCCTACGGCGGCTATCACGAAAGTCCTTATCCGAATCCTGGATCTCACCCTCCTAATTGCGCCGCCATCGAGTACGGTTCTGGTAGGGTGATTGTTATATCCCAAGAGGGATTTTTCATTGATGATCGCATTGATGAATACAACAACAAAATACTCGGAATGAACATCTTTTATTGGCTTTCGGCAGGACCATACTATGAGTTAATGGTCACATCTTCACCTTTAATTGGGATAACATTGGCCATCAACGGGACTCCGCAAACAACACCATACACCGAATGGTCGCTTCAAGACTCTTACACACTTCAGATGCCGGAGAATCACAACGAATATGTATGGTCTTACTGGCTTGAAGACAGTGATGCTAATAGAACAAGAGTGGTCATTATGGACACGAACATTACATTGACTGGGGTGTTCCACCATTTCTGTGACTTGGACAAGAGTGGATGTGTTGACATGAAGGATATAGCAGTCGCCGCTCTAGCGTTCGGTTCAGATCCGTCTCACCCGAGATGGAACCCTTGTGCAGACATAAACAAAGATAACAAAGTGAACTTGATGGATATAGGAAACACAGCCAGAAACTTCGGAAAAACCTAGTTCCTCATATTCCAAAGAACTTTTACAGCTCTCCCCCTATCTCATACTATATTATATTATAATATAGTAGAATCCAACCTACACCGTTTTGTGTGTGTGTGGGGGGTAGGATGTTCAAATCCTACCCCCCCAGTTCATTTCCAACTACTCACTCCTATGCTCCTACTCACACTTACTCACTCAACGCACACGATATGAAGAAGAAATTCTTGTAGTCCAGAGAAGTCCAGTTCGTTTCTTGGTTATCTGCGCACGCATTATAGGGTCGTTTTGCCATAGTTGCTTGCCGCCATGACAACATCGAAGCGCGCATAAAATTTATAGCTCAAAGAGAGAAAACTTGTTAGGAGGGTCACTTTATGACGAAAAAATCAGAAATAGATAAAGAGATTTTGGATGAAGCCTATCGCCTTGGGTATGATTATTGCGCGCGCATTGCCTGTGCCCCTGGTGTCTTTGCTGCGGTTATGGAGACTCTGGGCTACGAGAACGATCCTGTGGTTAACGACGTTTGGAAAGCTACCGTAGGCTTAGCCGGTGGAACTGGCAACATGGCTATTGGAACCTGTGGTGCCATGGCTGG
>CAYGAG010000163.1:0-3440 GCA_964347765.1 uncultured Candidatus Bathyarchaeia archaeon
CCTAGTATTACTCGCTACCGGGTTTATCGTTATTTTTGCAGGTCCTGTAATTCTTATGTTTGCTGCTTTCATTTTGGATGGCTCAATTAATGTTGGGGCAGGCACATTCATAGGGCTCTTTCCAATAGTCTTAGGTGCTGGACCTGAAGCAACGTGGCTTGTCTTGTTTGCTATGATTTTGGCTATCTTAAGTATTGTAATGTTTGTGGTTCTGCGGAGAGAAGTAAAAGCGGTGAAAGCCTAATTCTAGCCTGTCGTTTCTTCCTTGCCGTAGAACATGTGCAAAAATATTAGGACTAAGACGATGAATGTTGCTGTCATAAGGATATACTTGAGTGTTTCAAAGTATGCTCCTATATTCATTGGAGATTGACCCCTTTACGTCAGTGTCGGAATCAAAGTATTTAAAGGGTTGGGTTTCTCCACTCCTTCATTAGAGAGTCGTGGAGTTCATCGGTCTCCTTTATGGCTTCATACCATCCTAAGATGTGTGCTATCTTCTGTGCAATCAGATGGTAGCATAGATGTATCTCTTTGTCCATGACTCGGAAGTAAAAGTCGTCGCATGAACAGAATTCAGCTTCTGGCATCAGCAAGTAGTCTCTTTTTTTTCCTATGACGATCCAAGCTACTCTTCCGCTCGGCTTGAAGACATATTTCTTGACCCGTTCTTCTTTTAGGGCTTCAAGGGCTCTTGTGAATCTTTTTCCGAACACTTCGTAGAGATCTGTTAAGTTTGCTCCAGTTAGTTTATCTTCTTTTTTTGCTTGTTTACAGATCTTCTTTAATATGTCTATCTCTGAGTTTTTATCCATGCAAGGGCACAGGCTTGTGTCGTAGTGTTACAGTTCAAGCCTGAAGCTGTCATTCTATGTTGATTGGCTCGCCTTCGGGCTTCTTCTCTTTTCTGGTTTTTAGAAGTGTTACTTCTAAGACTCCGTTCTTGTATTTCGTCTTGGCTTTTTTCACATTTACTTGGGCTGGTAGCGCGACCTTTTTGAAGTATTTGCGGTCTGGGGTGTCGACTGATATGGTTATCTCGTTCTCTGTTCCTCGCAGTTTCACCTCATCTTTCTCTACGCCTGGCAATTCTGCTACTATGTGAATTTCTCCATCTGTCTCGATGACATCAACGAGTGGGTCGCGCTCTTTTTTAACTCGGGGTTCACCAAAACGGCTGGGCTTGACGTTTCCGAATTCACGTATTTCCGGTTTTCCGTTTGGGCCAATCTTTACACTGTAACCATACACGAAAGGTCCTAGCTCACGTACTTTTCTTCCGTCAGGCAGCTTGCGTTCTCTTACATAGTCTTTCGGGACGTCTGCTGTGAATGCTCTGAACTGTTTTTCCATTATCTTCTCCATTTCACGAAAGAGGTGGTCGACATCTCCGAATAGCCAGTCCCTAAAGAAGGGATAGCGTCTTTTCTTTCTGAACCAGTCTGGGTAGTCGTCTGACATTTTCAACCTTGTTCAATGTTGAGACTGCGTTCTATAAGTTTTATGCTAGAGCTTTAGCTTAGAGACCTGAGCTGGCCTAGATTTCCTAGGAAGGTTCCGTCTAAGAGATATATTTCTGCGCTTTCCATGTCCACTGCGTCTGTTCTCAAAACTGGTCCTCTCATTCTTCTGTCGGTGTCTGTCTTGCCCTTGTTCAAAGGTTTGCTCCCAAGAAAGTCGTTGAAGGGAGGCATTATGAAAAGCTGGGTCGTTTTGGGCTTGACCTTGTAGTGTTTCCACAATGTTTCTTCAGCGCTCTTTTCCGTTTTCACTCTATATTTTTGGAGGAGAATCTTAGCTAGGAGTATTCCGTTGCATCGGGCCTTTATCCAAACTTGTTTTCCGAATCTGAATCCGGTAGGATCGCTGAAAGCCACAGTGGGATGGACGTGGCCCATCACCAACGTTTTGCAATTCAGGAGGTTTGGCGATGGCCAACGATGACCATGGAAAAGACCTATATCCTCTACTGTTGTGCCACTCGCGGGGAGAACCGTTATGTTCTCGGGGAGCAACGGCTCTAGGTTTCCATCATGGTTACCACGTATAACGCGAATCTCCTCCACCTGGCTCTTCAGCTCGGCGAAGAAGTCCGGTATATCTTGCCACTCACTCATTCTTGCAGTTGCCACCGTGTGTTTGACGTCGCCTAGGATCACCAGTTCTTCTGGTCTTTGCGTGGTTATGATCTGTTTCAGTTTCTGTAGAAGTCTAGGGGTCTGAGTCGGAACGTGTATGCCTTTCTGTAGAAGCGCCATTTCCCATCCTATGTGCAGGTCAGCTATCACTAACGTCTTTGTCTTTCTCGTCTTTATCATCGCAGCTGAGTGAGGAGTTATTGGTGTTAGCATTCGTTTTCCTTTTTCAGCCTTCTAGCAGATCGACTATGTTTTCACGGATCTTTCGGTTTGCTGTCACTATGAAGGCTATCTTTTGTGTCGGGCTCAATTCTGCCTCCAATGGTTTTCCTTGCGGCGTTGTCATTTCTGCGTCGGTCTCTGTTGTTATCAGATAGGCAGCGGCTATATCTGTTGTCCGGAGTTTCCCACGTATGTCTATGAATGCATCTGCTGTTCCATCTGCCACGTGGCATATTTCGAGGGCGTTTGCCCCGAGATGGCGTATGTGTCTTACACTTTGTATCAGATTCGTTAGTCTAGGCGCTATTTCTTTGACTTTGTAGGTGTTGAGATCTATGCCTATCACCGCTTGTTTCAAAGATTCTGTATTTGAGGAAGTTATTCGGCAACCGTTTCGATGGGCTCCTTTTCCTTTTTCAGCCGTATACGTTGTACAATGGACTAGGTCTTCCACTAGAGCTGTGTGAACGGTGCTCATAGTTGGTTCTGTGGATACAGCAATTGACGTGGCATAGAAGGGTATACCTCTGAGGAGATTCGTTGTTCCGTCTATTGGGTCCGTTGTCACGAAATTCTCACCTGGGTTTGATCCGTATCGTTTTATGCCTGATTCTTCGCTCACTAGAGTGAACGAAACGTCTTGTTCCTCTAAGACATCTGCTATGGCTCCTTCTGCAGCAAGATCTATTCTCTTTATGGGATCGCCTCCCGCTCCTATACCTAAGTTTGGCTGTGGTTCTGCCAGGTTCTTCAGCATGGGTTTGATCGTTTGTTGTACTCTAGTCTTGCATTTGATCAAAAGATCCATCCATTCGATCTGCCTTCTCATTTCTTGATCCTTCACTACTCACACATGTTCTTTAGATAAAGGCTTTACCAAGACATCCACATGGAGTGTTCCTTTCGTGAATGTTTTCTTCCAAGGTACTGAACATTTGCTGCTGATCTAATTCCTCGCGTGCACTAAAGACGATTATATATTGATCGAAACCACAGAAAAAGCGGTTTGAGCTAACTGTAAGACCCCTCCGACCTCGGCTCGACCCCCCCTAGGGGGGGGGGGTGAGGTTTTTCCCGGAA
>CAYGAG010000164.1:0-3435 GCA_964347765.1 uncultured Candidatus Bathyarchaeia archaeon
CTTGAGAGCCTGTGGCCCTGCTGGGCCGCATGGGTTCGAATCCCATTCCCGGCGCTGAACCTTTTTTAGAAAGGTTGCAGTTGTATGTTGTCCAGACTGCTTGGGAAAGCCTAAAAAGCTTCTATACGGAAAATATCGGGACAATATATGGAGCTGAAATGGAAGCCGATTCTGCTTTTCTGCTCGATTATTTTGGCTACAGGCTTAGCTATCTCGACCGGAATGCACCTATACAAACAACACAAGCTGAATCAGATCGACTTTGCAGTGACAAGGGTGGAATTCGATAAAGTTTATGATGACAGATATAAGGCAATGTTCAAAATGTATTTCTACATAGACCATAATATAGAAGATGTAACCTTTCTTCTCAGGCTGTATGAAACTTTGGAACTTGTAGATGAGACTATTGACGTCAGATTCTGGCAAATCAGCAAAGATACTGACTGGATTTCGATGCAATTCGGTAGGGGTGAGAATGAAACTGCTCCCGGCACGAATCAATATAGACTGACTGCTCAGAAGACGGAAATCCTTAGCGGCGAGCTACTGTCCAATGAAGTCACGGTTTGGGATGGGGAAACATCAAGTCTCCAAATTTCACCTTTCGATCAGACTTTTGGCATAGAAGTCACCAAGGTAGAGATTGGGGAATATTCTATATATGAGGCATGGGGATGGGGCACGCTCAGAAACTATACTCTTCGCTTCTACATATTCAACCATGAAGACGCAGGAAATATCACATTTGAGCTTTACCGGGAACTTTACGACGAAGATCAAGTAATCTATTCGGAAGTCGCTGATAGTTGCCGTTTACATATTGAACATGGCGAGTCTGGATATATAGAGCTGAAAGGCGGATCCTCAGAAGAACATGAAGCTGAATTGGATTTGAGTTACTATAAACTCGAAGCAGATGCGCCTCCCTACATATTGTGGTACGGCAGAGATGAAGAACCCCTACCAGTAGAAGAATAGCATTATGGTTGGCGCGAAACTGCTGAGCCTTAGAAGATTCTTTCATATCTCATCTGAAATATGCCTTAGGCTTTTCTAATCTTTCCGAATCATATGATCTTCTGTGCAATTATCTTCTCAGAGACCTTCAGATCTTCAGACATTTCCAGAGCTTTAGATTCTGTCACAACTGAGAAAGTTTATTTGGAACATTGTCTTGATTGAATCTCGGCGTCTTGGCCTTAGATAGCCCTGGTAGTATAGTCCGGTCTAGTATAGGCGGCTGTCGCCCGCCCGACATTCAGTGATGTTGCATTGATACGGGAACCGGGTTCAAATCCCGGCCAGGGCGCTTTTCTTTTGGCGAATAAGCCTACAATTGTGATTTATTTTTGAAAATAAGCTACCTTCATAGAGATTGATTTTCGCGTTTCGCAAGCTTCTTTGCTTCGCGCGCGCGACTTGATCCAACATGGTTATGATGTACAAAGAAAAATTGAAATGTTGAATTGATAGGGATTTCTACAATGCTCTGCTACTACTCGATAGAATTCGTGCGCTCCCTGAATTTTATGTGTGGGAACATCTCCATTATGGACCAGATGTCAAAGCGTGCGAGTCAAAGTATTTATGCACTTGCACCGCATGTTTCAGGATGTTGTGTATCTGTGGTTCCACCACAATAGTCTCTTGAATCGTGCTGTCTTCTTGAATCCAAAGGAGCTGTAGAGTCGGCAAGCGGGCTTGTTGTTGACGTGCACTCTTAACCCTGCTTTGCTACAACCTCTGGTCTTTAGTTGATTGAGTGCGAAGGTGAGGATCTGTTTCCCGCAGCCTTGACGCCGACTCAGTGGATCTACCGCCATGTTGCCAATCCAACCTTTAGTACCGTGGATATCTAGTATGCCAATCGTTGTATCTCCCTTTGCTACAAAGTACAGTTTCTCAGATGCATGGTACCGAGTAAGAAAGGTGTCTGGCAGATCAAGCATGTACTGGAGATTGTGGTTGAGGGCTGTGTCAGCTGTTCCTGCGAGGAATCTGGTCGCCATCTTGAACCATTCACGGGTCTCTCTCTGCTTGACTGATTCAAAACGGAGTTCTGTTGTGGGAGTCCATTGCTGAGAAAGCTGACGATACATAAGGTAGTAATCATCGAATGGTTCAAAACCAGCTTGGAGAAACTGCCTGACAGCTCTTCTATGCTTGAATGATACGGTGACCAACGCATTTGCAAGATTCTTCGCAGTTACGAGTTTGGTGGCCGTCGAAATGAAGTCTGGTAGGTTCCTTGAGGATGCTTGAGAAGGTTCCAGCGTAATTAGAGCTACAGGTGTTCCAGAAGGCGCAGTGAGTTGTTGTGGCTCCTGTCCCACAATCACGATTCCAAAGGGATTGGTGTCTTGAGCTATAATCCAATAAGGCAGGTTCATTGACCTTGCTTTGTCTGCAGCTTCCGGAATTGCGTTGATCAGGGGCGACGCTTTTGGATGTTTGTGGGAGTATGCTTTCATCGGTAGGTTCACGAGGCAAATTATTTGATTTCAGGTTCTAATCCTTTTCGCGCGCGCGAAGAAATGACGCTACATACCTCGCAGAAATGTTATTAGCGTAAGTAAGAGTCGAATCCAAGAAGCTTTCTGGATTCTCCTAGTGTTGTCTTACTGCTAGCCTTATCCGTAGCCACGAGCATCGACGCGTTGGCTGTTGGACTGAGTTTCTCCTTTCTCCGAATCACTATAATCGTTCCTGCAATCACAATTGGAGTAATTGCCTTCTTGCTTTCCTTTCTAGGCGTATATTTAGGCGGGAGGTTGGGGCTCTTGGCGGTTTGATCCTAATGATCATAGGAATAAGAATATTGGTTGAGCATCTGGGAATAGCCTAACATGTTCCTCAGTGAATCTGCGTCCGTTCCTTTCTAGGCAGCGCGATGTAAGAAGCGCGTATCTTAGCGATATTCTTTAATTGCAGAGCACAACTTTGATTTGGTCATATTGTCTTCTCAATGGCACGCGATCGAAAAGGAAGAGATTATACGCAGTCTAGAATCTAGCTTGAAAGGTTTGACCGCAGACGAAGCCAAGCAAAGACTGACCAAGTTCGGCTACAACGAGTTGAAGAAACATAAGAAAGTATCCTTTTTGCAGATTTTCCTGGATCAGTTCAAGAATTTTTTTGTGCTGATGCTGATAGGCGCCATAATAATTTCTGTGATAATCGGTTTCTATGAGTCGCAAGCCGCAGCTGACCCACGTTTAGTGCTGGAGACATATACAGATGCATTAGCAATAGGAGCGATTGTCGCTCTCAATGCGGCTATTGGCTTTATCCAAGAGTACCGTTCTGAGAAGGCCATGGAAGCCATGGAAAAACTAACTGCCCCAAAGGCACGAGTGATAAGAGGCGGAAGGGAAGTAATCATTCCCGCGAGAGAAATTGTTGCTGGAGATATTCTTCTTCTGGAAGCAGGAG
>CAYGAG010000165.1:0-3374 GCA_964347765.1 uncultured Candidatus Bathyarchaeia archaeon
ATACTTCTTCTTCAGACAAAAGGTTGAGAATAAGGAGTAAACTTAGAAACCCAACATAAGACGGCAAATATCAGTATTGAATTCCCCTTGTTGTCGGTATTTTCTTTGGATGCTTTATGTCTCTGACTTCGTTAACAAAATCAGCTCTATCCATCAATTCTTTGGGAGCGTGTCTTCCGGTTAGGACGACATCCGTCTTCTTCGGGATATTGTCCAAGAGGTCTAACACTTCACTGGAGTCCAGGAGTTTGCAGTGAACCGCCAGATTGATCTCGTCTAAAACCAGCAGATGAGGTTTACTCTCCTTAACAATTTCCTTGGCGAATTCCAATCCTCTCTTTGCAAGCTTTTTGTCCTCTTCCTCCAGATTGCTCAGTCCAATCCAGCCTTTTCGGCCGAACTGATAGATTTCGTAGTACGGTTCAAGCTTCTTCCTTATTTTGTACTCTCCAATGTTCTTCCACCACTTCATGAACTGGATTATCACGACCTTGTGTCCGTGCCCAACAGACCTCAAGGCCAGGCCTAAAGCGTTTGTCGTCTTTCCGCCTCCTGTTCCAGTGTACAAATAAGCGTAACCCATCTTTCCATCTATTTCCTAGTATGTCTGTTGGAGCAAACTCAGAACTGCTTTAGCACATCCTGTTTCTCCATAACGTAGCCACAGTAGTGACATCGCAAGTGCAGTGGATCCTCCCTCTCTACATAAAAGGTGGGCTGCACCGGTTCGCTACTATTCGAGATACATGCGGGATTCGCACACTTCACTATTCCGCGTATGACTTCCGGAAGCTTAACCCGCGCCTTCTCTGCGACCTTGTAGTCTCTGATGATGTTTATGGTAGCATATGGAGCCAACAAAGCGATCTTATCCACCTCTTTCGGGTTCAGCTCTCTTCCCTCAACCTTAACCACATCCTTCACTCCATGTCTCTTGCTGGGAACGTTCATAGCAACCGTCACCACCCCTTCAGCACGACCCTTGATTCTCAGAATCTTTATCACATCCAGTGCGTGACCACCGGTTATGTGATCAATGACCGTGCCTTCCTTAATCTTAGAAACCCGTAGAGTCTTTCTAGCCATATTAAGCCCCGCTCAGACTATTACTGAGCTTCTGAGTAAAAGCGTTTATGATTTTGTCAACTAAAGGAAAAAATTGACCTTGCACGCATACATGCAACTCGGAGAAGTTTCTTTCTCAAATATTAGGTTTTTTCCTGAGATTTCGAGGCATCGCACACGTGGTAGCCAGACTATTTGTTTTTGCGCAAGAGTAGAAATGATATGTCTCTTGCTTTGTGGAAGCCCAATTTCTTGTATATATGAATGGCAGGTTCATTGTTGGCTCGGACGAATAGACTGATGATTCGTCCCTTGGAAGCCAGATCTGTTACTAAGGCGTTGGTGCAAGCCGTTGCAAAGCCTTGATTTCGATGGGCCTCGTCTGTGATTATGTTGCCGAGTTGAGTGATTTGAGGGGTGACCAAGTGAACTCCAGCGGCGCTGACTATCTTTCCATCACGCTTTACGCAGTAGTATGGCCCAGCTCTGAACTGTATTGGAACCCATGCCTCAGTACGAGCTTCATAGAACTCGCTCAGCAACTCCAGCTCATTCTCTTTAACCTTCTCAACGTTTATGCCTCCACAATCAATCTGTCTCGGAGGATTGGCTACCATCTGTTGTTCGTGGTGGTTATGCAGAATAGTTGAATAATCCTTGTACAAATCCACCTCCTCAGGTGGACAAAGTGAAACAAATTCATCCGAGATTTCACCTACAGCCTTCTTCACGAGAGCCGCTTTGACATCCTGAACAACGGCCCCAAGAACCACACTTGGCTTCAAGAAGGCACGATAAATCGCACATACACCAACAACTCGCTTCCTATCCACAGCACAGTAAACATCGCTTACTTCAAAAAGAGGCGAATAGAGATCACCTAGCGGCAAAACGTTAGAAACGGGATCTTGCAACAAGTATCTTCTGCAAGCTCGGATTAAACCAGCCGACGTCACTTTCCTTATCTGCAACTTCTCACCTGAGTCCACATACCTGTGTACCTAAGACAACATAAAGCCATTTTCTGCAGAAACCCGTCAATTCCGCACACTTTCGAAGCGCCTAAGCGCGATCCGTTCTGCATGAGGACGCGTAAGGCTTTTTAAATTGTGCAATGGAGAGAACTTGGGAAGTGTTACTTGAGATGGCAACCAGCAAACTTTTGGAGCGCATGATAGGATATGAACGCGGAACTTTCAAATTCGACAAGGCGATCTTGGCTGTTGGAGCGACTGAGTATCATGGAGATCACCTTCCATATGGCACAGACACTATAGTAGCCCGGCGAATTGCTGAGGAGGTAGCGAAGAAGGTTAATGGACTGCTGGTGCTTCCGCCAATACCATATGGTATGAGCTTGCACTATGCCAGTTTTCCAATAGCTGTAAGCCTCACCTCAGAGACCCTGATGAAGCTACTCAAAGAGGTTTTTGCATCACTGCTTAGCCATGGGATCAGGAAGCTGTTTATCGTCAATGGGCACGACGGCAACATAGCTCCACTAGAGGTGGCAACTAGAGAATTCAAGGTGAAGCATCCAGAAATGAAAATTTGTATGTTGGAAGCATGGTGGAACACGGCAGGAGAATTGCTCCCAAAGGGAACGTTCGAGGTTTGGAATGGACTTGGACATGCAGGCGAAGGCGAAACATCCATCATGCTTGCTATCAACCCCAAGTTAGTTGAGATGAAATATGCTAAGGGAACCGTTCCTGAGCTACCTTCTTATGTGCAGATAAAATGGGTGTTTGAGGAACTGACACCCTATGGCGCTACAGGTGATCCAAGCAAAGCTACAAAGGAAAAAGGTGAGAAGATGATGAATGCCCTCATCGATCATGTTGCATCCTTCATTGAAGAAATGGATAGGAAAGGCTGGACATATGGCATATTAGGCTAGCAGATTCGAAAAGCATCTCCACATATTGCTTGCGTATTTAAAGCGCACGCATTAGAGTTATTGAACGAATCAGAGTAGATCACTCTGTGTATGGGGGCTAAAGATTTAAGCAAGAATTCTTTTTCACCGACGAAAGATTGTGTTTCAATTGCTTCGGGGGGGATATTTTCGGGATATCAGTACGTTTTCCCTTTTGCGACATAAAATAGAAAAAGGGTATGCAGGAGGCTAAGGTCTTGTTTGCCCTCTCTTGATAGCTTGCATCTGCTCTTCTACGTTCTTCATGTGTCTTCTCAGAACAGCTAGCTGTCTCAGAAGCTGCTTTTCTTTCTCATCCAACTTTCATCAAAAGATGCTAGCCTACCTAGCATCATTAAGAGATTATGAAAACAAAATCAGTATCCTGAAT
>CAYGAG010000166.1:0-3360 GCA_964347765.1 uncultured Candidatus Bathyarchaeia archaeon
GACAACTTCCGAAGATGAGGGATCAACTTTGTATAGGATCCTATACTGTTTACCTGAAGCGCTGAGAATTATGGAATACTTCATATTGAAGTTGACCGATGAGATCGGCGAGTCCGTAGGCGCCCCGGTAACGTCGAAATTTTCTATGGAAAAGTATCCGCTTGAAACCGACCCCGGTTTGAAGTAAGCGTAGGTGGTGCTATCTCTATCATAAGCGTAAGTTGCGTTATAGACGGCGAGTCCACCAGTTATAGCATGCGTGGTTCCGCTCGAGTCATATTGATCGATCGGACTTAAGACGACAACATACAGTTGGGTGACCCTTAACTCACCCCTCCAAGAAGAGCCTGTCTGCCTGGAAGACACACCCGCTTCCAAGTTGTTCATATCCATCCAAGTCCAGTTGGAACTGGTTGATGGATTCTCATACCAAATGCTAGAGTAATCTGCATAAGTGTCTGTGAGGCCATATTCCTCGCCCAAATACTTCGTTCCCCCTATAACGAGCATTATCTGCACCTTCTCGTCGGTAGCGCGCGAGTCCCTGCGCGCACAGATCACCACCTCTACGCTCCATAGACCATCGAGGGCGGTATGGTTCTCCAATGTTGAACTCTCATTCCAATTACCCGCGGTCGCATAAACATAGGTGGAGTCGTCGTCAGGAGTCGCCTCATCCCAGTCTGTGTAGTTTCCATTCCAGTCTGTAAAAGTTCCATTGCCGTCCGTCCTAATCGTCGTGGTTGTTACTGCGGCATCAACGCCTTGAAGCAGCGAATATTGTGCATAAACCGTTAATGGAACTAGCAATAAAATAGCAAGTTGAATAAGACGCATCCATAATGCACTTTGTCTCACTCTCAAACCATCCACCTCATTCGGTCGATTTTTCTTCTCCTAATTCTTTGGTAGCCATATGTGTAGTATTTATAAACGTTTAAAATTTGGCTAAGACAAGATATAGAAGAATGTTCTATTGCCTTACACATGCATCGATCGCTACACTAGTCTTTCAATATCCTCTCTTTTGCACTCCAAACGTCAATCAAGAAATCCGTCAGCACCCACTCGTGACCCACCTACCAAAGCACCTGCAAGATGGTATGCGCATACTGGCAGAAAAAAGGGGGAGTTTGCGGGGGTACATGCTCATATCCTGGTTATTGAACGCGGCTCACGATGTTTCTTGGCTTCTCTTCCGTTCAAACCCCTACGCCATTAGTGCCCTATGGGAATCATGGGACAGCCTTTCCCCCTACTTGACACTAGCAGTTTTCTTCGCTCTTTTTTCAATCATTCATTACTCAATGACAAGAAACCAGCGGGAAACGAGAGGGAGCGAACAAATGGCAAATTCTGAACAAAAAAAGAGGGGGAATGGAAAGGTGAGGTACACTCATTACTTCTCTTTTCTACGCTTAACACGCTTAACGTAGATGGCTGCTCCAACTGTTGCGACTACGATTGTTGAGGCTAAACCGATGTAAGGAGCCAACAAAGCAAACTTGTCGACTGGTATCCAGATACCACCAACACCAGCCACCACTTCTTTCCAGTAATAGGCTATCACAACGTAACCGTCACGCATCAGTTTGCCAAATGGCATGAAGTAATAGACATAATCCATATGAAGCACTCCGCCGACAGCCCCCTTATATTGGCTTTGGAAGCCTGTCTCTGTAGTGTGAGAATACCCTGCTGCCGCGCCGAAAGAACTCTGCACAGTTACTCCAGCTACAGTTCCTGAGGCGTAGAAGTTCACACTCACCGATACGGTTTCTGTGATTGATGTGGAATCTTTCAAAGTGAAACCCCAAGGGCGGGAGCCACTACCAATAGGGGGACGAAGCCGATTGTTGGTATCTCGTGTATAGTCAAATAGAGTGTACAAGGTGCTCGCACCGGCCGGTGAATAACGGTAATCGGGATACGAGTCCAGATCACCTACGTGTCCATAGATACCAAAGTCTATGTTAGGGGCCTCATCATCTTTGTAATGATCATTATAGCTTGACAGCGAACACAGTTGCTGATCCGGATTGTATTGAGGTGCACCAATCCAGAGTTTCCCTGTGTAACTTGACCCGGAATCCCAATGGTATCGATAGGCTTCGTATTCTGTTTGAATCATCACGATTCCATCATCAGCTTGTAAATCATGCGCATACACGGACCACTGATGCCCTTCACTCCATGCTCTATAACTAGAGTGCGCCCTCGCCTGTTCATATGATGTCTCGATAGAGACTCCGATTGAAGCTTCAGCAACATTTGGAATACCTGCAGTAGCCTCTACTGCAAGCCCCGCAGTAATCGATGTGCTGTATTCGTCTGTTTCCGACTTACTTATCTCTTGATAGTAACTGGTCTCCATTTGTGCTAATCCGACACAATGATTCCGTTCGAAAGGTGGCAGACGAAGAACAATAAATGGGAACCATCCGGTTCTAGTTGTGTTGTGATATTCACTATCAAGCACAAGAGTTCCATAACTCGTCGTTATTGTACGTGGAGGATAATTGCTGTCCCAATCCAAGATTAAGCTTAGTACGTTATTTCTCTCAGTTAGTTCAGGAAGAACGTCTAAATAATCAATAACGGCAGTTATATTGTCGCCTTGGTACAAGTTCTGTATTCCTATATCGACACTTATCAGTGAAGAGGGATCGGCAAGTTCTGGGACCAAGGAATCGTAAATGGTTGTCAAATCATTCAATATAACGATCAAACGTATATCAATCACGATTGGCAGGCAATACCGTCTTAGATCTACATATATACGAAAACTAGGAATTGGATTAGGATGTATTCTAATTGATTCGATACAAAGGTCATTCAGAGTTGACTCTGCAGCAAGTGTTTGAGATTGCGCCCGAGCAACAGGTAAGGACTCAGTTATCGATGGCCGAAAGAGAGTAAACAAGACAGTCAAGAGCAACGTCAGCATTATTCCCAAAACAGTTTTCCATTTCATTTTCTCCTTTCTCCTTTTCAGCACTAGAAGAATTTTCTAGAATTTTACTCTTATTTGTGATGGAACTTTGTTACATATGCTGCGAAAACATTGGAATGTATTCCGATATTAAGAAATTAGAATCATTGAACGTATCAATTGATTCTAAGATAATAGTTGTATTGTTATTTCTCGACTATTGATTTCTTTCATCTGCAATGTCAACTCTGAAAGTATTGCAGACAACGTATTCGTTTACGCTAGAGCCTGTTCCATTTGGAAATTCCACATAGACTTCCACATAGACTACACCATAGAAGCCTCGTCACTTATAAGGTACTCGCTACGGAATTGTGGCGGGCCCGCGGGGATTTGAACCCCGGATCTTCGGCTCCGCAGGCCAACGT
>CAYGAG010000167.1:0-3320 GCA_964347765.1 uncultured Candidatus Bathyarchaeia archaeon
ACTGAAGAGATGTCTACAATCCTGAAGCGGGAAATTCTCGAAGCAGGCTTCGAGAGGCGCAGGTGAGACCGTGCGGGGCTGGTCAAGAACATGCGGACTGGTATTCAAACCTCACCACGGCGGAATATCTCCTGCATTACTCGCCACATGCGCGGACACGCTAATGATGTAGCTATACCTAAAATGATAAGACCCCTTGGCTTTCCTTGACCCACTTAGCAAGGTCTCCAACAGTGGATCCAATCTGTACTCCGTCGATTAGTTCGTCTTGAGTCAAACCTCTCGCAGCAGTGCATGTGCTACACGCCGTGACATTAACACCTTGTCTGATTAGTTCCTTCAGCATTTCTTCCAGGCTATAGTGCCCCTTTGGAGGTTTCTGGCCTTTCTTTGCAGTTGTTACTGCGTCACCAGTAAGGAAGATGTTCACCTTCATTCTTATGGCAGCAGTGGTAAGTGCTCTCGCGAGCCTGAAACCATTCCAGATTCTTTCATTTCCATAAGGAGCACTTTGAAGAATCATGGTTATTGTTTCCAACCGATCAACTCCGCAGATGTGTCTATTGCTAATGTAAATTCGCTGAAAAAGCTTTTCGTAGTAGATTTCCATCCTAAAAACCCTTCTAGGATGCACAGAAAAGTGTGTAGAGTGGGATCGGAATCCCTACATACGAATCTTTATTCGCCTATTGTATACTAAAGTGTTCTTTGTTTACAGCATGAGAAGGGCTTGGCATTCAATGATTAATGAGGAACTGACTCTCGAAGTAGAATCAAGATGCATTTCCATATGGAAAGAACCTTGGGCGAGAAGATCGGCTCGAGTGACTTTGTTGATAGATTTTGATGAACAGATTGTGGTGGTTATGGACATTTCGAATGGTTTCTGGTTCTTACCTGGAGGAGGAGTGGAACAAGGGGAATCAGCTGAAGAGACAGCTAAAAGAGAAGCAGAGGAGGAACTCGGTCTAGAAATAGAAATAACCGAGACAGTCGCGGAATTTCATGTTAATCTGATATCAGCAGTCAAGGAAGAGCAACTTAAGATTCCACCCTACATAGTCTTGCTTGCCAAGCCTGTAGGAGGCCAGCTGAGGTCAGAATATGCTCCAAACCGGAAAATCCTTCTCATCGATAGGAAGAATTGCAGAAGCCTCTTGCAAGGTTCTGTTATCCCCAGCGAATACGAATGCTTGAAGCCTCACAATCACATTTCGAAAGAGATTGTCAGACAATTCATAGTTTCGTGACTCGAAGCCTATTGTAATGTGTGCGCATCAAATTCTGCTATGGAAATGAAAGAAGGAATAGGAATTCTGTGGTCGGCGTCTCCAAATCACGATTTTCTCTTGGGTGTTTTTCTTTATTTTTTCTCGTAATGAGGAATCGAGAGCAGTAGCAATTTTCTACTTAAGAGTATTCGCACGCGCAAGATTTTAAATTGCATCTATTGTACTAATCATATTGAGGAAAGGCTGATGAAGAAGTATGATTTGGTTGCTCCATGTGGTGATTATTGCGGTGGTTGTGGACAATACAATGGGCTGATTGTTGAAACAGCCAAGCAGATGAAGGAATTTGCGAATCTTTATGGTTTCGATTTTAGGTCTAAAGGCGTATTCGATTTTGAGCAATTTTTGACGGGGTTGGATTGGTTCATTGAGAATGCAAAATGTCCATCGTGTCAACAAGGAGGCGGACCGCCATGGTGTGAGGTAAAGAAATGCTGTATAGAAAGAGAATTACGTGTATGCTTTGACTGTGAAGAGTTTCCATGTTCCAGATTCAAGGAGTATGCTGATACAGACACAATGGATAGGTATAAACGGTTCAGAGAAATCGGATTCAAGAAATGGGTCGACGAAATATCGAACAAAGCCAAGGAAGGCTATGAAATACATCTGCAGAAAAAAATATGTCTAAAACCATAGCCTTTGTTCTTTTCATCGTATTCTGTGATGATAATACCCTTTTTGCCGAATCAACGTTGAAACACCATTGGGTTTATGTGTGTGGGATTTGAACCTCAAACGTATACGCGAGAAGTTTGACAGCGTGTGCTAGGGCGAGTTTCCATGTATGCATGTGTTCAAGCTTAGCGACTCGTTAAATATAGTTACACTGTTTTCTGGATAGTTGCTGTTCCGTGGTGCTCCATTTTTTCCCATTTCATTGGGTAGTTAAACATCTCTTCAAGTTGGCCTAGCATTCTTATCATAACAATTACATATACATAGGAGAGTCTGTGGGGTACAGTGTATAATAGTAGCTTTCGTTTTTCTTTGATATCCATGGATAGAGCATATGCAGCGACGGCGACTTCCAGTATAACGAAGGCAAGGAACCAGAAGACGTAGATGTAGGGTATTGCTTGGAAGAAGTCAATCGCTATCCCGATCTGTGAGGTGCCGTTTGGATGGCCATGTCCCCGATTAGGTGGTGATTGTGCCCATTCTGGGGGACCGCCTAGTCTAGGTTGATAGATTGTGTAAGGGGATATGGGATTGAAACAGAAGACTAGCAGCCACATAAGGGTGAAGAACATGAACCATGGGTAGATAATGCCATTGAATATTGTCCAGGGCATTACAAAGGTGCCAGTGCGTCCATATTTCTTGTTGAATGTCATGTCTTTGTGTTTTGAAAGAACTTGGAGGCTTCCCCTGTACCATCTGTATCTTTGTTTGGCAAGGCTGGTCATTGATATTGGTGCTTCTGTGTATCCGAAGGCTCGTGCTTCAAACACCGTCTTGTAGCCTGCCTTCAGAATCCTGAATGTGATGTCAGCATCTTCAGCGAAGGTGTCTCCTTCAAACAAGCCAATTTCTCGGAGAACGGATATTCGAAATGCTCCAATTGGTCCTGGCACTACTGTTACATTCTTCAGATGGGCCTCGCTTCTTCTGTGAAGGTTTATCCCTACAACATATTCGAGTGCTTGAAGGTTTGTTAGTATTCCCTTTCTATTCCCGACCTTCACATTTCCAGCTACTGCGGCGACGTTGGGATCCTCAAAATGTTTGATTAGGTGTTGGATAGCATTTTGGTCGAGAAGCGTATCAGCATCGATGCAGATGACGAATTCTCCGTTTGCGGATTTGATTCCTGCATTAAGCGCGTCCCATTTTCCACCGTTTGGCTTTGCAACAACTTTCACTATATCGCCCTCAGCATAGTTTCTTGCGACTTCCAGAGTTCTATCTGTAGACCCATCATCTACAACAATAATCTCCTTGTTAGAATAGGCAAGTTCGAGAAGGGCTTCCACAGTTTTGCCGATAGCCTTTTCTTCATTGTATGCGGGAACGATTACTGTAACT
>CAYGAG010000168.1:0-3320 GCA_964347765.1 uncultured Candidatus Bathyarchaeia archaeon
TGTCTCTTGTATCTGTTATTTTGGAGGTGATCCTTCACCTCAGATGCCTCATAGTTTAGAGGTAAGTCGACTAGCCTTGGAAAATTCTAGGGCTGAAGATCGTATTCTCCGCATTTGCTGGGAGACCAACGGCTACATGCATCCGGAACTAGCAGAGAAAGCTGCACAATATGCCTTGGAAAGTGGTGGCAACATTAAGTTCGACTTGAAAACATGGACTGAGGACTTGAATATTGCCTTGTGTGGTGTGTCTAATCAACCCACTTTGGCTAATTTCAAAAGACTAGGAACAAAATTCTACAGGAAACGGCCAGAAGTTCCAGTTCTCTGTGCAAGTACATTGCTAGTTCCCGGATACGTAGACGTGAAGGAAGTTGAGCATATTGCCCACTTCATAAGCGAGGTGGACCCCACAATTCCGTACACTTTGCTTGCCTTCTATCCTTGCTATGTCATGAACGATTTGCCAACAACACCTAGGAGACACGCAGTCAAATGTAAAGAGACTGCGGAAAAATATCTTGAGAATACCCGAATAGGAAACATACATCTACTCTCTTAACTATCAGAAAGCATGTTTGACGCTATCCGTCTCTCTCAAGAAGACTCTGCCATCTGTTTCTCGGCTTCTGCGGAACAAGCGTGGTCAAGCTACGGGAATGAATGTAGCTTGTACCTTGACCACCAGAATTCCCAGATCTTGTGAGCGATATTAGTACGCCTTCTTCTCGAATCTGGAAAATCAACGGCAAAGCTCAACTTATAGTCGTCTTTGATTTTATATGTTGACGCAAAATCTGTAGGCAGACATAACCGAGGTTCGTGCTTATTCGCTTTGATCCGTAGCCTCATGAATGGTTTGAACTTTTTCACGAGTTTGTCATTTTTGTCTTTCAGTTCGACAACATACATGTCAACATTGATATCCTCTTGGATAGAAGGGAACTCACTGGTCAGTGAGGGTAAGTCAACATAGTATTCTCCGCTTTCGTGGCGTTCTATTCTTAAGACAAAGATCACTGATATTCCTCTTGATCTTGCGCGTCATATTATTCTCTGTATTTCCACAGATATATGTCTACTAGGCGCCTCTGATGGTTGTCGAAAGGAAGCTACTTGGCAGTTTCTTATAGGAATCTTCGCTTTTCTCTATTGAAAAAGATTATTCAGGACCGCAAAAAGCTATGTCCTGAACTATTTATCTCTGGTTGGAATTCCTCATGTCTCAAATGTGTGTATACGCCTGAGAACAGAAACTGGAATCGGCAAAGGTATGAATGAATGATATGAAATGCGACAGCAGCCAGCGATAGAGATCAGGAAGAAGAGTTAGCCTTCTTCAACCGGTTCAATGATCACCGCAGTTCCATAAGCGGAGAATAAAGTCGCCGTTCCTGTGAGAATGTCGCTTGTCTCAAAGTCTGCTCTAACGACCGCGTTGGCTCCCATTCTCTTTGCGTTTTCTATTAGTCTGGCCAACGAATCTCTTCGCGCTTTCTCAGCTTCTGAACTATAGGAAGTAACTTCACCACCGAAGATTCCTTCGATTCCAGCCACAATCTTCCCGCCTACCCCTCTAGTTCGTACAGTGATACCGTGAGCGACTCCGAGAACCTTCACAATCCTGTATCCCGGCACTGTAGGAGTTGTGACCACAAGAACATGTTCTTCCCCAACTTTGAAAGACGCGCCACAACTTGGACAGAAACTCGCGTGTACAGGCGTCTTCTTCCCACATTTCGGACAATATTTCTCTTCCAAACCAATCCCGAAATCGTAAGCGGATGTTTCGCTCTTAAGTCTTGGGGGTCTCTTCCTCGGACTTGATGCTTGGTCTCCAGGATCCAGTGGACCCGTATGGAAGTTCACATATAGAAATAAGAAGAAGGAGAAAACATGCTCTATAATTGCAGCACTTTAAGGCCTCTCAAGATAACAAAGTGATCTGTACTTGTATATCTAAGGATGATGTATATGAAACGTCTTGAGACACTCTTGAAAACAGGACTGTTGTTTCTTTTCAGTCTCTTGAACGCGATAGATCTTGTTCAGACAATGCATTTTCTCAGAAGAGGCATAGAGGCCAATCTTTTTGCAGTCTACTATCCTCACCTATGGTTTACAGTGAAATTGGCTCTGACTTTGGGGCTTCCATTCGGTCTTCATAAACTGGATATCTACTTGCAAAAAGAGGATAGAGGAGGATTTCACGACTTTCTAGGATACTTAGCTGTACTGCTATATCTAGTAGTCCTGCTTGCCGACATACTTCTCATCTCCATAGTGCTAAGGAACACGTCTGTGCTTGGCAGACTTGTTTGGCCACTTGATCTGGCATTCGCCTGAAGCCCATAGGAAGATGGATTCTCATATTTCTACGCCGTCTACATACAGCTTCCTTTCTGAAAGATGGAATGCTGTTTGACGGTTAAGACTCTTCACGAATAACTGCATCTTGATTTTTCCATGCCTGAATCTGGAGAGAATCTGTGAAAGCGGTGATTCTGGGTCAACCGGAGTGTTGATTATGTGCATTCCATTTCTCAATCCTATGTTCATTACATATTTGATGAGCGATGAAAGGTTTTGCTCATCCTCGTATGCAGGTGTGACTAAGTAGTAGCTGGGAGATGTCTCACCAGGCTTGGGCATTCTAGGCACCGTTGTGAAGAGCCCTATAAACCTCGTGAAAGAAGTTAGCATCTTAAATCTCCAATTGTACCCCTGAACGATCACTCTGCGGACTTTGTTGTGGTTCCAATATCCTACGCACGCTCTGATATTTCCGTCACTTTCATGCACCAGGATATTACTCATATCGAAGTAAGGGATCCTCTCTATGTATTCCTCAAAACTTTCTATAGTAAATGGTTTGAAGAGTTCATAATTCTGATAGGTATTGTTGATCATGGCGACAACTTCACGAAGATCATTCTGCTCCATGGATCTGATCTTTGCTTTTCCACTCAGCGTGTGTGTCTTATAGACCATCAACGATAGGATCGCAAAGTCATTTGCCCGTGTCAGACCCATCTTTGAGAAAAACCGGATTGCTGGTGAATTGTCTTCTACGACTGTCAGATATAGTAGATCGACTGTATTCTATTCAGAAAAGTCTTCGATGTGTTTGTGAAGCTGAGCTGCAATTCCTCTGCGCCTATACTCTGGGTCAACCATAAAACCATACAGATAAGCAGCCTTGAGCGGTTCACCTCCAAAATGAGTATTGCTCATCGAGCGGGCAGCTGAACCAGCTATTTTTCTATGTTCGTGGGCAACAAAAACATGCCAATCTTCAAAAGCCTTAGAACGAGCAAAGA
>CAYGAG010000169.1:0-3318 GCA_964347765.1 uncultured Candidatus Bathyarchaeia archaeon
GCTGCACAAAACCCATCCTCAACTGGATCGCCCAAAAACTCGGCAAAGGAACCCGAGTAAACGTGATGTTCCAGTACCGCCCAGAATGGAGAGCCAAGGAAATCCCAGAGCTGCAAAGAAGACTAACAAACAAAGAGCGGGAAGCGGCAATGAAACTAGCTCAAGAGGCAGGACTCACGAACTTCATTACCTGAAGCGAAGCGATACCTGCGCGCAGAGTGATTTTCCCCAACTTAAAAACAAGGCGGGCGCTACTTAACTAATCTCTAACATCTTATCTACTGCTTTCTTGGCTTTTACGCGAATGTTCAGAAGGAACCTCCAAGACTATTTTATTCTCAACTTTGATGACTCCAGGCTGCTGAGTCCGCGTTGGGGGATGCACACCAAAAACCCCACGGCCAATATACCATATTTCCGAACCAGTAGCCTTGCCAACGTGAGGCGGGAATATGCTCCGATATGCTTTAGGCACGTACGTACGCATGCCTATTATTGTTCTGAGATTCCTATGCAGTTTTCACCTTTTCCGATACATCCTATTACACAGTAGAATTCAGCTGGGTCGCTGCCTATTGCTTTGAAGCCGTGTTCCTCGTTGGCAGGGAAGTAAGCTACGTCGCCCTTCTCTATAATCCTGCCTTGGTCAGAACCGGTTATCTCAAGGCAACCCCTCGTGACAGCGATCTCCTGCTCCCAAGGATGTTTGTGTGGTGCGATATACCCACCTACCTCTATAACGAAGTACCGGAGCGCGAAGTTGTGGAGATATTCCTCGCCGCCAGTCCTTTTCTCGGAGATCCATCTTATCGTAACTCCATCTGAATCAGTTCCATATGCTTCTTTCACGTCATATTCCTTGAGCTCTCTGATTCTTCTAATTATCACCAGCTTTCTCAGCTCCTACTGTATGAGGTTGAGGGAAAGAACCTATATAGTTATGACTGTCCTAGCTGAAGCAGCCATATCCAAAAAGGCGGCGTATCCCATGATCTTTATTCCGTTCTCTATCGTCTCTTCTGTTATACCACGTTTTCTCGTTGCCTGCTCGCAGACGTAAATCTTTACCTTCTCATTTTGGCTCAACCTGTCAAGTCTCTTTCCGAGCTCTTGACTAATTCTTGCAAATGCTCCTTTCTTGCTCAACGCTGCCGCGTCAGCAAAAAGGAAGACGGCAGCATTCATGTTCAAGGTTGTGGCGGTTTCCACCATGTAGAGCAATGAAGATAGGCGGCCCTCCTCTTCAGGTCCCCAACCATATAGAAAAACGATTTCAGGGTTCACTCTTGGTCACCTTCAACAGCCCGATGCGATACAGAGAATCTTCGGTAGACCACTAAGTTTGCATATTACTCCACGTGCACTGCTTCTTCTCCTTTTGAACATATCGTCTAGCTGCTCAGTGCTGATCTTCAAATGTTCTCTAATGGTCTTGACCATGGGGAGGCTACCCCATTCTAGGTAGTATTCTCTGACGAAGCATATGGCTCGCATGTGCAACTCAGTCAACCTGATGTTAAACTGATCCTTCGCCATTTTTCCAGCCAAGACAGGAGTCCATAGGTCAGGTTTTTTCAGAAAGCCTTCTTCATCAAGTGCATTTTTCCCTTCGATCACATCATTCACATTCCACTTACACTAGAATAGTCGAACTACAACATATTGGTTCCTAGGAATGCTTGTATGCAAAGATTTCGGAAAGAAAATAGCAACTCAACTGCATGCATAGCTGTGAAACATTTAAATCATGAGGAGACTCTGGGCTTTTTGGACTTGTAGTGTGGCAGAATGGCACAAAAAGATCTAATTGCAAAAATCAGAAAACTGAAAAACAAGAAAAACGCCGTGATTCTGGCTCACAACTATCAGAGACCAGAAATTTACGAGGTAGCGGATTTCATCGGTGATTCCTACGGCTTGAGTAAAAAGGCTACAGAGATCAATGCAGACTTCATAGTTTTCTGCGGCGTTGACTTCATGGCAGAATCTGCTTACATTTTGAATCCTGAAAAGACAGTCCTGATTCCAACCAAACTGGCAAAGTGTCCGATGGCAGCCATGGTTGATGTTTCTAGTTTGAGAAAATTGAAAGCTCAATATCCTAACGCTGCTGTTGTGAGCTATGTCAACACAACCGCGGACATTAAGGCTGAATCGGACATTTGTTGTACTAGCACCAACGCCGTAAAAGTAGTAAATTCTTTGGAGGAGAACGAGGTCATATTTGTGCCCGACGCCAACCTCGCGAAATACGTGATGAAGCACAGTGACAAGAGAATTATTCCTTGGAAGGGTTGGTGTTATGTCCACAACAAATTCACTCCCGGGGGTCTTATTCAAGCCAAAAATTCGCACCCTGACGCAAGAGTTCTGGTTCATCCTGAATGTGTCCCTGATGTTGTAGATTTAGCCGATGAGGCTTGTAGCACAGCTGGCATGATAAATTCCGTGAAAAACAGTGAAGGCAAAAAGTTCATCATAGCCACGGAGGTAGGGTTGATAGAGAGATTGAGACTGGAGATGCCAGCAAAGGTCTTCTTCCAAGCGCCTCCTGGAGGAACATGTCTTCAAATGAAGAAAACCAATCTGAGACTTGTCTTGGACTCTCTAGAAAAGGAACAATTCGAAGTCACGGTTCCAGAAAATGTACGGGCTAGGGCGAAGAAGTCTCTGGACAGAATGCTAGATGTGGACTGACGCCTTGAACAGGCAAGAACTAGTTGAAATAGCCTGCATGCCTGCAAAGTAACCGACTATCTCCCATAGAAACTGGACTTGTCTAGGCTCTCAGCAACTTCCTTAGCGTAGGTCTTTCTACGTTTTTCAGACAACCGTTCCATTACTCCAGAGTGGCATTTTGGACAGAGTAGAACGAGGTTACCCATTTCATTGTTTCCTGGATTACCATCTATATGATGAATACGAGGTTCCAGGTCTTCTGTCAACTTCACAGTACAATCTAAACCAAGTTTATAGCCTTCGCATCTAGCGCCTGATCGCTGACTTAATTCCCGTAATAGTTCTGGAACACTTACCCGCTTCTCTTCTTTTCCCATGACATTTCTCATACTTGTGAAGTTCTTTCTTAAACCTTTAGCCCCACCCACAATCCCATGCATGCATCAAAAGGATAACATCGATTCTGGACAATTCAACATGGTTTTATGTTACATCTAACTCTGCGCGCACGACTGATTTTTACACTGACCGCATTCTCCCATAGTAGGATTCAAACCCCAGACTATGCGTGCGCTTTCCTATTTTCCCCAATCATCAAATGACGTTGTCTTGTCGAATCTTTCGTCGATTTTCCGAGCG
>CAYGAG010000170.1:0-3308 GCA_964347765.1 uncultured Candidatus Bathyarchaeia archaeon
TTTTAGCTAGCTAGCTTCTTTGAAATAGAGAAACAAACTCAAACCAATAGCTCATGCGCGCGCATTCACTTTAGAACGACCACATTGCTCATCCCGTGTCTTCTTCTCTCTAAGATTCTCCTCGCTTCAAGCCTGTCGAGGACAAGGCTGACCTTGCTCTTTGAGTACCCACTTTTTTCAATCAATTGACTTTGGAATATCGTACCACCCTCGTCAATGATTAACTGGATGATCTTCCGCTCGTCAGGATTCGACAACCTCTCTAGAATCTTGTTCCAATCACTTCTCATCAAGGAAGGCTCATCCTGGCCGACAACTTTGTTCTTGCTGACCAATAGGAGGTATATTAAACTCGATCCCAGCACGAAACACGAAATGCCTGTCACGGCCATATCGACTGAATTGTAGATGCTTGGTATCTCTGTTAACTCGATGGTATTTCCTTCGATTATGACCTGAACAGTAGTTGGCATCATTATCCTTGTGAAGACCGCAAAAGTAGATGCGACCAAGCCGAACATTGCCAAGATGATCCTCATCCTCATTCGGTTTTTCCCTCATTGGAACCTAGTTGTCGTGAATTGTATAAATTTTTCATGCATGAACTATACATGTGGAACTCATTTAGGGCGCCACGCGACGAGTCGAATCTGCTGGTCCTATGCGTGTAGCCGGATCTGGTGGGTGCACCTCCTCGGAAAATTCCGGTTCGCCTACTGTCCAATCCCTCCAAGATACTTGAATATTATAGCCTGATCCATCCTCAAAAGTTATTGTAACCACCACTGCAATATCTGTGCCATCTACGATTATCCGTGTCGCACTCTGTATCAAGGTAAGATTCTGCAAAATCTCTTGGATTGAGTGAGTTGTGATGATGGTTGCCTGTACTGTGTAGTTCTTTCCAACCAACAGCGTTTTGACATTGTCATCCTCCAAGGTTGCGTTTATCGCTTGTTTCTTTATCTTTGCCCTATCCTCAGGGAAAAGGATCAAACCACCATTCTGAAATTCCAGTTCTAGCGTGCTTGTTGCTCCTTGCGAATTCATTATGATTGTGTAGATTGAACCTAGAATGATGCCACTGCAAATCAGTACGGGTATCCATAGGGCTTTTCCTCTCATGCCTTGTGCATACCTCATATCTACATTTCACCTCCAGGAGCAATAAACACATGAAACGACATTGACTCCTTGTTTGGAGCTAGTGCAAGATATTTCTTGTTGAGATGGAGCGCAGTACTGGGAAAACCAACACTACAGCCTTTCTGCAATTTGAAAAGAGTCCAGTTCATTTTTCATTCACAACCATTCTAAAAGCCGGTTTAGAATTAGGTTTCCTTGAGCGTTTAGTCGAACCAAAAACTGTCACAACCATTACTGCGAAACCTAGCCAAGTTATTGTACTTATTACAATCGGTTCCACTGGCAAAGGTGAGCCTGGCAGAATTCCCAGGAAGAGAGAGTAGTTCAACACTAGATGGAATAAACTGGCTATAAACACGCTTCCCTTTGCATTGTTGTACATCCACGTCATGATAACAGATTTGGCGATTGATTGAAGAGCAAAAGCCACAAAGGGAATTGATTGCATCTTTGGAAACCACCCGGGTATAGGCCAATAAGGTATATGCCAACCCGCCCAAATCAGACCAAGTAGGATGCTTGAAGACAACGCACCATATTTCGACTGAATTCTCGGCAGTGCAAATCCTCGCCAACCCAACTCTTCGCCAGTAGCTCCAGTAATTGTGCACATCAACAACCCCATAAGATATGTTGATGCTGAAACTGGGAAACTAGGGCCTGTTCCGCCTGTAAGATAATAGATACCTACAGAGATGATGCCGACAGCTAATGGCAAGAGTGCAGCTAAATACCAAGTAACGCTAACTCTCCACTTCGTCCACCCTCCAAGCAATTTGCGTATGCTGTCCCCATCCTTGTTGACAAGACCTAGGACAATTATTGCCGATATGTTAGGTGACCATGCAGCAAGTATGTATGCAATGAAAAAAGAAGACGGTCCCAATCGTGACATCATTATTCTGAGCAACGTGAAATGGAGTAAGTAGCTGAGTATTATGAAGTAGATGAGCGAATGTTTTTCTGGTGATATTTTTCGTAACATTTCCATTTCACCCATGTTCATCCATGAGCGATGCTTAGCTGATTACAGAAGAAAAACAGCATTTGATTCTTTGTTTAAGACTAGTTTAAAATAGATAGCCGCCGCGCAAAGGTAGTTATGAAAGATTTTATTCTCTCACCGCTGCGCTCTCGAAGGTAACAATTGTAAGTGCAAAAAAGAGAATCAAGGATTGATGATGTCATTTGTCATTGGAAGAGAATAAGGCGATTGTCCGTCGATTTGTTGAAGCCTACAGTAGGCGAAACTTGGATCCAATAGACGATTTCGTGGCACCAGATTATGTTGACCACACCAACAAAGTCGATCGAGAAGGTCTCAAACAGCTATTTGACATGGGTCTCTCCGCCTTCCCCGATTGGCATGAAACAATTGAAGACATCATTGCAGAAGCTGACAAAGTGTGGGTTCGTCTCGGGTACACGGGGACCCATCGAGGCGAATTCATGGGACTCGCCCCGACGGGCAAGAAGATGACGTCCAAGGCTGTTGACGTCTATCGCATAGCGAATGGCAAACTTGCAGAGTACTGGAACGTCACTGACAACGTGAACGTCTTCAAACAAACAGGTGCCATCGAAGTCATGGAGCAAGGAAAGAAACTCCTACCCGAAGATGCCACGTAACTGCTTGCGCGCGCATCGAGAGGGGAGAAAGAAAGAATAGGCTATTAGGTGTAAAAGTGGCTGTGGAGGAAGTCGGTATGGATTCCGCTGATAGCAGAGATGAAAAACCGCAGGCAGGATTTGTCGATATCTCGACTCTAGACCTTTATCCGCTTCTTCAGTTCTTCATCGCGATACTGAGTGAAAAAGCTTGGCGATATATCGGTTTGCGCGTCGATCCGACAACCGGTGTGATGGACACAGACTTCGAAAAAGCTCATGTCGCTATCGATTGCATTATATCCTTAGCCGAGAAGCTGGAGCCCCACGTGACTGCAGAGGAAAAGAATCGCTTTGGAACCCTCATCACCGATCTGCAGATAAACTACGCCCGCCAAGTTGGAGGGAAAGAGAAGTAAACGTAGGCGCGCGCTAGTGTAACCGTAATTCTCTAAATTGCGAGGACGATTCTGCTGTATCTCTTCTGATCGACATATGAGTGTCTTTCTCTTCAGATACAACCCATCAACAGCAGAGCAGTGCCAACGATCACC
>CAYGAG010000171.1:0-3268 GCA_964347765.1 uncultured Candidatus Bathyarchaeia archaeon
TATGGACTGCCTGCCAAGAAGTAACCGGAGACCTTGCCAGATGGACCGTGAAGAAAATTCTGGAGCGCAATCCACATTTCTCTAAGCGAAACCAAAAATGAGACAGAGACTATTTCCCCCACTTTCAGAACATGCGCGTGCCTAACGCTTAATGATTGCGACTTCTGTTGGTGAAATAGATTGGTCGGAAATAAGGTCGAAGCAATCAATTCACTGTTTTCTCTTGAACTCAAAAATAGCGACTTGGCTTTCCTTTTCTTAGGATATAGCGGTATTCTCTTAAGGTCGGACGATTTGACAATTGCGATTGACCCTGGTAAGAGTCTTACTCACACAGAGGTATCTGTAATGAAGCATCTAGATCTTCTCCTCTTTACTCACAACCATTGGGATCACTATAAAAAAGACTACGCTTTCGAAATATTCCAACAGACCCAGCCACATATGGTGGCTGACGTTATTTCTTTTGAAGAACTGAAAGCATATGTTCCTTCGGACATGCTGACGAAAGCTGACCCTGCGTCAAAGTATGCAACATACCAAATAGGTAAGGCTGAGGTTACGGCCTTGCAGGGTATTCATGTTGGTCCCATAACTCAGTATCTGATAAATCTGGGAAGGATGAAGATTTTCCATGGAGGAGACTCGGGCTATTGGCGACAGAAAGACACTTCTACTGATCTAGCATTTGTGCCTGTTGGAACAGCCACAACATGTTCTCCGGCAGCAGCCCTTGCCACGATCATGGATTTGCAGCCAACAATAGCCGTGCCTATCCATGGAAGAAGGCAGCAAATGAAACAATTCGAAAACATCGTGAAGAAGGTGCAACCTGAGGTGGAAGTGATTATCCCAGAGAAATTTGAACCAATCAAATTATCAGTCAAATACTGAATGGCATGCGCATAGCATACTCAAATCTGGCCACGCGCGCTGTTTAATCAGGATAACATAACACATTACAGGATAGTAGAATACCCCGCACACGATCGAAGAGTCTTTCTGTGTGTGCCGGGTCAAAATCCGACCCAACCTACCAATTAAATTGCGATGGCCAAAGCGTAGTATACTATGTTCAGATTACGTTAGGCATTCGGAACACTGTAATAGTTATCTCGCGCGCACGACTGGTTACTACTTAAACTTTCTCTAGCTTCTAGCTGTCTTTGTGTTTTCTCAAGTGTTCTTCGAGAAACTCTCGATAGCTTTCAGAGGTTTGTCCGCGGGCTTTACATTTGAATGATTCGATGACATATGTTTTCCCATCTGGGTCGCAAAAGCTGCATCTCGGACGCCCCAAGGCTGGTCTTTTTGCATGGTAGCAAACTTGACTCCTTTGCCTTTGAGATACTGATAGGTTTTGTCAACGTCGTCAACAAGCAGGCAGATTTCAGGTTCTGCATCCAGCTCCAAACCAAGTGATACTCCAGCGATGTCAAAACAACACCAGTCTGCCATTCACTTATTTTGTCAAGACCAAGGGCACCCTGATAGAAGGCAACAGATTCTTTCAGGTCCTTCACTCCAATTCTGACAGACACTATACCTCTAACTTGGCTATTTTTCATTCTGGCTTTCTTCTATCTCTTTTGACTTGATGCTTGGTTCAGCCTTTGCTTTTCTGCTTGTCTTTGAATTGGCGCGTGCACTACAATAGCAAAATAGATTAGAGAAATCTGCTTACTAGTTTTGGTGATCTTATGGAAGCGTATATATTCATTAATTCTGATCCACAAATCCTATGGCAAATCACCAAGACTGCGCTTAAAATCGAAGGGATAAAGATGGCTCATGCTGTAACAGGTCAATTTGATGTTGTCGCCTATGCAGAATTCGCTAATATGGAAATGCTTAGAGAGATTATAGATAGAGTCCGATCTATAGCAGGGGTTCAGCAAACCCAGACTGCAGTGGCAATACCACCCAGATTGGAATAGTTCCTCAGTCGCTCTCTTAGAACAAGATAGCACAATCCATCGCTTCATAGCATAGACCAATCCGACTCGTGTTGGAATCGGTTCGGGGGGAGGTCAAATCCGACTCCCGGCGTTGAGCCGTAGTATCGAGTAGATGCCTGTGCGATACTGATTTTGACCACAAGAATCGTGGTTGCCGCCTTGGTCATCTGGCTTGCCTACAAGAAAGAGTCGTTGATGAACGAAGCATACAAGAAAACCGAACGAATTTGATTTCCCCAATTTTCAGCTCTAGTCCGAATTAAACTTCAATGTCTGGCTTAAATCGAGAAAAGCGAGTTTTACGAGCCTATTTTTCCGCAAAGCTTAAGTATGTTGCTCGCTAGTGTTCCATGATTGGAGTGATTGAGTTAAACCACATTACACTAATAGGAACCTATTATGAGATTGGGAAATGCTATGGACAGCTGCTGAGAAATGAGATAAATCTTCCAAAACCTGATTCTGAAATGGTAGATTTCGCAGATCGTTGCGAAGAATATGTCACGAGATTCGCTCCAGATATAATTAGAGAACTCTCGGGAGTAGCCGATGGAGCTAACTGCGATTTTGATGCTTTGAAAACGTACTTTATGCATTCACCCTTTCTGATCGGCAAACATTCAAGATTGGCCCCTTGTCAATCAGGACCTCATTGCACGGTGTTCGCAATCTCAAAACCTCACACAATAAGCGATAAGGTCCTATTCGCAAGGAATTACGATTTTATGTCTGAGTTCGAAAATTACCTTACTGTGTTTTCAACTTATCCCACGAATAAACTTGCAAGTGTTGGTTTCTCTGATCATGTTGTTGGAAGATACGGAGGGGTGAACCAAGAAGGATTGGCAATTGCTGGTACAAATGTCTATCTATACAATGGCAAGTACTCTCCAGGTCTATTGTTCAACATCATCATACGTTGGGCGTTGGATAATTGCAAGACCGTAAAGGAAGTTGTAGACTTCCTGTTAAGAATTCCTCTCAGTGAAGGAATAAACTTTCTAATAGCTGATAGAGCAGGTTCAATCTTTAGGGCAGAGACTACTCCTGAAAAAACATCTATAATCAGCAACGAAGATGGTATATCGATAGCCACAAATCACTTTCAATCAAATGAAATGCAGAAGTTACAGCAAAAAGTTGTCAACGTGAAAGACCACACAACGTTCCCTAGAGTTGATGGTTTAAGGTCATGGTTCAAAGACCGCGGAAGGCGAATTTCCATTGAGATGGCCAAAGAAATTCTGCGAGACCACCAACACTTCCTGTGTGATCATTCGTCAGATATAAGCACCATCTGGTCTTGGATA
>CAYGAG010000172.1:0-3255 GCA_964347765.1 uncultured Candidatus Bathyarchaeia archaeon
GTAGAGAACCAATAGTTGCCTGTGTGGACTGCAAACACTGGCGTCACGGATGGGGAAGATCAGCGTCCACAAAAGCTGTTGAAGCGCAGATAGAGAGGATAAAAGCATTGGCAAGAGTTCTCGAATCAGGTCAAAAACTGGGATTGACCAACTGGAAAAAGGCAACACTGGTCCCCGTGATCTTATCATTAATTCCAGCCCCTTTTAAATTCTATAAGAATACGCCGATAGTTCCGATTCTAAAACTCCCGAATTTCTTGAACGAACTCCCAGCTCACCTATATGCGTTGAAAACTTTCCCGGTGCGCCTTTGAAAATCACACTGTGATTTCTATACGGAAATGGCAGCACGTACGGAGCCAATCAACTTTCTGTATCGGGTATGCACTTAAATAGAAGGCCGTTCTATAGACAAAAATGTCTCAATAATGGACTCTCCTTTTCGTCATTTTACGTAATATCAGCAAACTTAGTATACTCTTACACAAAAATTCCTTCAGGCCGTATGGACATCGCTCTATAGGATTTAGATCTTTCATAAGATTGTTGACAAAAAAGAATTCTGGTGAACTCAAAATTGCCTCGTGAGCGTATAAATAATTGCAAATAATAAAAGAGGTTTCCAGTTTTTCGGGTTTATGGATTAGTGTGGTTCAAACAAATATTAGTCTCCGGTTCCAATCTTCAACAAAAGCGAGGAATAGAATAGATGAAGGCCTTAGTCGTTTACGGGAGAGCTCTAGATGCTAACGTCAAGCAGCTATACAATGCCTGTAAAGAAATTGCTGGAAAAACCATTCTTGCCCGCATCATGGACATGTCTGCATATGTTGGTTCGGATGGATCACGCTTCTGGCGTGGAGACCGTGAAATAACAGGTGTCAACCTCTGCTTACTCCGATCCTTTGGGTCTGGTTCATATGAGCAGGTGACAAAACGCGTAAGCATGATAGAACAGCTGGAATCTTCTGGAACCCTCGTGGTCAATCCGACTCGGGCATATCAAAAGACCAAGGACAAGTATTCTATGATCTTCACACTAGCTGGAACAGAGCTGCCGATTCCTGAAACCTATGTGACCGAGATGGCCCACTGGGCTTATCGTGCAAGCCGAAACTTCAGAGAGATAGTCTACAAACCCATTGTGGGATCTTTGGGCTTCGGCTCCATGAAATTTAGCGACGCAGACATGGCCTTCAATGCGTATAAGAGGCTTGAAAGCCTTGGGCAGCCAATATACTTACAGGAATATGTAGAAAATCCTGGCAGAGACATCAGGGCCTTTGTGGTCGGAGAGGAAGTATTGGCGTCTATTTATAGGATTGCCAGAGCTGATGAGTGGAAGACGAACGTCGCGCAGAGAGGAAAAGCCAAAAGCATGAAGCTTCCTGGAGAACTTCAAGAACTCGCTTTAAGGGCTGTCGCGGCTCTTCAACTGACTTATGCTGGCGTAGACATTCTTGAAACAGAACAGGGACCTGTTCTCCTCGAAGTCAATGCGTCACCCAGTTGGCAGGGGCTACAGAAGGCAACCGGCCTGAATGTTGCTCGGCAAATAGTTCAATATGCCGTTGACCTCGCAAAATGCTAGCCGTGTCAAGCCAGGCTCAAGGCTCACCCATTACGCGGGCTACCGGCATCTTTATGATCCTAACAGCGGGATACAGACAGGACACACTCAAGATCCCGAAAGCCAAAAGCAGCCATGTGACAATCCTGACAACACCTTGGAAAGTGATGACCGGCTCGGGAATCAAGAATTCAAACGCAATCATAAGCCCGACAAAGATCCCAGTTACTCCACTGACAAATACGATTAGAAAAGCTTGCGCGAGTATTATCTTCAGGATACCCCATGGCTTGGTGCCTAAAGCTCTCATTACACCAAATTCACGCTGCTGACCTGCGATAGAGAGCATCACGTAGCTCAGGAGACAGATAATGGCACTGGCAAGAGAGAGGACGGGTAGTAACATGACAGAAGACCAGATTATGCTGAGAAAATCCAAATGCCCTTCCATGACTCCATTAAGCTCTGAAAGCTTCAAATTGGTTCTTGAAATAATGTTCTCTATCTCAGTAATGACCAGCGAGTATAACGATGGCTCAACCTTCAGCAGAAGAAGATTGTAGCTGGGAGAATCTTGCGGCCAAACAGTCTTCAGAGGCACGTAAACGACGTTTCCACTGTTGAGCGGGTCTAGGCACACACCGGCTATCTCAAACCTCTGATCAAGTATCCGGATCTTCTGTTCGTTGACATCATCAAAGATTTCCAATGCCAATGAGTCACCGATGAGAGCGGAATACGTATCTGTCATGTTCAGAGTTCTACCAAGAACCAGCCACTCATTTACGATATGATCTGGTTCTACACCGAGAACCAGAGCCTCTTGGGATCGATGATCTCCCACCAGAATGTAATAATCTGGCTCTTCTGGATCAATGATTATCCCTTGAACCTCATAGACTGTAGCTTCAAAAACGAAACGGGCATCCACCTTGAGAACGCCATGGACAATATCCAGTTGAGATACTATATTTTCAGGGATAAGGCATTTTGAATCGGAATAGTTGATGTGATCTATGTCTTTATTCTCGAAAGACCGTGAAAGTAAGTTCATGTACTGAGCAGAGATTTGGGGATGACTGACTAGAACTACGTTTTTAGAGATCGCTCTTTCAACATAACCGTGAGTGGTCTGTTTGGCGATTATGCCTCCTGATACGCTCAGCGTTGCTATAGTCAAGACTACCGCCAAGCAGATTATTGCCTGGATGGTCGCAGATTTCCTTCTCATCAGACCTCTATAGGCCACCTTGAATGTGAACCCCAATTTTGAGAGGACAGGTTTTCCTAACTGGGAGGTCATTCCAAGCGCATAGAGAGGAGACAATGCTTTAGCAGGCTTCGCTTTGATCGCCTTAATCAAAGGCCACGCTCCGAAAATATGAGAAAAAACGACAAAAGCAACAAAGACGAAGAGGATCGCCCAAAGGTTGAGTGGTTTTTGCACGATGGAAAAGCCTAGAATGTTTAACACATGAACGCAGCTGAAGTTCGCCAATATCCCTAGGACGGTGCCGACTATACAGCTTGTGAAAACAACTACGGAGAGCTCCGTCATAAAATAGCTTAAGGCAGTACGAGTTCCGCAGCCGATTGCCTTCATCACTCCGATGTCTCTCATCCGCTTGGCCATCATTATGAAGACGAGAAAAGACGTTATCAAAGCACCAGCTAACAAATTAAGA
>CAYGAG010000173.1:0-3234 GCA_964347765.1 uncultured Candidatus Bathyarchaeia archaeon
TTCCTCATTGAAACACCTTCAATCAGTTGCCTCTTTACGCAGTTGTAGATTACTCTTACAACCAGATAGTATTTTAAATCAGTTTCTCACGCATTCTAACAAAGCGAGGAAAGCGACATGGACTTAACTAGGGAAGTCAAGCATTTCGCAAAGCGCAGAGGAGCCGATCTTGTGGGCATTGCATCCATCGAGAGACTGGCAGATGCGCCAAAGGAACACCGACCTCAAGACTTTCTTCCATCAGCTGGAGCGATTGTTTCGATAGCCCTTCGACTCAACTATGCACCCGTTGAAAACTTGCCCAAGAGCAGACGCGAATACACCTTGAACTACCACATCGTCAACCGTAGGCTCGGCGACATAGCCCATGAAGTCTCCAGATTTTTAGAGGATCATAGCTATGAGGCTCTACCTTTCGTTGTTGGTTACGATCAAAAAACCTTGTATGGAGACATCTCACACAAGCATGTTGCCTATGCTGCAGGATTGGGCGAGTTTGGATTGAACAATCTTCTCCTGACTCCGAAATATGGACCTAGAGTTCGCTTCGCCTCAATACTCACAGACGCCCCACTCAATCCTGATTCCCTCCTTGACAGTAGTCTCTGCGACGAGTGCAGAGAATGCGTCAAGATATGTCCTTGCGGCGCCCTAGAAGAAGCCCCCAAGAACTACAGCCGGTCGAGAGGCTGGACGATTGACAAGCACAAGTGTCATCACTATTTGAACGTGGTATTGGACGATTTGAGGTGTGGACTCTGCATCAAGGCTTGTCCGATCGGAAAGAAGAGGACACCATAAACAACAGTTTTCGCTATTTTCCCTTGAACTTCGGCTTCCTCTTCTCTATGAAAGCTGCAACTCCCTCATCAAAGTCCTCGGTTGAAGCAAGAACGCCAAAAGCCTGTGCTTCTTGAACCAGTCCTTTTGTCAAATCAGTCTCTATGCTGCTGTTTATCAGCTGCTTAGCCAATTGAAGACCCACAGGCGGCTTGGTTATGAGTTCCGCAGCGAATTTCTTAACTGCGGATCTTAATTCATCGGGCGGCACAACTTCATTCAGCAAACCGAGCTGTTTTGCTGTCTTTGCGTCAATCATCTTGCCTGTGAAAATCAGTTCTTTGGCCATTGCTCTGCCTACAAGTCGTGGAAGACGCTGAGTCCCTCCCCAGCCGGGGATCAGTCCAACGTTTAGCTCGGTCTGTCCCATTCTTGCGTTTTCTGAGGCTATTCTAAGATCACAGGACATGGCCATCTCCAGGCCGCCTCCTAGGGCATATCCGTTTATAGCAGCTATCACGGGCTTTCTGAGTTCTTCTATTTTTTTGGTGAGCTTCTGACCGAGCAGAGAGAGATTCATTCCATCCACCGCGCTGATTCCTCTGACTGCTTTGAGGTCAAGTCCAACGCAAAATCCTTTGTCTCCAGCTCCGGTGATAACTATGACTTTCACGGTTTCGTCTTCTTCTGCTTGATCCAGCCTCGAAGAGATTTCTTGCACAGCCTGCTTGTTCAATGCGTTCAGTGCTTTTGGACGGTTGATCGTGATTGTTGCAATTCCCTCTTCTTTTTCATAGAGTGTGTTCTCAAATTCCATCGAAATCCCTCTTGCCTTATCTATTTCTTCCTAGTCCAGTCGTAGAACCCTTTTCCTGTTTTCCTGCCCAGCAGATTGGCCCTCACCATCTGCCTCAACAAGGGGCATGGTCGATATTTCGGATCGAGATCGTCTCGCAAGACTTCAGCTATCGAAAGAGTTGTGTCCAATCCTAGGTAGTCAAGCAGTTTTAGCGGGCCCATAGGCCAGTTCAGTCCAAGTCTTATGGCTTTGTCTATGTCTTCTGGTTCCGCGATATCCTCCCAGACGAGGTACATGGCTTCATTTAACGCGGGTATGAGAATCCTATTCACTATGAAGCCAGCGCTGTCTTTCTTGACGACCACGGTCTCCTTTCCCATATTCTCTGAGACGCGAACTATTGTGTCGACGGTTGCATCAGATGTCTTGGCGCCTCGTATAATCTCCACGAGCTTCATAAGCTGTGGCGGATTGAAGAAGTGCATCCCGCAGAACTTCTCGGGTCTCTTTGTGGCTGAGGCGAGTTCCGTGATGCTTATAGAAGATGTATTGGATGCCATTAGGGCATCTTTCTTGGAGAACTGGCCAGCTTCCTTCAGAACACTCTTCTTGAGCTCAACCTTCTCTGGGACAGCCTCGATTATGAGGTCTGCGTCCTTAACCGCTTCTTTCATTTCTAGTGTTGGGTGAATCCGCCCTAGAGTCGCCTCCATCGCTTTCTCTGACACCACGCCTTTCTCCACGAATTTTCGCAGACTTCGCGTTATCATGTTCATCCCGTTGTCCAAGAACTCTTGCTTGATGTCTCTCAGAGCAACTTCGTACTTCGCTACCTGAGCCGCAACTTGAGCAATCCCGTGACCCATCAATCCAGCACCCAAGACTGCTAACTTCTTTGTCTCCATTACCAGCACCCTTTTTCTCATGAGAGAGAAGAGTGTAAGAACGCGTATATAATATAATATTTCCCCAAACTCCCGCTACATTTGCGTGCCCCTAGATCTCCATTTTCATTCTTATCAGCAGCAGAATTTAGACGCTACGCACGCGCATGCTCGATATCAAGCCTGTAGCGGTCTCTCACTTGGATAAATAATCTTAAGAGAGAGAAATTTCATGTGGGTTATTCTACAAGTGCGGAGGGAAGGAAGCATGGTATGGCTGAATCTGGGCGAAATCTTGAGAGTCCACGCGAAGAATTGTCCTGAGAAGATTGCAGTTAAAGACTGGCATGGGAAGACTAGGACTTACCCGGAGCTCGACTCAAGGACAAATAGACTTGCCAACGGTCTATTGAGTAGGGGTTTGCGCAAGGGTGACAGAGTCGCTGTTATGCTCTACAACTGTGTAGAGTTTGTGGAGGTCTGTTGTGCCTGTGCGAAGATTGGCGTGGTTGTTGTTACGGTTAGTTGGCGTTCCGTTGGTAAAGAGATCGCGTATGTAGTGAATAATTCTGACGCTAAAGCGATGATAGTAGGTGAAGAGTTTGTTGATGCCATAAATCCGATTCGTCCAAGCCTTAGAAACATTGATGAAGAGAGTCTTGTCGTCGTTGGTCAGGCCGCTTCCACAGGTTACGTCAGCTATGAGAGTCTTGTGGAAGACTATCCAGATAGGAGGCCTGAAATGAAGGCTGACAGCAAGGACACATGGTT
>CAYGAG010000174.1:0-3222 GCA_964347765.1 uncultured Candidatus Bathyarchaeia archaeon
TTCTTCTGTTGACAGAATTGAGACTGGAATCCCTTTTTCTCTAGATGTCTTCTAACCATTGTCCTTACAGCCCTGTAATCAAGGTTGAAACTAGCCAAAGTTCCGTCAAGGTCAAAGACTACTGCTTTTATCACTATTGTCATTCTCACTAGAGTAGGGGTCGAGTCTGAGACAAGATTTGAGAAATATACTTTACGGTGGATCAGTATCACTATATACACCAAGCGTGAATTCCTATGAGCCTTAGAGACTATGCAAAGGAGAAGCTGTGGCCTATACTCGTTGAAACAGTTCACACGTTGATTATGTATCCCCATCACAGAGCCTATACAAGAGACGTGATTCTCAGCGAGAATGTCCACGTAAAACCCAAAGAGTTAGCGGCTAGGCTTGGAGCACCTCTGGGAGAGGCCTTAGTAATTCTACATGAGCTGAAGAGTCTATCAAATGATACAAGCAAACAACCATCATTTCACAAATAGCAGAAGAAGCCTGTTGTGGATTATACGACCAGCTATTCCCAGATAGATTGAAGTAGCTGAAACGAAGAATTTTCATGCATCCAGGTGAAAGGCTAAGACAACCAGTGGTCGCCAAAAAGCTTCAGAATTTCCCTAGGATTGAAGACCTTGAACTTTGCATCTGGCATCCTTTTTCCGATCCTCGGGATCAGTCCCTGGGCGTCTGTGCCTAGCTTACATACGATCACGTGCTCAAACAATCCCAGTGACTCAATGTTCACAGCATCACGGATATGTTTCGCACGACTCAGAGCCAGTCTTATGCGATCAAATGATGCCCCCAGGACTATCAGCCTGCTCAGAAAAGACTCCAACCACACTCTGTAGAGTGAAATCTGCTTCTCTGACAAAGTGGCTTCAACTTGACCGCTTTCTTTGCTCAAACTAAGAATACTTATCTTTAGAGGCATATTCTCAGCTAGACTAAATAACTCTGCCATTTCCTCGATGCCCATTTTTCTCCCATCTACGAGTTGTGCTTGTAAAAGGTTCAATGGAACCACAACCTCAATCGGGACAGGCAAGGCTCCAATGTCGATGACAAGACCCCTCTTGCCTAGACTGGAAACATATGCTTTGACTGAGCTGAATCGCTTCAAATCACCAATCCTCTTAGGGGAAATTCCTATCTTCTCATCTACGCAATGCAACGCCATCTTCTCATCTTTTCCCCAAACCGCTAGCTGGATCCACCTACGCGAAGAGATGCCAGACATCTCAGTCACAACCTCTAGACCTTTAAGTGTAGACTTCAAGAACTCGTCAACGATTTCTATTTGACGATCAGAGTAGACCTTCTGCGCCAGCGTTACAGTATACTTTTGCAATCGCCAACCAAATCCTTCATTTCTCTAGCCAGTCCTCTTAGTCTCTTCAGTGTAGAGTGGGGCAATCCTTTGGAACGAAATCTCTGAATAGTTCGTTGAATCGGCACTATCCGTAAACCTTCAATCCGCTTGTCAGCATATGAGATGATCTTCTCCTCCAGCGTCTGGGGCATATAGGCATCGTTTGGCCATCCCAACCGCTCCGCTTCGTCTTCTGAGATCCCGGCTCCGACATGTCTCTTGATTATTGACACTATCGGTTTCGGTAAGCCCAGTGACTCTGCGATTTTTGCTCCTGCTATTACGTGATGAACGCTGTGGGTCTTTGAGCGACCAATATCATGCAGTAGGGCTCCTATCTCTACAAGTTTTAGGTCAACGTCTACACCATTCTTCCAACATGCCTTGGCGATCTTCACAGCAAGTTCAGCCACTTTCTCAGAGTGTCTTATGACATCTCTTGAACACCCACTCTGACGGAGAAAATGGAGTGCCTGTTCCCTAGAAGGGATTGCCTCAGTCACCCAGTTCCTTCCTCAGCTGCTCCACTTTGCTTGAAAGCACCTCAACAATCTCATCGTTGTCGTAGTGCATCAACGGTCTGTCGCAATTAGGACACTTGAAAACCAGTTCAACAGCGTCTTCGAAGGGAATCTTCTGGCATCCTGGAGTACCACAAGAAAAGAAATCATGATTTTTCTCATACTCCAGCCTGAGGCTAAGCTTCTCCAGCACTCGACGTTTCTGACTTAAGATAAAACCTTCAAGTTGATCTGGCTGTAGTTTCCAATGAAATATGAACCATCCTGTCTTCGGGTCACGTGTTCTCCTCAGGCTCACAAGAGAATGGTCATAAAGTCTGTAAAGGATCTTGCGAACAGAGTTCAGCCTTATTTCTGTCTTGTTAGCAATCTGATCATCTGTTGTCTCGGATGAGTGTTTGAGAATCTCAATTATCTTGACAGCTTCCTCCTCGCCTAAGGCTTCCGCAACCTTCACCAGTGCTGAATCATTAATGTATACTAACATGGCGATCCTTTTTCGTCAAACTAGCTGGTCAGTAGCTTCTACAATAATTATACGTTATCTGCAGTTTAAATCTCTTTTCAATCGTAGACTTTGATTTGGAGGATTAAACAGATCATCCAAGTTCTAGGTCAATGTGAACGATATACCTCTAAGAAGCGGAACATTATTTTCTTTCAATAAAGAAAGCTGCGACCAAACGGATATAGATTAGCTGGCCTGACTTCTTGTTGTTCTAGTTTCCATTCTTCGGTATTCTGAAATGTGATTCCTTTCCCGCGCTTATATAGTCTCCTCCTATTCCCCTTACTATAGAGGCAATTTTGGCAAAGTTGTCGGAACCCAAGAATTGACGGGGCTTTACTATTACATAGTCTTCTTTCTCCTCAAAACTCAGCATGTTCTCCAAGTCTTCTGGAAACATTATCCTAATGTCGTCTATCGACTTCTTTTCGTAGCCTTCAGGCGTGACCACAGGGGCAGTTATCGTTTCTGGCTGGACGATTTTTGAAACTGCGAGGGATTTCAATGATCCGGATACTTGCTTGAGATCTTCTGCAACGCGGTTTAGGATCATGAGAAGCTCGTCAACCTTCTCTATGAGTGTCTCAACTTTGTTTTCTTCGCTCATACCTTCCTTCCATCCGTCCAAATCCTTAATATTTCGTAGCATTTATTAACTGTTTGTCAACTTAAGAATCAAACCTTCTGCAATTGAATGAAAGGAACAACAATACTATGGTTGACATTGATGGTAGCCAGAAGAGCGGAAGTGGCACGATTTTACGGTTGTCTGTTGCTCTGGCAGCTGTGGAAAGTCAACCACTGCACATCTATAACATTAGACA
>CAYGAG010000175.1:0-3197 GCA_964347765.1 uncultured Candidatus Bathyarchaeia archaeon
GGCGCCCCAATGCTATACAGTTCAGAGGGCTCCAACTTCGACATGAAAACCTTACGGTGGTGTGGAGGAAGCCCTGAGTGCGGATTACTAACGGCAGTATCAAATGAGCTTGCCAAGTATTACGAGATGCCTTCAACCTCGGCTGGGTTCTCAACGGATGCGAAGGTGCCAGGCGCACAAGCGTGCTACGAGAAAGCTGTGACCGGCGTGCTTCCCATCTTCGTTGGCTACGATGTAGTCGGAGGGCTCGGACTGCTCGATGCATGTACACTCTTCACCCCGGAGCAGATAATAATCGACGCTGAAATTGCCAGAATGCTTCATCGGCTCACTCTTGGAATCGACGTGACCGATGCAACATTGGCTCTTGATCTCATTCATAAAATCGGGCCCGGGGGCAACTACTTAGCCGAAAGGCATACACTGAAACATCTAGAAGAGGCGCAATACTTGCCCCTGATAAGTGATAGATGGTCATATGAGGCTTGGAGAAAAGCGGGGTCAAAGACTGCTGTGAAGCTTGCCAGGGCGAAGGCGAAAGAAATACTAGAAACACATCAGCCCGCACCCCTTGAAAACGACGTTCAAAAGGGAATTGGAGAAATACTTAGAAGGGCAGAAAAGGAGCTGGCCAAGAACTCGTAAGCAACGGAACCACGAAACTTCGTGTGCTCCTTGGAGTATGCTGATATGAACTTCACGTAGTCTTTAAAGGACCTAGACCGTCTAGGAAAAGAAGATGACACCGGAAGTGGTTGTGTCTTTGGGATCCTTGTTGAATAGAAACCACTTGAGTGTACTCAGCAGTGATGAAATCCAAGACATACACATCGCCACTCTTGAAGTGCTAGAACACACGGGAATATTGATTCGCGAGGGAAGGGCACTCAGGCTTCTGGAACGAGCTGGCGCCAACGTGGATCGCAAAGAGAGCATCGCCAAGATTCCAGCCTATCTTGTTGAGGAGGCTGCAGACAAGACAGCGAAGAACTTCATTTGGCATGCTCGGAACCCCAACAATAGCATCCGAATCGGAGGTGACCCCACGAAATTTGGCCCAGGATCTGAGTGTGTGAACATAATCGACGCAGAAACAGGTGAATGTCGTATGCCAACCAAGAGAGACGCGGAGCAGCTAGTCAGGCTCATGGATGCGCTGGAAAACATCCACATCAACTATCCTCCAGCCTCATTATCTGATGTACCAGAACAAGTCTCTGATATTTACAGCCTTGCCATAGGGATAAAGAACTCCTCAAAGTGTATGATAGGAAGTTCCCATTGTGCAAGCGCCGCACACGACTCTATCAGAATAGCGGCCGCCTTGGTCGGCGGAGAAGAGGAACTCAGAAAGAAGCCGACCATTGCGGGCTATGTCGATCCTGTAAGTCCGCTTACACATGGGAAAGAAATGACTGAAGCCTTACTCGAGTATGCAAACTACGCCCAGCCAATATTCATAACATCAATGGCGTTAGCAGGGGCAACTGGGCCGGCCACGCTCGCTGGAGTTCTGGTTCAGCAGAATGCAGAGATCTTGAGTGGCCTCCTCATCGCCCATCTAGCAAATCCTCACGCGCCTGTGATTTATGGAACTGCGTCGTGCCCAATGGACATGCGAACGGGAGTTTCATCAACTGGGTCCCCAGAAGTTGGTTTACTCGGCGCTGCATCCACTCAACTAGCGAGATATTACGGCATACCCAGTGATGTGGCGGCGCAATCCAACGCTAAAGTGCCTGATGCTCAAGCCAGCTACGAAAAGACGATGTCCTTGATCATGGCTGTGATGGCGGGCGCGGATTTGATTGACTTGTTTGCGGGCTCTATGGAATCCTACAGAACAACCAGCTACGAACAAATGGTTATAGACGACGAGCTAGCCAGGATGGCTCTCAGGTGCGCCAGAGGAATTGAGGTAAACGCCGAAACTATAGCTAAAGAAGTCATCGACAGAGTTGGTCCTGGAGGCAATTATCTAACAGACAAACACACACTAAACTGGTTCAGAAAAGAGCACTACCATCCAAAGCTGAGCGACAGAAAAACAAGATCTGACTGGGAAAAGGCTGGCCGCAACGACATTCGACAGGAAGCCAGACATCGAGCAAAGGAGATACTAGAAAGCCACGAGCCAGAGCCCGTTGATCCGACGATTTGGAGAGAAATCCAAATAATAATACAAGATGTAGAAAAACGAGAGCTAAGGGGATAAAAGTGGGAAGAGCAAGCATAAACCTTCTGTCAAAGGCCGATCTAGATGACATCCATACTGCGACGTTAGAACTCTTGGAAAACCCTGGGCTAGAGGTCCCAAGCAAACGAGCCTTACAGATTCTCGAGAACGCTGGCGCAGACGTTGATTACAAACAAAATCATGTCGCTCTGAACTCGCATCTCGTTGAGGAGGCATTGAAAAGAGCCCCGAAGACCGTGAAATATGCTGGTAGAACCCCGAAGTACGACATTCTGCTGGAAAAGAAGAAGACATACTTCACGACGGACGGATATGGCACTTTTATTCGAGATTTCGAAACAGGTGAGCGGAGAAGTTCCACAGGAGACGACCTTGCAAAGTGGGCCATACTAGCCGATTACCTGCCCATGATCCACGTTCTCTGGCCATCACTGACACCTACCGACGTGCCGGAGCCTGTACAAGGACTTAACGCATGGGTCATCTCTCTGAGCAATACAGAGAAACATGTAGAGAGTGAGGCGAACAGCGCCCGCGAAGCCCAGTTCGCGATTGAGGTCGCAGCAGCTGTCATGGGGGGAAAGGACCCTCTCAAGAAGAGGCCGCTAATCTCAGCCGTTCAATGCCCCATTGCCCCACTTCGATTTGAGCGCGGCTTAGTAGAAGCCTGCCTAGAATTTGCAAGGGCGGGAGTTCCAGTCGTTCCCTTGTCTATGCCCCTAGCAGCCGAGACCGCTCCTGCAACACTCGCAGGGACGCTGGTCGTTACCAACGCTGAGGTTTTGGGAAGCCTCGTAATCTCCGAATTCGCTAGTCGCGGCGCACCTGTGCTGTACGGCGCATGCCCCAGTAACATAGACTTCAAGACAGGAGTATTTGTTTGCTCGCCAGAGAGCGGACTGCTCAGTGTGGCCCTTGCCCAGTTGGCGCACTACTATGATCTGTCGTCTGAGATCTGTGGTGGGTGTTCCGATTCGAAGGTCCCTGACGCTCAAGCCGC
>CAYGAG010000176.1:0-3184 GCA_964347765.1 uncultured Candidatus Bathyarchaeia archaeon
GAGAATGAGTTTGCTGGTGAAGAAACGTCACGCGTGCTTTTGCAGCATCAGTTACTCGACGTAGCGAAAAGAACCTTTATGTCTTCAGAATTCAGAACCTTTGGGTATTTCTGAAGACCTAATTCAAGAAGACTGGCGAGGTCGACGGAGAATTTTGACACCGTCAACTCTCTGTCAGTACTGGACAACAGAATCTCCAGAAACTCCTTGAGTATCGAATCTGAGATTAAATCAGTGATTCTCATTTCAAGGATGATTTCATGCTCGTCTAGTTCCCTGATAATGTGTCTGCTTAATACGACCAAGTCGAGCGGTTGAACACCTCTTGACGAGTTACTCTTGGATCTTCCTGTATAGAGAAATGGAATTCTTTCAAATTCGATTAGAGGAGTCATTTCATCCTCTGTTTCAGTCAGGCTCTGATAGCCCGATCCTCCTAAATCCCCTTGAGATGTCAGCCAGAATCTCATGATCGGTTGCTTTGCTGTTGAAAAGATCTTTTCCAAACCTGATTCTCGCAAAGAAGCAATTGACAAGTCTGAGATGGGTACGTTGCAGAAGCACGCGATGATAGATTTATCCGACTCCTTCCCTGAGCACTCGTTCTCTTTGAAACACTTAATTAAATCAGAAAAGAAGAGCACCAGATTCCTTGAATCACTTAAATCCTTATACATTCCTATCTTCTTGAGTTCACTACCATCGCATTTCATGCATTTCAGAAATTTCGCACTGATCTGCCTCCGAACCGCCGATCCAAGTAAGAAAGCCTCAAAGACATCACCGAGTCGCCCAGAAATCCGGAATTTCTTGACCAATCGGCGAGAAGGTTGGCTGACGACCATTACTTCTTCGGCGAAGGGTTTCCTGGTTCGGATATTGATTGCTTCAAGAAAGAGTAGGGACATCAGAGTCTGTGACAGAAGATGTTGTCTCTGCTTCATATGATGAAAAAAGGCATAATATGAAAGCACATCGATATTTGTTCGCAACGCTTCCACTACGTAAGCGCCGAAATCAGAATCATTTTCATCCAGGAAAACGACCACTTGTTTTCTTGATTGCATCAACCTCCTTAGATTCTCGATAGGGTAAAGATGCTTCCAAGTAACATGTCTGATAAATGTCCTAATTTCAAGGCGTGTGTCTGAAAACTCCAACTCATCGTCCTCCCATTTAATGTTCTTCCAAAGTAAAAGCTTTTTTTTGGGTTGCCAAGCTTAATGTATTAATGATTTAACAGTACACTGTAGATGTATAATATTGCTATTCAGCCTCAAAATGGTGTTGAAATGACTAAAGACCTACATTCGCTTCTGCTTGAAAAACTATCTGCTAGGATTCCGGACGCCGAACACAAGGTTCTGCTAGGAGAGATCCTTGACTGGTATATCGAAGGAGGGTCAAAACTCATCAAAGCCAAACTCGATGATAAAATATCGTCAATCCTTCAGGGATGGGACCAAAGTGTCGAATAAGTTTCGTTTGAAAAGCCTTTCGGTAGAAGGATTCAGAGGAGTAAACCAAAAGATTACCCTAATGCTAAACGGCAAATCAACGATCGTATGTGGTCCAAACGGCGTGGGAAAATCAAGTCTCCTGCAGGCGATAGAATGGGGGCTTTTCGGCTGGTTGCCCTACATCTCTGGAGGAGAGTTTGAACAGGAAGACGCAATCGTAAATCAATTCCATTCTAACGAACTCGCTACTGTTGAACTGATCCTTGAAAACCCCCAGACAGAGTTCAAAATCGTTCGAACTAGGGAAAAAAGCAGATGGTCGAGAAGAAAATCACTCTTAACCCTAGAACTCAAAGACACAACCTATGATGGAACAGAAGCTGAAGAGAAAACGAGAGAACTCATAGGACTCACCGAAGACGAATTCTACGCAAGCACGTATTTACACCAAGAAGCTCTGAGAGACTTCATCACAGGTGACATCAATACAAGGAACGAAGTAATCGACAAGATGCTCGGAACCTATTCGCTCACAGAAATCACGAAGGGGTTACCGACAACCAAACTCCAAAGGATAACCCGCGACTTAAGAGAGCGAATTCAATCTCTCAAAGCGTCTGAGCTTTCTAGACTCCCAGCAGCGCGTTCCAAACTGGAAGATTACAAACGAGAGCTAGATTCACAGAAAATATCTGAAGATGAGCTGCAAATCAAAAGGTTACACTCTCATCTGCATGATCTAAGAACTCATATGGATGATCTTGCAGATGAAGTCGATGTAGTGATTACCTATGAAGAGCCTTCTAAAGAAGATCTCGCGGCAATTCAGAAGACAATTGCTTCACTGAGAAAAAATCTCAGCGAGATCGAGGCGAAGCGATTTCAAAGATATGACAACATCGTCAATAGAGTCACTGCCCTCAAATCCTCAAAAAATCAAGTTAATGACTTGCGTGAACGGCTGAAAAACCTTCAAGCCACTCATTCCACTTCCATCAAGGAAAAAATCAAAGATGCCACTGAAAGAATCGCAACATATCAATCTCAGCAGCGAGAGTTGAGGCAGCAATCCGACTTCCTCCGCAACAAGAGTATTGAATTCAACAAATACGCAAATGACCTCAAGTCTCTAGTGGAGCGCGAAGAAAAAATCACCTCTGAACACGGAGAATTGAATGGAATCAGGAAGCGGTTAGTTCAGCTTCAATCCGAGACAGAGAGTCTCCATGATCAGGTGTCCACGATGGAAGCCTATAGTCAACTAGTGAACAAGGCGGCAGAATATCTAAAGAAGCAAAAGCCAAATATCTGCCCAGTCTGCAAGAACCAAATCGTCCCACTAAATATAGCGGAAAACCTTCGTCAGGAGATTTCAAGAACTGAAACTGGGGCCAAGATCCTAGAACTGACTCAGACCTTGAATCAAAGAATTGTGGAAACACGGGAACTGCAAAGAGTCCAAGTGCAGCTTGAAGATCTAACCAAGGCGATTGACGAAGCAAGAAACCATTTACTCAAATGCAAAGGCGACATCACGAAGCATACGAAGCTATCAGAAGTCGACTCCGAGGCAATTGAGAATCACATGACTCAACTCAATTCGAAACTTGATCAATTAACTTCTTCTCTAGACAAACTAGCGCAGGAGAAACTTCGCCTAGAGAACGTTCATTCAGAACAAGAGCGCTGGGAAGAATCCCTCTCCGAGCTATATCGTGAAATAA
>CAYGAG010000177.1:0-3177 GCA_964347765.1 uncultured Candidatus Bathyarchaeia archaeon
TTATTCCCCAGTGTCTCTAATTGGAAGGGTACATAATGGATCAAGAAATGGAGATCATATGCGTTGGCAACGAACTGCTTATAGGAAAGACCCTAAACACGAATGCTCAATGGCTGGCTAGACGCGCAACAACGCTTGGAGTGTATGTAAAGCGGATCATCGTAGTGGGAGATTATGTTGATGAAATTGCATCTACTGTTAATGAAGCCCTAAGACGTAAACCAAGATTTGTAATAACAACAGGAGGACTGGGTCCGACTTTTGACGATAGGACATTGCGCGGTCTGGCCAAGGCCCTGAACCGTGCTATGACTCTTGACGAGACGGCCTTGCAGATGATAAAGAAAAAATACGAAATGTACGTTGAAGAGGGGAAAATAGAGAAGGCTGAATTGACACCGCCACGAATCAAGATGGCTACTCTCCCTGAGGGAGCTGAATCCTTGCCAAACTCTGTTGGTACCGCCCCTGGCATAAAGATAATGGCAAATGAGACGCTCATGGTAGCGTTGCCAGGTGTACCCAATGAAATGGAGGCAATATTCAACGAGTCTGTTGAAAATTTGCTTAGAAGTAGAGTTGGCCGAGTTGTTTTTCTAGAAGATAGCTTGTATTCCCATAGGATCGTAGAATCGGCTCTGGCCCCGTTGATTGATAAGACAATAAACGCTAATCCTTATGTTTACGTCAAATCCCACCCAAAAGGACCAAACATAGGAATAGATATACACTTCTCTACATCAGCCAAGGACTATGAAAATGCGGAAAGTCGATTGAAAAACGCAATGGCTCAATTGGCAGATCTGATCAAGGATGAGGGCGGTAAAGTTGATCATCAAAAGGAATGAGAATTGGAGATCGCCAACAGGCGATTCATAGCTTTTTTTGTCAACTGCTTTGAAGCGAGGCTTCAGCCCGTCTTAGTTTCTATACTTGTGCTATTTCAACTATTGATCTGCGGTTCATAAGGAACATATGCTGTATGGGTCATACTGTCTTCGGATCTTCATGAACTTGAAGCTCTCGGGAACGCTCTTTGCAGTTGTTCTTTTGTCGTCGCTTTTTCATTCTCTCCCGTCTTGTCTGGCGGACAACTACAGTGGGTCCTATCAAGTTCTTGACAATCCTGCCGGTTCCACGTATTATCAAATGAAAATAGAAGTTTCTCCTTCCCTTCTCGAATATTATCAAGAGAATAGTCATAGACTAGGTTCAAATCTTGACTTCGCCAGATTTGTGACTCCTTATGCTGTAAAACCATTAGCGGGCTGTCTTTGGGAGATTTACACGGACGAGGAGGATTTCGCAAATGGAGTACTTATGATTGTACATCAGATACCATACATGGAAACCTTGCCCGTTAAGTATCCGGTGGAGACGATTGTAGAAGATGAAGGCGACTGCGATCTCTTCTCATGTCTCGCAGCTTCAATCTTGAAAGCTGGAGGATTGGATGTAGTGCTGCTCTACTACGAGGAAGAGGCTCATATGAATCTAGGCATCCATCTTTCAGAAGCTCCTCACGACGCTAGAGACCAAGCTAGCTTTGTTGACTATAACGACGTCCCTTACTACGTTGCCGAATGTACGGGCGGAAACTGGGAAAGCGGATGGAGGGTTGGAGAATGTCCAAGCAATTTGAAAGTGTCTCAGGTGCAAATCGTGACCCTTGAAGACTGCGAACAATGGGCGCCAGGACAAGTCTCCGCTAGTTATGAGACTTTTGTTGCTTCTTCGATATCGCTATCTGTTTCGTCGACACAAGTCATTCAAGGAAGCACCATAAGGCTTTCAGGGCAGCTCTTGCCACACTTGCCCAACGAGAATATCACCGTATTTGTCAAAGTGAACAATTCGCCTTGGGCACTTCTCAGGCAGGTCAAGACGGGTACAGATGGAAGATTCGAGTATTCTTGGGAAGCGGAGATCGCTGGAGTGTATTACATTCGAGCAAGCTGGTCTGGCGATGATGGCTACGCTGGTTCTGACAGTGCTATTCACCAGTTAATAGTATTACCATTCTCTTTCATATTACTACTAGCCATAACATTGATGCTGATTTTTCTAGGGATAATCGCGTTCTTGGCGTCAAGACAAGGGCGGTCGGAGATTCAAGAACCACAACCACCTGAAATGCCGCTATAGACAATACAAGATACTAGTATCACAACAAAGATCTGACTTCCTCAGCGATCCACAAGCTGATTCTGAGAGTCTGAGAATGCCCTTTTACAACCAAATCTAGCAATGTGATTCAGAATTATCTGAGAACTTCAGACTGTTAAGACAGAATCTTCGCATGGGCAGAATTCACAAGTTTTCAAATCCAGAGAACTATTAACGTTATATTTGCATATCTAAATTTATGAGAGAAGAAAAAAGAAATGAGTTACTAGCTGAGCTTCTGAAAAATTCAAGAAGAAGTGACCGAGAACTTGCGAGAGCCCTGAAGGTTTCACAGCCGACCATAACAAGGACCCGCCGAAAACTGGAGCGTGATGGATTTGTCAGAAGCTACACGATAATTCCCGATTGGAGAAAGCTCGGGTTTGAAATAATGGCATTTACCTTCACTAAGATGCGTCCAGAAATTCTCTCAGAAGAGCTAATTGGAAAGGTCAAGGAGTATGCAGTGAAGTTCCCAAACGCAATTTTCGCTACAACCGGGGAAGGAATAGGAATGACTGGAGTAATAGTCTCTCTACACGAAGACTACAGAGATTATGCTCAGAAACTAAGTTTGTTCCGAATGGACTGGGGAAAATACATGGAAGACATAAAAAGCTTTGTCATGGTTCTAGGAGAAGGAGAGATCAAGGAATTCTCATTCGCATATCTTGCCAAAGCATTCTCGTCATAGCGACACAGAAGAAGTACTCACCCAACGCCAGAATGTGTTAATTCGGATGACAAGGCGTAGTTGTGTGAAGCTCTACAGCAAGCAACGCTTCTAGGCATTAAATGGTTAGTGGTTGCAGTAGATTTCCGAAGGTAAAGGCTTTTACCGAAGAGAAGTTTCATGTCTGTGTATCTGACATTCTGAAGAGGAGTATAAATGTCAGCAATCTTTATCATCGGTACAGCGGGTTCTGGAAAGTCCCTCCTTACAGCAGCCTTCGGCGAATGGTTAAGAATGTCGAAGCAAGATGTTGCTTCTGTGAATTTGGATCCAGGGGT
>CAYGAG010000178.1:0-3173 GCA_964347765.1 uncultured Candidatus Bathyarchaeia archaeon
TGCAAGTTTTAAAATATGAGAATGTGATTTGACAGTAACAGTTACTTCTAATTGAGGGTTTTTCCATAGATTTTGCCAGTGTCTCTGTTTGTGTGTGTGACTATTAGTATATTATATGATAGTAAAGGGTCTGCTTTTTCTACCTGCGTTTCTCTTCAAGCTGCCGTCTTACGTCCTTAATCAATCCCAGAATCACTTCATCCGGCTGCTCCAAAACCAACTTCTGAAAACTCTCAAAACCAGCCAACCTAGCCTCCAACTCACCCTTTTCCTTCTGCCACCTCTTCACGCCCTCATCAATCTTTAGTACTTGCTCACCCAAAAGCCTAGCAGCAGCCATCTCCTCATTCAACTTCGCAACTCGCTTCTCGAAGTCCCTCCTAATCCTCACGTTCTCACCAGTGACTGCAGCCACAACAACCTTCTGCTGCTCCAACTCCTCCGAAAGCCTCGAAACAGCCCTCTCCAACTTCTCAACCACACTATCCTCCACCTTCGTAGGTTCCTTTATAGTCAGGAACTTCTTTAGCTGCACAAACTTTTCTCTAAGCTTAACCGTAGTCAAATAAGTGTCATCGCTATGCGCTATGGCTTTCCCACACAGCTTCTTGCCTGCAGTCAATCCGATTCCCGAGTCTATGGAATCGCTCAGAAACATTTTGCGGAAACAATGAAATGGCTGGCATTCGGCTGATGAAATCAAAAGAAAACACTATCATTAGAAACACTTTCCCTCCTAGGCGCTCATACGGTTTGCTCCTTGAGTATTCCAGTGAAAACAGCATAATTAGCAACATATTATCAGAAAACATCCTTGGCATTTTCCTGTACTACTCTCATAATAACATCCTTAGCTACAACAAGGTTACAGGTGGTGCAATCCCAAGCGGTTTGGCTGGCATAGCCCTAACTGGAGCAACAGGTAACGAAATTTTCAGAAATGTCGTATCATCCTGTACCTTCTGGATTGGGGCAGGAATCTTCTTGGAGTCGTCTTCCAATAATAATACGATAATTCAGAACACACTGGAATGCAACGTATACGGGATAACTTTAGGATATTTGGCTTGGGAAGTGGGATTTGAGGACCAAAACAGTGAGAACAAGGTATATCATAACAACTTCACCGAAAACTGGAAGCAAGTATATGGTCTCTATTCAATCAACACTTGGGACAACGGCTATCCTTCTGGTGGCAACTATTGGAGCGACTATTGTGGAGTTGACAATCGTAACGGTCACTATCAAAACATGACAGGCAGTGACGGAATAGGCGATGCACCATACTCTCTTGACGAGAATAACAAAGACAGATGCCCCCTAATCAACCCATGGAAACCTCCAATTCCAGGCGACACAAACAAAGATAGCAGAGTCGACATGCGAGACATTGCCCTCACAGCACGAGCATTCGGTTCATATCCAGATCATCCGAGATGGAACCAGATAGCTGACATAAACCAAGACAACAAGATAAACATGATAGACATTGCGCAAATAGCTAAGAACTTCGGAAAAAGATAGAACAATAGACAATGCGTTGCGTACGCGTAGTCATAAAGAGCAATAGAAAAACCTGTTCTAAATGGGAAAAACCTGTCCCTAAGAGTTATTTACAAGATTCTAACTCGTAAAGTAAAAAGACACGCACACGTGCAGCCGCTTCCATCGTCTCTTTCTATTCACCGAATTCATTCATGCTGGTTTTTCTTAGCTGTTGTTTAGTGTGAGTACCTGAAAAAAAGAAGACTGGTTCGCTCAGGGTTCAGAGATGGCGTCACCAACGTGGATAACACCTCTGTGGCACTCTATAAGCGCACGGTCTAGTTCTCTCTTTGATTACAACAAATGTTTATTCTGTAAGTGAAGGTCAAATGTATTGCAGTCTAAGCCGAAGGCACAATCCAGACAAGAGAAAAAAACCAAAATAGCGCGGTCTGAGACAAGATATGACGAAATGAGTAGTACACGAAAAAAAAGCCAAAACAAAAAAAGAAAGGAGTTTCGTGTTTAATGCCGTTCTATTTCTTGATTGCCAGCTTAGCTCCGCAAACAGAGCATTTTCCTTCATCAGTTATTTTCGGTTGTTCCTTGACTTCAGCTCCGCACAATCCACATTTCATTTAGCTTCACCTCCCTAAATAGTACCTGTTTCAGTTCAACTTTGGGTAATATGATTCTTAGTTCTTCATTCACAAATTGATTTGAATCTGCTATGCTTGTTCTCCGTAAAAGCTGACTTCTTCTCCGCACGCGCTCTTTTTTGAATTTCTCATTACGCTTAAGCGTGATGAACACCGACTCTCCCTGTTCAAGATGTTCTTTGACTTCTCTCATATCGATCTCCTCAACCTCCTCAACTTCAACGCTCTGCTTGTCATCATTTCTCAAGAATAAGAGTTGAAACAATGGCTTTTCTTTATCTATTTCATCAAAGTTTCTTGACATAAGTCTCTTTACCTCCACCATATTCCCAAACAAATTACAGTAATTCTTCGAGTCTTTTGTTCATATCATTCCAGTTGATGATTTGCCAGAATGCATATCCCTGATGATGTCTTTCGTGATGGACCCTCAAATGCCCCTCCAATATATATGGCTCGAGATCCTTGTATCCGTAAGGAAGCTTCCGCAAAGCGCAAAACCTACGTTCTTCCACAGTTATCGCATCCGATTGTCCATACAAGCTCTGTTTCTGATCTACGATGCACCCTCTTAAACTTATGTGACTGTTGTGCAACAGTAACAGTCAACACGTTTCAAGCCATGTCTTCATTCTTCAACAACGATAGCATTTTTCAAAACCAGCCACGGTATCCTTACCAAGCCTTCTTCAAGCGCTTTCCAACTCTTGGTTTCAATCTAATCACCGTTTCTTGTTCTCGCCTTACGCTTGAGGCTGATAGAGCAGGTGTTAGAGCTCTCTCTACATCTTGCATGCGCGTGTCTCCAGACATGTGCGTTTGCACCATATGAGTGTTTTCTTCTTCCTTGCAGCTTCGGCTGATGATCTCCAAGATACTCCAAGTTGAATCGGGAAGTAATAGATATATGTTACTGTTATATTACAGTAACAGTAAATCTTCAGGAAGAGTTTCCATGTCAGCTTTGGGAAGAAATATTGAGATGCTAATCGACTTCGGGCTGACTGGTAATCAAGCAAAGGCGTACTT
>CAYGAG010000179.1:0-3161 GCA_964347765.1 uncultured Candidatus Bathyarchaeia archaeon
TTAGAGCTTCAACAGACGCGTTTAGCAGGACTGAAAGGTCGTGTGCAGGTAGAAGAGTTACATTCTCGTTGATCTTTTGAAGAGAGGATGCGTTGGAAGTCAGGAGAAAGAACTTTACATTCTGTGCTCCGGGTAAAGCTGAATGCAAGGCGCTGTTTGTGCTCGTAAAGATGAACAGCGGCTCGCCGCTGTTTCTTGCCTCGGAAGCAAAGTTGAGCAGGGCTTTGTGATATTCTGACGTTGGATCAATTTCTAGCAGCATTTTCTTGCCGATCATTTGCTGGTGGGTCATTCCAAATAGTTCAGAAAACGTGTCTATTTTCTTCTTACGATTGAGTTTTACAGCTGAGAGAAACACAAGCCCAAAGACCGCCAGCAATGCGTACAAAATCGCCCAGTCAAACGGCTTTGAGGGAGCCGAAAAATCAATGTCACATTTGATCACGTCGACTTTGAAGTAAAACGGTGAATCTGTCGTCTTGACGCCTTCAACTTTCACTTTCCAGTAACCTGTAGAATTCCTGAAATGAGTTGGGTTTGCAGGAATAGTTTGGGTCTTCATTTCATCTGTGTTTGCTGTGGCGCTTGAAGTATAGCTCACGTGTCCATTTCCGTTTGTTGGGTAATCGCCAAGGGAATGATTGTAGAGTTGCAATGTAACACTAACTGAGCCAGCAGTCCATGCACTGTCAACCGACCACTCCAATTGAGCCCACGTCTCCATGTTGCTTAGACCAACGAATTCGACTTCCATCGTGTATTGGTCAGACCAAACATGTAGCAGCGTGATGTCCATATTCCAACTGTCTTGAGTGGCATCGCCTGTTTCTGTATCTCCTTTGAATCGGATTGTTAACGTTGAAGAGGTTAAGTAAGAAGAAACTGAAATGTTGTTCCATCCACTCGTGAGGTCTGTGAAAAGATTTTGCCATGCCATGCCGCTCCAGACGTCTACTCGAATGTTTTCGTTGGGGGGTGAGCCGAAGGGCACGTCGGAAGAGAATGAGTAGCTTCCAGAGCCTGAACCATCATTGTTGTTGGGTCCTGTGTCGTCGAAATTGTTGTTTAGCTTGAAATAAGATCTGAGATTGGCCTCGGACCCAGTGAGTTCGGTATTGTAGTCGCTCCGTATTTCCGCCAAGGTTCTATCAACATTCCAATATCTTAAATCGTCTCCGTGCCCATCCGTCGGGTCTACGCCACCTTTGGATGCCATAAAATTGTTCTGGGTGACACCTTCATCTGATACGGTATCTGCCCATCCAGCGATGTGAGTGTCTTCCGTAGGAGGATTGTATTGGTCTCCTACGTACAAATACAGGTCGTCCGTGTTTTCATTCCATACGATGGCTATAAAATACCATCTGCCGGCGGTGAAGCTTGTGCTGCTTGTGACAGACCCGGCAGCTCCCCAGTCGATAACCATGTTAAAACCAGAAAATCTGATTTCCATGTTTTCGTGTTGGCCCCAAGGTCTGTCACCAACTGAGTGCCACTTGGTCCAAAATGAGATAGTGCCCGTTGTAGAACCCCAATTGGCTGTTCCGTCGCCAATTATCATGTGTCCGCCTGTGGCATCCAGAGAGTACGTATTGTTCCCCTTGTCGACGTAGATTGTCAACTCTTCATTCGTTTCGTTGCGGTCTATGTTTGTCCATTGGGCTTCTAAATCCAATTCATAATTATATGTTCCTTTTTCTTTTCTTACGGTGACTAGGTCAACGTAAATGTGCTCGCCGTAGCCGACGCTCACTGCGGACCATCGTATCTTGAAAGTTGGCACGAAATATCGGCTGTCTGTAATTTTCTGTTGGTAATGGAGCCACTGGTTTTCCTGCGTTGCGGACCCTAGATCGGCGATGTTTTCCCAATTGTTTCCATCGTAGTATTTAAGCAAAAAGTCGTCGGCGTCAAGGTCGTTATCTCTATACCAGAAGCTTACGTAAATTGCGTTTGCGTCAGAGCAATTCAAATCGGGGGTATCCAAATCTCCCGACGATGTTCCAAACAAAGGGCTGTCAAAATCTGCTGAATAGGTTCCATAGTACGCCTGGTCGCTTTCTTTGTTCCAAGCATCAGTTTCATTCCAACCCGTTGGAGGCCACGTGTCCTCAAAGGATTCTGCGTCAATGAACATCGTATTGCTTACATTGGCAGTGTTCTCTTCTGTTAATGTGTCATAAATTGCGTCTGGACCGTATTGTTGTGCTGAGAAATTGCTGTTTGTTCCTTTGCCGGCAGAATTGTCCACGTCAGATGCGTCGCTGTCAACAAAATCTGATATGTCTGTTCCTGAAGAATAGCTTCCGAAAGTCATGCAGTCGCTGTCGTCAGACTGTAAGTGGATCAATGCACCCGAAGTGTAAGTGGTTGCGCCGATTAGGTTGTATCCAGATGGATGGTGTGTGCCTACTGCTTGTGAAGAGGCTATTTTTAGGGATAAAAGTAGTTGTATGCTGAAAATGATGAGCAAAGCTGCTGACATTAATGCTTTTTCTTTTCTATGCACGGTTTGGTCTTCTCCTTTTGCCCTGACAGTATTGTGCCATCGATCCTTTCGTGATCATTGTTATTCAAACCACCGTATTTGACGGTGTTCGAAATCTGGCGAGTTGTGCCACCTCTACTTTTCATTCTTCAGCTTCGTGTTTTTGGCTTCATAAAGTTCGATGGCCTTTCCTATTTCTTTGGCAAATTCGAAGTTGTTTTTGGCTTCTTTCGGGTCAGGCAATTGAAGCTTCAGGCATAGAACCTCTAGGATTTTTTTCTCAATCACCATTGCGCCGAATCCAAAAATGCGCTCTAGGCCTCCTGCAAAGGTTTTCAGGTTTTCGATGTTGGATGTTGACTTGATCGAACCATTTTTCTCTAGAAAGAAAAGAACTGAGGACGCGGCTGAGCTGCAAATGTTTGATAGGCCTTCATTTACGGCTTCAACAAGAATCGCGTTTATTCGGTCTTTTTCCTTCAATGCCATTTACCTTCACCCAGTTGCTAGGTCACGTATGGCATCAATGAGATTCCCTGGTCTGAAATCACGATGTTGCTATAGTTTTGGTTATGATGTGTTCCTCTCATCTTGCGTATTACTGCCCGTTTTTTGATGCCGATTTTCTCTTCAATTGTTTGGAATAGAATCAGTCCATCAGCGACAAATTCTT
>CAYGAG010000180.1:0-3130 GCA_964347765.1 uncultured Candidatus Bathyarchaeia archaeon
GTTCTATCTGCAATTTGCGGTCAAGGCAGCATGAAAACCAAGTCATTGACAGCGAAATGTGGACTCAACAACAAGTCTACACAATCAATGATCTGTTCAAGAGAGTCAAGATCTGTGGTGGGCTTCGTTATGATGTTGAGCCGATCACCAAGCCCGAAGACCTGCTCATCCACAATTCAAACATCGGCACTTTCTACGGCAACAACGGCCGACTGTGGAACCTGCGCTTCGAGAACTGCGCGTATGACGTCTACAACTACTACAGCAAAGCAACCTACGTTCGCGATTGCGAGTGGAATCGAGCCAAACTGCACACGTCAACTAACGGGATCGTCTATGATGAATATACCCTCAACTTCCAAGCTACGGACAAGAACGAGAATGGCATCAGCGGCGTATCCGTGAAGCTCTACAAGCATGGGGACTACACCGGGTTACTTCCTGATGATGGCAAGTCTCCCGTGCTCGACACAACAACCGGTGAAAACGGAAAAATCACTGAAACCGGGCTAGTCATTTGGAAATGGGCGGTTGGACCAACGATAACCGACTACAACCCGTTCTTAGTCGTGCTGTCGCATGACGACTATCCGACAAAAGCATTCATCAAAACGTTCCCACGGCACCAACTGCAAGATGGCGATTGGACCTATCCCTACGCTGAAGAAACAACAGGTTCGCACGCTGAGATTCTGGGGAAGCTCACCAAACACGACCAGAAGATGACAGGGCTAGTGGCATAATTGGCGACAAAAGTAGGTTATGCCTGCGGTGTTTGTTCACGTTGCGGCAAAGAAACTTGCAGATTACGGCCAGCGGACCTTGCTGTGTGCGACTGCTACAAGTATTGTCCGGTTGACCATGGTAAAGGTCCGTATGGAACGTTAATGAATTCTTATACGAAGGATATGACACCGCAGACGTATGGACCGATTGTAACAACAGGTGACGCCTGGGGAGACCTGAAACATCCAATGAATATTCTCTACGTCTGCCCCCTATGTAACTATCACAGCGCACAGAAGCCCGTGGAGGTGCAGCTTTCATGAGAGACTACGAAAGAGACATCCTCCGCAAGACCATTCTGCAATTCATCAAAAATGGCTGTGTACACTACACCAACATTGAAAAGAAAACCGTAGCCACCTGTCTCCGCTTCGCCACATCCAACACCTTCAGAAAACAGTTCTACGACTATCTGCTTCCCAACAGCTACATCGAACGCGTCAGTCGAGGAATCTACCGAATCACAGCAAAAGGAGAAAAACTATTGGAAATTCTAAACTAGTACGATATTCAATGGGGCGAGTTTTGGGTGGAACTCCGCTATTAGAGTTTGTCGAGAATTCTTACCATTGTCATTACGTTCGTCCTTGCAAGAAAGTTGTTGGTTCTGTTAAACGACCTTTTTGCTAATTCATCATTGGATATGGAAATTTTCCTTGACTTGGCAGAAGAATAGCATGGGATCATATTCTTGGCTATGGCTTTTAAATCATCCATTGAACTAAAATCGGCAGAAACCATAGCTCCCGAATCACGAAGCATTGTGCTAAGTCTTGGCATTTCTTGAATTGTGACTTTCGGTTTTCCGTAAGTGTCTGCCTGAGCTTGAAAATCGACCCCGCCGAGTTCGATAACTCCACTGTAGCCCAAATAGAAAGTGCTTATTGCGTAAGCTATAAAGAGACCTTTCATGGTTCCCCTTGCTATTGGGAGAGAGTCTTCGCTCGTCAGTATGTTAATTAGATCTCTGATCACCGATAGGGTCTCTCTGCCCTTTATGTATGGAAGTTCACCAGCTTTCTCTATTTCATCTACAGATACTAGAAGTCCTTTGCAGCCGATGTATGAAAGAAGGTCCTTCATGGTGTATAACATCTTGTTTGTTGGTACATTCAAGATTGATTTCATTGTCTTGTCAAAAATCGCCATGTCTCGGAGTTCAATTACATACTTTGGCTCACCTTTAAGCCATGAGAACGCCATTTTTCTCAATTCATCATTCTGGCGTGAGCCATCAGTAGCAAGCAACAAGGCCTGAGCTAACGCAGGGCTGTAATAGTCAAAATCCGCAAAGTGCTTCTCAACAACTGAATGAAGCTTCTTTCGAAACTTTTCGTCTTTCATCATCTTGTAGATCAGCATTTCTCCGCCTGGGAGTCGAATGCTGTTGAACATATGTAGAGAAAAGTACTTTGGTGGTCCATATTGTCTGAGAAGCACTGGGTCGACTTCAATGTGGCTAATAGCGTAATCCTCAAGATTTGCAAGGTGTTCAAGATACCTTATATACACTGACTTCCCTGCGCCATTGTCTCCTCGCACCAGAACGAATCCCCAATCTCCTCGCTTGAGGTTGTCCAAGAATTCTTCATGTACACTCTTTGCGTCTATCGGGAGAGCATACAATCGAGGACAGGTAGTTCTTTGTCCCATTCGTAAGAGCCGAATGTTATGGCGAGCATTATTCTTCTCGCAAGATTTGCAGGTTCCTGGTGTCATCAAGCTATCTCCAAATACAGGGTGTGATCTTTATTGAAAATGAAACTCTGGCAAGGAACTCTATCAGCAACCAGACTTCCATTTCGAAGTCTTGGAGCAAGCACCCACATTATTGAAATTCCACTTTTTGGAATTAGAATTCGCTTCAGAGATGCGATCTCTATGATTCTCTTTGCGAAATCGTTCTCATAGCCAGATGTGTCTACTGAATTATTCACCGATTGATTCAGTGTTGTAAGAGGTATCTTCGGAACCGGTCGCGATGGCACCATTAGAAATTTCTCTATGAAATGGTCTACGAGAGTTTTGGCATTCAACATTTGACCATTCTCGGTTTCAATTTCCTCTATGATACGAAAAATTAAATCATATTTACGAGCATCATTTCCATAGAAGGTTCGTATTTTATTCTTGTACTTCATGTGGAAGCTGTTTGCAGAATCCCAAATTTGATCGATAATATTTGATAGTGAGCTATGTACATGAGCGCGTGCACGAGAAACAAAACCTTTCCTTTCAATAGACCAGAACTTCCGCAACTTGTAACAATATGGTGCTGCTAAGATTTCCCACGTCAACTCCAAGGTGAGCTCCGGTAGGGAGTTCCTCAGAGGTGAGGTGACAA
>CAYGAG010000181.1:0-2694 GCA_964347765.1 uncultured Candidatus Bathyarchaeia archaeon
CATAAAGCGTGCGCCACCATTATTTTTGGAACTTTCGCAAAATTCCTAACATATGCAAAAATTACTATAAGCATGCGATGATAGATATTCCAAGCAAACCCAAGTAACCGAGTCCAATTCCGAAATATTTGATGTTTGCTCCTTCATATACGGGTTGTCTAGCGAGTCTGAAAATCTTTTCCAAGAGATTAAAAGGGAATCCGAGTTTTTCTACTTCATGAGATATTGTGTCATCTATGTCTAACCCAAATACTGAAATGACCTTTAAAATGAGATTTTGGAGAGGGAGAACCGGAACAGCAATTATCCCGATAAAAATCGCTATGAACGCCCCGTAACAGCATTCAAGATATGTTAAGTAGTAATCTTTTAGATTCTGGTAGCGATTTTGCAAATTCTCTCTTAGTTCTTGATTAGTGATTTCTTCATCGTTGTCGTCATCTGAAAGCTCTCTTTGTCTCCTCATTCGCTTATGAGGTGGTGAATAGTAGAGCATGACAGCAAGGAAGATTAAGAGTATAGTTACTCCAACAATCCCAATTAGAACCATATGTCCAGCAATCAAGACTCCACTTATCCTAACATCCCATTTTACATTACTCACTAAAAGTAGAATAAGGTTTATGTTAATGAGAGCATGGTGCGCCGACGTGCATGCATGCATGCAGAATCTATGACCGCTCGTACATAATTGAAGCTTGGATCCCAGTGCCAATTAGCACACAATGCAATAATCACAGAGCATGAAGTATTCAATGTTAAACCAACTCGCATATATGGGATGAAATTCCATGAGGTGTTTGAAGTTGCTACTCTATCGGCTGCCCATGAGGAGTTTTGACAGATAGTCAGAGAGTCAATCTCAACATGAAGATCTATAAGGGTGTTATTGATGGCTACAAGTTTTGCTTCTAGTGCATCTACTCTTGATTGAAGATCTAGTAAAAGGGCTGTTTTGTTTATAGCAGCACCCTCAGTTCCAAATTTCGCAGCGATAGTCGCAACGTCCTTTATGTCAATCTTACCATCATCATTGACATCACACCAAGGATCGTAGTCTCTGACACCTTGTTGGGTCGAAATGGGGACCGAAGCTAACGTTAGCACAACAACACTCATCAAGCAGATTGCCATAGAATTTCTTTTGCGCATAATCGTCACCTCCCATTTTCTCTCTTGCTTTAACGTACGAAGGAGAGTGGAGTCCTAGTGTAATTAGGGTTTATGGAAGAAGCTTCTATTGTTGCGTTCACATGTCGAAAACTTCAAAAAGACTGGATGAACACTCTGATTATATGGACAATTTATTTGAAATAATCAACGAATTTTTAGTTCAAGCACAAAAAGGTGACTTAAAGACTTCAGCTTATCCGAGGGAATGGAGCGGTCTAAAGATGAAGGTATCCTTCGGAATGGGTGCTCCAGCTCGTATTCCATGGATTGCCTTCATTGCCCCGGAGATGCAAGTCAGTAGAGGATTTTACCCAGTATATTTGTACTATAAAGAGCTTAATACTCTTGTTCTTGCCTATGGAATAAGTGAAACTGAAGAGTCCACTGAGAACTGGCCCGCAGAAATCATGAACTCGACACAAACCATTCAAGCCTATTTTGACAGAGATGTTCCTCGGTATGGTGACTCCTATGTGTTTAAAGCATATAGAATTAATTTCAGCAATGGAAAAATCGAGCATATCTATCCAAGCACTAACAAGACAGCTACTGAGAAGGACATCGAGTCAGACCTAACAACAATTCTGAATTACTACAAGAACATTGTACTGGGTGAAGTGGAAAGAACTGGTTCCGCATTAAATCAAGCTCGGTTCTACATGGAAAAGCAGCTCGAAGATTTCCTTATACAAAATTGGGAAAAAACAGAACTAGGTAAGAAATTTGATCTAATCATTGAGGATGGAGAGCTAGTTAGTCAACAGTACAAAACAGACATCGGATCAATAGACATTCTGGCTCAAGATAAGGAAACAAAGAATCATGTGGTTATTGAACTGAAAAAAGCTCAAACAAGTGATGATACAATAGGACAACTGACACGCTATATGGGGTGGATTAAGGATAGGAAAGGAGACAAAAATGTAAATGGCATAATAATCGCAGCAGACTACGACAAGAAGTTGGAATTTGCTCTGAAAGTAATACCAAACATCCAAGTATTTTTGTACAAAGTTAGTTTCACACTTGATGAATTTAAGGGAATAGAAACAATTCAATGAAACCAATGTCTTCAAGGGTAGGAGTGAATGTGCTTCGCTGCTTTTGGAAAAGTTCGCTTCTCTGGATTTGTGTACTGCATGCATGCATTCGGGTGACATCTCCAGCTCTGCTGTGTTCTGCTTAGGATGTACGCCGCAAGCACTTTCAGTAACTTTAGATGGGGAATCTATGATGTGTGCATGCTTCAACGCTTTAAATACTCTAGGTGTGTAAGATAGGTTTGGCTTTGTCCGCTAAGTGATAGAAGTGCATATCAATAAGCTTACAATCCGGAATTATCGCTGTATTACCAAGGTCGAATTAGATGAACTCACACCTATAACGATATTTGTTGGAAGGAATAACACGGGGAAATCTACCTTGCTCGAGGCTATAGCCTTGGTTTCTACAGCTAGATCTGGGTGGTGCGACTCTCTTGGTGATGACTTATTAAAACCTATCATAGACAGACGTGGCGGA
>CAYGAG010000181.1:2825-3094 GCA_964347765.1 uncultured Candidatus Bathyarchaeia archaeon
AGATCGCTGCAAGTCTCGATAATCTCTCCGATCCACTCAATGATAAGATCTTTTCTGCAGTTAATGAACAACTTGAAACATTCAACTCAGACTTGATACATGAAATTGAAAGACAACTAGCAGAGCTTCGGCCGACTGATCGTTCCTTTGAACCGCTTGAGGAGGTTTATAGAGATGTGCAAGTTGCAGCCCAGATGATTTGGGGGGAGATTAATCTTTGCATTGGATATTATCCATCAAATCAAGATAAGATCGAATACGCCCTAATC
>CAYGAG010000182.1:0-2675 GCA_964347765.1 uncultured Candidatus Bathyarchaeia archaeon
TGCTGTTCCTGCTGGGAAATAGTGGTTTTGTGTCTGTCTGAGTGATGTCAGCCTAGTCAGATCTAAGATATGAGGCAAATTCTCTCTCTCACACACACGGCTCGTTCACTTCGTTCGCTCGCCCGTTGGCGTCTCCAAAGCGCGCGCGTTTAATATAACCCATATTCTCTCTCATTGGATTAGTCTAGGTTTTCTATCCAGACAAGTTCTCTCTCTTTCGAGGACGCAACTAGGACATCTGAGTTTTAGACTTCTTTCGCTGTTTTCGGGGTGGGTATTGCTTTTTTTCTTCTACGAAAGACAATGTATCCTGCTACACCAATGATGGCTACGGCTATTATTCCACCGCCAATATAGAAGGGAGTATAATCCATAGCGGCATTTAGATCAGCTGATGTACTACTTGACAGAGCATAGTTTGTAGTTCCACTAAACATTGCTTTAACTTGAAGTGTTCCGATTTCTAGAGGTGTATGACCTACAGAAGCAAACCCGTTGGAATCAGTGTTTGCAGAGCCTATGTTTGACCAACTAGTTCCATCGTAAACCTGAAATTCAACGCTTACACCTTGTATTGGATTTCCATTCTCGTCTTTCAGAGTTGCCTTTATTGTGCATTCTTTACCTTGCGTTGCGGAAGGAACATCAATTGTAAGTGATGTGGTAAATGGGTTTACAATCAAATTGCTTGTCGCACCACTTGGGCCATAGTCTGTACTTTCGGCGTAAGAAGCTTCTATTACATAAGTTCCAGCATCGATGTTAGCCATATATGATTTAACGGCATTTCCAGATGAATCAGTAAATGCGGTACCGATATTTGTTGTTCCTATGTAGAATGTTGTTTGTTGGTTTTCTATTGGATTGTGATTCCCATCAACCAGTGTGGCAGTGATAGTTGTTGAATCTCCGATCTTAATACTTGATGGCTCAAGATCTAAAGTAACGCTTGTCCCCAGTTTAGTAACACTTACAAGAGCTGTTTTTGTTTCAGAGTGAGAAACATCTCTGAAATCATCGTAATCTATTTGGAATGATACGGTATGTGCACCCAGTGCTGCAATAGTTGGAGCAGTTATGAGGAAGGTTGTGGACTTCGTTCCACCACTTGATAGGTCACCCAAACTTTGTGACTGTGGAGATACCTCTAACCCATCAGAATCAACGACTGATACCTTTGCATTATACATGTAATCATTTCCGCCATTCTTCAAACTAACTGATAGAGTAGATGGCGTGGTTTTCCCTTTCTCTATGGACAAACTTGCTGGAGACCAATTAGTTACGAAGAGTTTGACTACTTTTATGTCGAAATATTCGACATCTTCCAAGTAGTGTGTTCCAGCGCTATCCCACCAAAGTTCAACTTTGTATGTATGGAGTGCAGGACCGTAGGCAGTCGAGTGCCAATCATCGCTGCTGTAAGCTCCCTTGAAAACATAGCGTTCACTAGATGTTCCGCCTGGTGTATCATCAACGTAGATTTTTGTATATAGGTCAGCTCCAAAGACACCACATCTTTCATTGTAGAAGGTAAGGTTCTTCCATACCATTTGGCTATCATAGACCTTAGCAGTTCCGCCACTGATAAGCTCAATATCGTTATTTCCATGAGTCACCATAATACTTGTGAAATAAGCATCATAATAGGGTTGGGGATTCGCTGAAGGCACTAAGCCTAAGCTAGCAAATATGATGCCTGCGATCAATATCAAAATGTAATTCTTGACTTTCAACACTTCACTCATTTCCTTTTTCTTCTTTCATTATACAAGAAACGTGTCAATACGAATATAAAACTTAGGCAAGATTTCTCTAGCGAATCAAAATCATTTGGATGAAGATAGACTGAATTACTTGATTTTTCGCGCGTGGAGTGACAAAAACGTTAAATTTTGCGCGCGCCTAATCGCCTACCCCAAGAAACAGGAGAAAAATGGCGCCAGCAAATAGCAATACTGGCCAAAGAACTGCCACAAGGATGTTCCAAGGAAATTCTACCACGTGAAGATTTCCAAGATAACCAAGATACAATAATGCAGCAAATCCCCATATCAACACTAACAATGTTCGGAATGCACTGGTCAAAGACCTTTTCAGTTTTTCAGATTTTCCATTCATAACACCTAACCTACCTTCTACGCGCATTACTATCTCAACCAACAAGCAGCCTATAGTCTCAAATCAGAATAAAATATTTAAGAAATCAACTTGCTGACATGTTCGCATATGCAGAAATCAACTGGTTTCTGAGGACCTGATATGACAGAAGTTAAGAAAGGAATCGGAAAGGCCGGTATTGGATTACTAGTTCTTGCTGCTGTAGTAGTTATCCTTACTATCTCAAGTCTTTGGAGTTACTCGAGTCTATCAAGCCAGATAGACATTCTTAAGACGAACAATAGGACTTTAGGAATCCGAGTTAGTGCTCTTCAAACAGACAAGAGTAACTTGATAATGTGGCTTGATGGAAACAAAACCCTACTTCAATCATGGGTGGAAGGCAATTCTACCGATTATGAATCGGAGATAGACACCTTACAGTCAGAGATTATCGATCTAGAGTGGGAGATTAGTGGTTTGGAATGGGAAATATCCAATCTACGACAAACAGGGGAAGAAAATAGATTCGAGTTCTATTACGCATCTCTGGCAAGACAAAGATTTGGCGTTAA
>CAYGAG010000182.1:2685-3079 GCA_964347765.1 uncultured Candidatus Bathyarchaeia archaeon
GAGTGGATCGATGGCAGTTATGTCATGGGTGTTTTTGATTGCAGTGAGATGAGTGCCTACATCGAATGGAGACTGGAAAACGAAGGATATCATACTTACATAGTGTGCGGAGAATCACCTTGGGGTGGTGGATATCACGCATGGCTACTCGTCGAAACAGATGAAGGGGCGTATATGCCTGTTGAAGCAACAGAGTATGAAGTAGTCTGGTGGTCCAACCCCTATTTTGACAACTACTTCGAATACGACTTTCTATTTGAAACCATCTACGATGCCTTAGATCATAGTTACAGCGAATTCGATTGGTGGAATTGAGCCTATCACATTGTAATGAATCTGAGTCAGGGTAGTTGGGAGAGCGCGCGCGCATCAGAGGCTATGGACTCCAACACTT
>CAYGAG010000183.1:0-3062 GCA_964347765.1 uncultured Candidatus Bathyarchaeia archaeon
TTGAGTTCACAGCCTCTTCCACTATGTTGACCAAAATTCTGTTCAAGACAATGTTGTTTGTTCCTAATGGATGATAAGCTCCCAACCGGATGGGTAAATCGTCCAGGAAAAGCATCATGCCTCCTCTGCGTTTACGCAAAGTGAAGCTTACCGTATCTTTAACAATCTCCCAGATCTTACCGTATTCGGTAGCTTGATCTAGGCGAGTGCGATATCTTTCAACACGTTCCAGTTTCTCTTGGCTATCTTCCAACAGTCGATGCTCCCCGTTAAGACCGATTCACAGGAACACTAATAGGAATATCGCCTATCCATGCCATCATCAGAACAGGAAGCGAAGGTCATCATGAAGATCCGAGATTTGAGGTTGAGATTCTTTACGAGGCTAAGTATTTCCAGAAGTCAAGAAAGAAGCTTTCTGTGAGAGGAGTATCATCAGTTAGAAAAGTCAAGCGGAACTCGGATTCACTTCTTCATTCTTTTGAAGACGCTGATAAAGAGGAAATCATCTGACTTAACGTCTATTATTGTTTCGAAATTCACGAGTTCCCACCCTTCTGAACCATACTTATTTAGCAAGTCCTCAACATTTGGAATCCGGAACCAACGTTTTGGAAGCTTAGAAACCTTCTCCTCTTCCACTTCCATCTCGCTTTTGAGCTCGACAATCTTGTATTCCCACTCATTGGTCAAACTGGCAAGCCTCCCATTTAGATTCTACGAATACGGTCAACCGATATTTAATCCCTTGCTGCCTTCGAGAGCATATGCAATAACTTCAAAGTTGACGTTCTGAGATATCCTGGCAAGATTGTGTGTCGGGTAAGTATCTGCAGCTAGGGAGTATCTTCCCTGCAGGGGATCTCAATCTATTGGAAAAGAGGACTTGCAATATTTATTCTGGATAGAAGTTTCAAAACAACAAGATTTAGGTACATGTTCGCTAAACCGACTAGTGAAAACAATGTCATTCAGGGACTACCTTCACGAGAAGGCTGAAGAGTCAAGGCACAACGAGACCATAGCCTACATGATGTTTCTAGCTGGTGCTGTGTTTTTTGTGGGCGGTATTTTGGAGAATCTGAACCTGACTGTGAATCCAGAGTGGTTCTTTTTCATCCCATATCATACAACACCCCATGGCGGCGCAGCCTTAGGCCTGACATTGATAATCAGCGGTCTCGCCTTGATAGTTTTCGGAGTATCAGTAGGCATCAACTATTCCCGTGACCGAAGATGGTACATGCAAGAACTTCACAAAGCAACAATGCTAGAAGAACAGACTCTGAAACGGCAAACCCTCAGCAAGACCCCCCATCAATGACTGACGACTAGGTTGTCAACTTAACCCTGTCTGCCTAGCAGCACAAAGCACAACAACGTCTCTAGCAACATCGTGCACACGTTTGGAAACAGTTATCTAGAAACATTTTGACTTTAGTAACAGTGGACGTTTACATTGGATTTTCATTACCTTCTTGACGCAGAAAGCGAAGGCAGGATCATCGTGTTAAAATTCTATAATGCTCCGACTGACGAGATAGTGGAAAAGAGATACGTAGACTACAAGCCCTACTTCTTTCTTCCAAACCCTCTGTCTGAAATAGATCAGGAGAAAGTGCGTAGCCTTTACGGAGACATCGAAGTCGTAGAGAAACGTGATCTTTTCACAGACAAAACGAGAAAATTATCCAAAGTGATGGTCTACTCCATTGACGCATTGAAAAAAGCAGCGAAATTATTCGAAAATGTGTGGGAGGCTGAGATAGACTACGTCCAGAGTTATGTCTTTGACCATAATCTGGTCTTTGGTGCGCCCTATAAAATAGACGCAGACAATCTAACACCCGTTGCAGATTTGTCAGAGGAACTCGAAACAAGCTTTCAGAACGTATTCGCGGAAGGCAAAGCTGCAGACCCACAAAAATACCTGCAGATAGAACACTGGTTCAGGCTTCTACATCAGCCTATCCCCGAAGTCACGCTTGAAAAGCTCGGACTTGAAGAGTCAAGTTCCGAGAATCTTCACCGAGCATTCGCACTAGCTAGACTCGCAAATATTCCGGTTGCGAAAGCCCATGAGAGGCACAGGGTAAGCGACTGGCTAAAACCGATTATCCACAATTTCCTAAGAAGAAACAATGTTTTGATTCCCACCTCAACAGAACTCAGAAGAGGAATGAAGACACATAGAGTTCCTGGCGCCTTGACTGTACAGCCGAAAGCGGGAGTGTACTTTCACACAGTCGTCTGCGACTTTGAAAGCCTGTATCCCAGCTGTATAGACAGCTATAATCTTTCATACGAAACTGTGAACTGTCCACATGAAGAATGTGGCAAGAACAGAATCAGCGAATGCCCTGAGCAATGGGTATGCACGATCAGAAGAGGTTTCTACTCAATACTGGTAGGTGCCCTAAAGGACCTACGCATACATTGGTTCAAACCTCTCTCTCAAAGCACTGCAGTCAAAGAACAAGAGAGGAAAAAGGCTAAGAGCATTTCGAAACTTCTGAAATTGATCAGCGTTTCCAGTTACGGCGTAACGGTGAGAATCCACGGACTAGCCTGCCCCCCACTAGCAGAATGCATTACAGGGTACGGACGATGGGCTTTGCAGACTACTTGGGACCTTGCCGAGGGTAGAGGGCTTCATCCGACATATGGTGACACCGATTCTCTATTCTTAGACAATCCTAGGCAGGATCAGGTGGAATGGTTGATCAGAGCAGCAAAGGAGAAATTGAGACTAGATCTGGCAGTTGAGAAGGAATATTCCCTATGCGTCCTTCCAGAAGCGAAGAAGGCCTACTTCGGCATCCTGCCCGATGGGAAACCTGACATTAAAGGACTCACGGCCATAAAATCCAACTCTCCGAAAATCATCCAAAAGATCTTCCAAGACTGTGTAAAGGAACTTAGCCGTGTGAAGACATTAGAAGAGTATGAGTCGGCTAAAAAAAGGATGATTGCGATCGTCAGGCAAGCAGAACGAAATTTAAAGAAACGCGAAGTTCAACTTGAGGATCTGATCTATTCAGTAAAGCTCTATTATGATCCTA
>CAYGAG010000184.1:0-3056 GCA_964347765.1 uncultured Candidatus Bathyarchaeia archaeon
CCCTGTCCACCTCTGCCGTGCCATCTAACTTCTTGAAGGATCATTGGCATCTAACTTCCTCCGTCTTTTCGTTACCGTTTAGAGAGCGTCAAATAAAGTTTCGCTTTGATAAAGGTTTTCCGTAGACACCAAAAACAAACTCGCCTTGCGGCAAAAATCGGATCTATTCTTAGCTGCTTGTGATCTTTATGAATATCGATGCCGTGTCTGTGTGAAGGCTAAACACTAATATCTTATTGGGCACACTTTCTGTTTCTCTAATCAGAAGGAAGAACTAATGAAAGAGATCAGAATTCACGGTCGAGGTGGACAAGGCGGTGTAACCGCTGCGGAGTTGCTGGCTCACGCAGCGTTCGTTGAGGGAAAGTGGGCACAGGCTTTCGCGTTTTTCGGTGCAGAGCGGAGAGGAGCACCAGTGGAAGCCTTTCTTCGAATAGCAGATAAGCCTAACCCGATACGGAGTCGAGTGTACAATCCCGACTATGTGTTGGTTTTCGACTCTAAGCTGTTAGGAGTTGTACCAGTCACAGACGGACTGAAAAAAGATGGTATGGCGATAGTGAATGCGGCGACAAAACCCGAGGAAGTGGGTATTGATAACTATCGCGTCGCAACCGTGAACGCCACGGGAATCGCTCTCGAGTTGGATCTTTTGGTTGCAGGTCTTCCTGTTGTCAACACTACAATGATGGGTGGCTTCGCCAAAGCAAGTGGTGAAGTCAAATTGGAAAGCGTGATTGAAACCGTCCGAAGTCAGTGGCCAGGACCTGTAGGAGAGAAAAATGCTGAGGCAGCGGCTAGAGCCTACAAAAGGCTGAAAAAAGGTTGGTGAGACCATATGAGCAAAAAGCCTAAAAGCCTAAAAGATTTGCCAATCACGATCATTTCGCGTCCAATGACTGGAAGCGCAGGAGAAACAGGCTTTTGGAGAACATTCCGTCCAGTTGTCGACAGATCCAAATGCACCAGTTGCCTGTTATGCTGGATCTTCTGTCCAGAAGGCTGCATTGAACGAGGAGAGAGAGACGTGCCAAAGGTCAATTATAAGTATTGTAAGGGATGCGGAGTCTGCGCCAATGAGTGTCCTGTACGTGCCATAGAGATGGAGCGGGAAGTCTAATGCCTCAGATGATAATAGATACTGGAAATCACATAGCAGGCTATGCATGTAAAGCAGCCAGAGCAGATGTGATCGCCGCTTACCCCATAACTCCCCAATCATCAGTGGTTGAACAGGTCGCTGACTTTGTTGAGAAGGGAGAGATGGACGCTAAGTACATAAGGGTTGAATCGGAGCACAGCGCCATGGCGGCATGTATTGGAGCCGCAGCGTCTGGAGCCCGCACCTTCACAGCTACATCAGCCCACGGATTGGCACTCATGCACGAGATGCTTCACTGGGCATCGGCCGCTCGTCTTCCAATAGTCATGGCGGTGGTGAATCGTGCCATGGGGCCGGGCTGGAACATATGGGCAGACTTCAGCGATTCTCTATCCCAGCGAGATACGGGCTGGATACAATTCTACTGTGCAGAGAATCAAGAAATCTTTGACACGATCATTCAGGTCTACCGACTATGCGAAGACAAGCGTGTTAGAATACCAGCAATGGTCTGCCATGAAGGAATGATTCTTTCTCACACATCCATGCCAGTTGAAATCCCGAATCAAAGGGATATCGACGAGTTTCTGCCACCATACGATCCGCCGTGGATACTCGATGTAAACAAGCCTATCACCCATGGCAGCCTAGTCTATCCTGAATGGTACATGGAGTTCCGCTACTTCATGGATGAGGCCATGAAAAACGCTAAGAAAATCATACCTGAAATCGCCAAGGAATATGGCAAAAAGTTTGGGCGCGAATATGGATACATAGAACGCTACAGGTGCGATGACGCAGACTTAGTATTGCTCTCTATGGGCACAATCGGAAGCGAAGCGAAAATAACTGTCGACCGCCTGAGACACCGTGGATTCAAGGTGGGGGCAGCACGAGTCCGCGTCTTCAGACCGTTTCCGAAGGAAGAGATTCAGAATCTTGCACGGAAACCGCGCATGGTTGCAGTGATTGATCGACAGGTCTCCTACGGGATGGAAGGCCCACTTTTCACAGAGGTCAAAGCTTCATTATGCGGAAAAGAGGACACACCATTAATCGCAGGTTTCATAGCTGGCTTAGGGGGTCGAGACGTGACCTTTCTCGACATAGAAAAGATCGCTCGCAAATCGCTGAAGCATCTTGAAACCGGAAAAGTGGCGAAAGAAGTTGAATGGATCGGCTTAAGGAGGTAGAAAAATGGTTAAGTTGAAAGAGCTCCCCAAGGAAGAATACCTTCTACCCGGCAATGCAACATGCGCTGGGTGTGGGCTCTCCGTAGCTCTACGACTAGCTTACAAAGCACTTGGCCCACGCACAGTCTTAGTAATTCCTGCATGTTGTGCGTCGGTAATTCACAGCCCCTTTCCCAACACGGCATTTGCGTCCCCCTGTCTGAACATTGCGTTTGAAGCGGCAGCGGCGGCTGCATCTGGTGTTGTTGCGGCTTATGAAAAGAGGGGTGTGAAGGATGTGACTGTGCTTGCTTGGGCAGGTGACGGCGGCACCGCAGATATCGGCATACAAGCTCTATCAGGTGCAGTAGAGCGTGGAACCAACTTCATATACGTGTGCTACGACAATGAGAGTTACATGAATACGGGCATCCAGCGAAGCGGCTCCACCCCCTATGGCGCTTGGACTACCACGACGCCGACGGGGAAGAAGCAGCACAAAAAGGACGTTCCTCTCATTATGGCTGCGCATGATATCCCTTACGTTGCGACGGCCAGCATCTCTTATCCTCGCGACTTGATTTCAAAGTTGAGAAAGGCCAAGGAGATAAGGGGTCCTAAGTACCTTCAGATACTGATACCCTGTCCACCCGGGTGGAGATTTCCCACCGAGAAAACTATAGAAATCGGACGATTGGCGGTTCAAACGGGCATGTGGGTCCTATTCGAAGTTGAATCTGGAAAATTGAAGCTGAGCGGTCCGAGTGCACGTTTAGTCGATA
>CAYGAG010000185.1:0-2900 GCA_964347765.1 uncultured Candidatus Bathyarchaeia archaeon
GGAAGACTGAGGCAGTTCTTCTGCCTGTCTTCTCAAACCTCATCCAGAAGCCTATGAGAAAAGGCATATCGCTTTTGTATATCACGCCGCTTCGTGCTCTCAACCGCGACATGATAAAGCGCCTCTCGTACTGGTCTGACGAATTAGGGATTTCGATTGAGGTTCGACACGGAGACACCGAAGTCAAGATTCGCAGGAGACAGGCACTCCATCCACCGGACATGCTGGTGACAACTCCCGAAACGCTTCAAGCTATCCTACCGGGCACCCGCATGCAAAAACATCTGCGTAACGTTCAGCACGTGATCATAGATGAAGTGCACGAGCTTGCTGAAAGCAAACGTGGGGTTCAGCTCACGGTTGCGTTAGAGAGGCTGTTTGAAATTGTTGGAAGAGAGTTCCAAAGGATAGGCCTATCCGCCACAGTGGGCAATCCCAAAAAGGTTGCAGGATTCATCGCTGGAACAAATCGACCCATCAATCTAATCGACGTGCCTCTGCCGAAGGGATACCGATACACTGTAGAGTATCCTATTCCAAAAGACTCAGACTACGACTTGGCTCATGAACTGAGAACCGCCCCAGAGGCCGCCGCGAGGATAAAGCAAATCTCCGAATTGGTGAAAAGTCACAATTCAACCTTGATCTTCGTTAACAGTCGAACAAACGCCGAGATGCTGGGACACAAATTCAGTCAACTCACAAAAGACATAGCGGTTCACCATGGCTCTCTTTCTAGGGAAGAGAGAAGGCTAATCGAGGACGACTTTAAGACGAAAGCTCTCAGGGCGATCGTTTGTACCAGCACTCTGGAGCTGGGAATAGACATCGGACACGTTGATTTGGTCATTCAGTACCTCTCGCCTCGACAGGTGAGCAGTCTCATTCAGCGTGTGGGAAGAAGCGGTCACAGGCTTGACCTCCTCTCTGAGGGAGTCATCATCACAGCTTTTCCCGAGGACACGCTTGAAGCTGTAGCCGCTGCACAGAGGGCACGTAAGGGTCTATTAGAGCCCATTCTAATACATGAAAACGCCCTAGACGTTTTGGCACACCAAGTCGCAGGAATACTGCTGGATCAGCGACAGGCAACAATCCCTCAAATTCTGAAAATCGTGCGTCGATCCTATCCTTATCGCGATCTCTCTGAGGCTAAACTTTTAGATGTTGTGACTTGCTTACATCGATTGAGAGAACTACGCGTAGAAGGAAACACATTGACTAGAACAAGAAGAACTTGGTCCTACTACTACGAGAATCTCTCCATGATCCCAGACGAAAAGCGCTATCCCATAGTAGACGTACTGTCAGACCGCACCATTGGCACCCTCGGCGACGAGTTCATGGCTCTCAGAGCAAGAATAGGGCTGAACTTCATATGTAGAGGCAAAGTCTGGCGGATCGTTCAGATAGAGGAAGAAACGGGAACAGTCTACGTTGTCCCCTCAGAAGACCCCATGGCGGCTATTCCAGGATGGGACGGTGAACTGCTTCCAGTACCCTTTACACTCGCCCAACAGGTGGGCAAGATCCGTAAGGAGATCGCCAAGGAACTGAGTCGGGAGGATAATCTAGGGGCTGTGGCTGAGAAACTCGCAAAGAAGTTCTCCACCACCAAGTCAACACCACTCAAGTCAATTGAGGAGATTCACGAACATCTGAAGAAAGGTGCACCCTTACCAACCGATGACCAAATCTTCATCGAAGCCTTTGACAAATACCTAATCATTCACGCCTGCTTCGGAGAGGTCGTCAATCGGAGTCTAGGCTGCGTCTTTGACTCCGTGCTCTCAGATAAAGAACTCATCACAGGATGGTGGAACGACGGCTACAGAATCCTAATAGAAATGCCCGGAGAAGCTGAACTCCGAGACTTGGAAAAACTCCGGTCTCTACTCTTTGGGCTGACAGAAGAGGAGGTGGATCAGGCCTTCGATGACCATCTCAGAGCTAGATTCCCCTTCTCTTACAAAATGAAGTTTGTCGCCGAGAGGTTTGGCGCTCTCCCGCGTGGGAGAACTATGGGACCCGAAAGGCTTGCAGAGCTACCGAGACGCTTCAGAAAGACGCCGATTTACGAAGAGACCATAAGAGAAGTCATGATGGAGAAGATCGACCTTTCTTCAGTGAAACGGATAATGAAGGACATCAAGGATGGGAAGATCAGGATCAAGACTATGCTCTGTCTAGACAGCCCGACTCCCTTGGCATATCACATTCTGATGAAGCACTCCGACGTACCCGAACTCATGGCGCCCGAACGTGTCCTTCTCAGCAACATTGAACGGATGAAGCGAGCGATTTTGGCTAGAAAAGTGACGCTCTTTTGCTTCTCATGCGGAGAATGGTCAGCGGAAAAGCGCATCCGTGAACTGCCTGAAAATCCAGTCTGCGAAAAATGTGGAAATGGTTTGCTAGCGTGTCTTCGCATCCATCAAGATCCCAAGAAACTTGGCGATATCCTTAAGCGGAGGCGGAAGGGGAAGGAGTTGGTCGATGAGGATCTAGAACAGCTAACCCACGCCAGACGCACAGCGGATTTGATCCTAAGCCACGGAAGGAAGGCGTTAACAGCTCTCCAAGTGAGGGGTGTGGGGCCAGAGACAGCCTTCAGGATACTCGGTAAAATGCACCCTGAAGAAGACGGCTTCTACATGGATCTCCTAAAAGCCAAAATCCAATACCTCAGAAACAGGCAATACTGGGAAGACAACGCATAGAATGAGGTGGCACCGTGTTAAAGATTTTTTCAACTTTCTCTATGGTGGCCAGATGTTCGAAAACGTCGGCGTTGGGTGTATGCGTCTCCACAGCCGTTCCAAAAGTCAGAAGCAGGGTTCCACATGTGGAAGCAGGCGTAGGTGCAATAGCGACCCAAGCCAAAACGAAGATCCTTTACG
>CAYGAG010000186.1:0-326 GCA_964347765.1 uncultured Candidatus Bathyarchaeia archaeon
TGATATCTCCTCCCGCATCCCCTTCCTCGCCCCATGGAGTTCCCCAATCTTCCCAGCCATCAGACCGCCCAGCAACCCTGAAACGAGCATAGTCCTATAAAAGTAGCCTCTGAACTCTTCAGCTCCCAAATTCCCAACGGTGCCGAGAATATCCGCGTAATCTTCCAAGGGTACAAAAAACGAGCTAAGAAGTATAATCGCGGTAACAACGAAGACAAAGAAAGCTGTGTAAATGATTAGTAAGTAGGGTTTCATCTGAGAAGATGTCTCCCTATCCATCTCCTTCATCTCTTGCATAAAACTGGATGTAGCTGTGAAAACCTTCC
>CAYGAG010000186.1:370-2893 GCA_964347765.1 uncultured Candidatus Bathyarchaeia archaeon
GAGGACCCAATTCTGTCCCTGAATCTCCTCAGGGCTTCTTCAAAGGACAGTCCCCAAGACATCTGGACTGTGAGTCTCTCCACCTCTTCTGAAAGAGGGGCATGCACCATCCTGTTCTCCACTACCTTATCGAAGGCCTTCACAAAAGTCAGACCAGTCTCCTGGATTTCCGAAATTCCCCTTACAAGAAGGGGCATCTCGTTCTCGATGGCCTCAACCCAACTCTGAGTGACAGAGTCTAGAATCGCCGACGGAACCAAAACTGCCAAGAGGGCACCAAGGAACAACTCGTTGGAGAACAAAATGGCTTGTTCGGACCAGAGGAGAAGGAGAAGTAGGGTGAAGCCAATGGCTATCGCCACTGAAACCCCCGCTGTTATCTGTCGCGTCTTTTTCGGAATCCTCGCCATCCTCGTGATCTTGAATTGCCTCGGAATGCGCGCGCGCATGGTTGCCTTCGTAAGTATGAGAGAACTCGCGCGCGCTCTTCGTCCTCGAATTAGTACAACCAAGCCTGAGAGAAAGAGTGACAAGCCTATCAGAAAATAGTAGATTACTTTCATGCCTATTCCGAGGCTGACAGCCTCGCCTGTTCTAGAGCCAAGGAGAATGATGGAGATATCCTTGTTCCACACTGTCATATCATACCACGTTAGCCAGCCGACCCAAACCAGAATAATTGATCCTGAAGCTGTCAGGAGCAACGTAGCCAGATTCGCCAGCCTGAGTGTATTCCTTGGAAACCTGCGCGCGCATGCATGCAGAATAAAGATGAGCGGGAGGATTACTCCGATGTAATTCTGAATTGGAACCATAGTTAGGGACTTTTTCAACACGATCACGTCCCAGTATGTCCAATAGTAGAACCACAGGAAAGAGGTGACCAACGTCAGATACCAGAGGGCACGAAGTATATACAGAACCTTCTTGTTCCTCTTCAAAGCATCACCTCAGGGGTATCATGCTGTCCACAATATAGATCAGGATAGCGATTCCAATCGGCAATATCACTAATGTCAAAATGTCCAGCATAACGGCGGGACTTATATCTGCAATAGTAATGCCTCCTCCTCCTAGGAATGAAAACACTGAGAACAACACAATGAGCATCAGTGGGGCAGCAACCATGAAGGCTATGTATGCTTCAGCTATAACCGAAAGGTTGTCTATGAAACGCCTCACCTTTTGAGTTCTCTCCCTTGTATGCTTGTCAGCCTCCAATCGCAGATAATTAGCTAGGTCGCCACCCATAGTGGACGTTGTGACAAACCCATCTAGCATCGACGCCAACTTGCTTGAAGGAACGCTCTCAGACGCCCTTTTTAGAGCAGTGTGCAAATCTAAACCCAGAAAGGCTATGTCTCTGATCACTCCCCGCGCTTCTTCACCGACTTTAAACTCGTCTCCTACCCGTGCTAAGGCGTGGAAGACACCTTCTGGAGGCATGCCGGAGCTGGCTAGCACCGACATGAAGTTCGCTATGATGGGAAGGTTTGCGTCTATCCTATTTCCTCTTCTATGAGCCACGATTTTGGGGTAAAAGTAGCAGATTACCATAGACAAAGTCCCAATTAGAAATCCGGTTGAAACGGCTAGAAGAAGGAAGCCTTCAACACCTAGAAAAACTAGTAGTAACAGAGTTGTTGCGAAGGCCAAGAAGCCTGCGACAATTGATGTGAAGAATAGAAAGCCTACATAGGCTTGGAAGCCTGTTCGTATGCTGGCCTTCGCTAAATCCTTCTTCAATCCGTTGAACAGCGAAAGCATCCTTGGATGGATTATCTTTGAAAACTTGATGAAAAATGTAACTAACCGGCTATTCACCTGCAGTCGCCTCCAAGTAGACGGCCTCCGGAGTCTCATAGTACTTTCTTATGATATCCGAGACTTCTTTGTAGCCCCTTATGTTCCGTTTGCACATCCACTCGAGGATTTTGGTTCTTCTTCTAAGCTCTCTTTCGGCATCATCGACGCTGACGCCGTTCCTTTCAGCTATTCTCTCCACAAGGTAGCTTCTACCAGTGAATTCGAAGGTGTCTCCAGCAGAGTTCCACCTATAAATCTCATTTGTAAGGATTTCCCTTGATCTCGGGTCTAGCCCAACTATTTCAGAAATTGTAAACGTTTTCCTAACGGGGCCACCTTTGTGCTCCACCCTCCTCTGAACTGTGATTATGTCGATTCCGGCGATGAGGGTTCTTGGGATGTTCATTGGCTCCGACTCGAGCCTATACACTGCGGCTTCAACAGATTCAGCGTGAAGGGTTGACATCCCCAAGTGACCTGTGCTGATGGCTTGAAAGAGAGTATAGGCTTCCCCTCCTCTTACCTCCCCCACAATTATGTGATCCGGCCTCTGTCTAAGCGAAGCTTTCAGGAGGTCGAAGAGAGTTATGTCGGCAGATTCTGTTCCAGCACCGAAGTGAGTTCTTGTGGTGGTAGGTATCCAGTTTTCATGAGGAAGATTCAGCTCAGGAGTATCTTCTATAGAGACTATTTTCATGTCGGGTTTGATGAACATAC
>CAYGAG010000187.1:0-2890 GCA_964347765.1 uncultured Candidatus Bathyarchaeia archaeon
TACTTTCATGAGTAATTCAACGAGCGCATGCATTATGGTTGAAAAGTTTTCTAATGGTACCCTCAGCTTTTCGTTTGGGTGATGGAGGTGAAGAAGACTTGACTGGACACACGATTGACCATCTAGTTGCGACAATTGCTTTCATAGCGGCGATATTCTTGTTCCTAGGTCTTTTCACCCAGACTCTACAGGCTGCAGTCTTGTATCAGCAAAACAGGCATGTTGCGCTTAAAGCCAGCGATCTATTGGACAACGTTTTGCTCAGTCCCGGTTACCCCTATAACTGGGGCGAAACGAATACTACCCTATCTTGTTTTGGGCTTCAGCAATCTGGAGCAGCTGGCTACGAACTTAGCCCTTTCGCTCTAATGAGGCTGACTTCTCTCTCTGGAGAGCCAGTGGAATATCCTGTTGGTGAGGGAAAATGGTACAACAATGTTAGTTTAGGACCTGGTGGTTACTTGTTCTTGCCACTTAGTGATGCCATAAATTATGAGACAGCAGCAATGCTATTAGGGGTAAATGGTACCTATGGATTTCAACTTAGCATTACGCCAATAGTGAACATCTCCATATCGGAATATCAAACTACCCCTCTGATTTTGAAAGTTGAAGTTGACGGCCCAGGTTTTCCTCTGAGTGGAGCCAATTTGGGTTATTACCTATACCGCACCGGAAAAACAGGCAACTATCCAATTCTAGAGTTAACTACCGGCACGGCGCAGACAGACTCAGCTGGCGTAGCGTATCTGAATTTCCCCTTTGATGGAGCAACACAGACGTATACGATCGTTGCGCATGCAGGTCTTGGTGGTCTTACAGGTTTTGGCTACTATATTAACCAAGCTTTCGAAAAAGGTTCTGGTGTTTTACCATTCATTGTAGACTATGAAAAGGGAAAAGTCTACCTTGCTCATGATTGGGATGTGCATGGTGAGGGGGGGCCGCCTGAGCCCAATTATTTCTACACTGCCACGTTTTTTGTTTTGACTGAAGAGTTTGAATTTCAAGAATGGTCTATAGCCAACTCCACTGGGACGGTTAACTATGGTGGTGGCGGTGGCCTTTTCGATTATGCTGAAACAACGCTTCCAGTTGCTCATGCGGGATTCTTGCTTGTTATGTATAGATCCGGGAATGACTATGGGATGACTATTATGCCGTGGGGTGTCGGCTCCCCCTTAGCTGCTTCTATATTATTCGGTGGTGTTCCAGCTGGGAATGTTTGGGTTGCCAGTGATTTTCGCCATGTGACTGTTGGCCAATTAAGTTATCAGGCAAAGATATTGTGCTGGAGTCTGAAAGGCTATCAGACTCGGACGCCGAGTGGATGGAGGTGGTAGGCTTTGCTGCGGACAGTTGAAGTGATAATTGTTATTCTCATTTTAGCGGGTGCGTTTATTGCCGCCTCAATTTTCGCCGTCTTACCCTCTCCACGGCAGATTTCTTCTCCAGACCTTCGTCAACTCGGTTTGACAACCCTTCAAATGCTTGACACCGACAAAGATCTAACCGAAACCGTCTTCAAAGACCCGGCAGACCCATCTTGGATAGATTTGGAAATAGTACTTTCCGCCTGCCTATCACCTAACATCGTTCACAACCTAACAGTCTACGACATAGTCACTCTGCCCGACGGCACCGTCTCCTATCAGGCTGCGAATTCCATCACAAACTCAGAAAGCGGAATTGGAACAGACTCAGAAGCAGCCTCATACCTTGTTACATCCACAAACGTGACATTCATGGTTGCACCACAGAAAATTTCAGGAACACTCTACATTCTAAACTGCAGCGACGCCAACGGATGGTGGATCACAGGGTACACCAGTCAAAGCCTAGCAGCAGACCTACAAAACCTACTTTCACCCTATTTTGAAACAACCATAATGGTGCAGAACACTACAGATCTAGGACTCCTTCTGGACGGCACAAGAATCTCTAACCTCCCCCACGAGAATGTTACAAACGCCGTCATCTTAAACACCTTCGGAGAATCTGTACCAATTCCATCAACTTATGCAGAGCAGTATTCACAAGATTCCTATGCAAGATACTGTTACGAGCTTGGGAAAAGGACCAATCTATACAACTGGACGTGGGTAAGCATAGTGGGATGGCCATTGTACTACGTCAGCAACACTGTAGAGTTTTCTAAATACGACAACAGCTGGGGAATCTACGGGATGATCAAAGTAGCCAGCCCTGGACTCCGAGCGTTTCTCAAGGGGTTAGATGGTCAAAGTTATACGTCGCCACCGGGGAATAGCCAAACTGGAAACCCTGGAGTTGTATACTTCACTTCTTGGGCAAATTATTATTCGAACTATTATGGCATATATCCATCCTCATATCAAACCTCAACTCGTGCCCTTCCATCATCCATACTGGAAGACTATAATTTGGAAATAGACAACAAATACGGCTCTGTTTTTCAGCAATCAAATGGATGGATTGCAGGCGCAACCTACTGTCACAGAGCATCAGACGTCGATAACGAAATTCACGGTTCTTTGACTGCGATAGGGTTAACGAGAACTCCTGATATCCGTGTTACTGCTCTCGCCCTTCTCATGTATTACCACCCAACCCTTTACAAATCTGAGTTCACGCTATCTGCTGGCGAAAGACCCACGCAGAGACTTGTGGTGCTACAGCTTGGTCAACAAGGAGGAAGCTAGCATGAGAAAGCTTCTTAACAAGAAAGGCCAATTCTCTATAGTTGCTGCGTTGCTAGTCGCCATCGTGCTTGTCACCGCCGTCATTACCACCTATTCAATAATACGCAACAATCCCCTTGAAGATCGCCCCCAAATTTTGGGGTCAGCAAACGAAATGAACCTAGCCATAAATCACATTCTCGAATTCGTAATCGGATACTACGGCTCAA
>CAYGAG010000188.1:0-2851 GCA_964347765.1 uncultured Candidatus Bathyarchaeia archaeon
GTCCTTCGAAGTGTCCTCATCATTTTGGATATTTAGCGATGCAGGTGCTTCTTCGTGGTGAAGATTTTCCTATTCCGCGAGGATGCCTTGTCTGTCAGAAAGCATTGGACTGTGCGATGAAAACAGGTGACTCATAATAAGACGCACACGTAAAAAAGAGCGACTGTTGGGTGCGCGCGCAGAATATGAGTTGTAATATCTACTTGAATTTCATATGACTTAAAGATAGAAAATTAGAATTTCATTCAGGGAAACTCTATGGACGTTAAAGATGTTATGGTTAAGGAAATAATAACAGTTAATCCCACCACAAAAATTAGAGACGCTGTGGTCGCTCACCGTATGCGTGCATTAGTTCAGTGAAAGAGGATCCGTGAAAATAGGGAATGCGCTCTCCAATTTCTTGATAATGTCAGTGTTGTATTCGCATCGCCTGAGTGGCACACTCATTTAGCTCAAAGTGGCGGACGCTTCCAACCACCTAAGACTGTCTCGATATGTTGAGCTACCGCCAAAGCTACGTTCTCACGCCAAGGACGAGCTACCACTTGTACACCGATGGGCAACCCCTCAGGTGAAGTGCCGCCGCGAACGACTACTCCTGGCCATCCCGTCAGGTTATACGTCATTGTGTAGCTAAAGGCGGGGATCTCTTCGAGAGCGAGTGAGGCACCATGGAGTGGAGCAGGAAACGCGCAAACGGGACAGAGGATCACATCATGCTTCTCCATAAAAGAAAGCATGGAACTACAGAACCTGTCCCACTGTAATATCAAACCCCCGAACTCAGCAGTCGTCATGGCGACCCCACGACCGAACTCCAGAAGTCCTTGCGTCCACGGATGCATCTCAGTTGTTCCAACCATCTGGAACAGTGTTTCTACCCCTGCGCCACCGTCTGCTGCCAAGAGACCGTTAAAGATGCCGAATGTCTGTTCGATGCCTTGAGGGCAATCTTCCTCCACGGTCATTCCCGCATCGGAGAGTACTTTCGCGGTTTTCTGCACGACCTTAACAATTTCGGGTGTAGGTGACATAATACCGTTATCTGTGTGGAAGGCTACTCGTAGGCTTTTGAGATCGACTTTCTTGGGGTCACCGAGGGGCATTGGAACTACAGTAGGATCGCGCCAGTCAACTCCAGCAATGATCGGAAGCGTCAAGATTAGATCTTCTACGAATCTAGCCATTGGCCCAGGCTGCCACAACATATCCCACCAGCCAGTAGGCCACGGAAAGTGACCTGTTCTGGGTACTCGTCCCGTGGTCGGCTTGATGCCAGCGATGCCGCAGAAATGGGCTGGCAGACGGATGCTTCCCCCCATGTCGTTGCCCAGACCCAAGGGCGACCCTCCTGCTGCGATGATGGCCGCCTCACCACCACTGCTGCCACCAGGGGTACGCGACAGGTCATAAGGATTGTTCGCACGCCCATAGACCAGGTTGTCGGTCTCCAAGGCAAGACCCAACTCTGGCATGTTAGTCTTACCCAAAATGATAGCCCCCGCAGCACGTATCCGTGCCACGACAGTTGCGTCTTGCATTGGCACAAAGGAAGCGCGGCCTTTGGTACCTCCTGTGCAAATCACACCCACTGTCTCTATGTTATCCTTTATCGTTACGGGGACGCCATGAAGTGGTCCTTTGATGTGTCCCTGTAAGAGAGCGGCGTCGGCTTCGCGGGCCTGAGCACGGGCTGCATCTGCTGTCAGTTGCACTACTGCGTTTAGCTTGGGATTCACCTCTTCAATTCGCCGCAGGTATGCGTCTACTACTTCTTCAGAAGAGACTTCTTTGGCTCGAATGGCTCGCGCCAGCTCTGTTGCCGACGCGTAGGTTAGTTCATCCATATCTTTTTCCCCTTGAACTACGTGGTTATACATATGCAATCGAAGACTAAATTAGTTTTGTCTTCAAACCACGAAGCGCGCATATTTCAGAGATAAAGTTACACAAAAAGATTACAGATCGAAACGAAAGGAGGTGAAGCTTGGGATGAATGACAAAACAATAACGTGCCCAAGATGCGGAAAAGAAGGGTTGCTGATCGAAAAAACGATTGTGACGAGATCTAAAGGCAAAACCTACACATACAAGAAACTCTACGTTGCTCATTACCTGCAAAATGGCGTGTCCAAGCGCGGAAAAGTCGTCAACCGCGTACAATGGTGCTATCTAAACAAGCGACATATCGCGGAATTAAAAGCTAAAGGCGTTATTACACAAAACTTTACACAAAATGTTACACAAAATAACGACGGTTTTTGTGTAACACCGAATAGCCCCGATTCAAGCTCTAATCAGCGAAACATTGTGAAACAATGGTGGACGGGGCGGGATTTGAACCCGCGGCCTCAGCGATGCCAACGCTGCGATCATTCCAAGCTGATCTACCCGCCCAAACACTAACCTAACAAGAAAACTATTAAGCATTACGTCTTATGCTCTATTCAGTAATTACCCAAAATGATCGTTCGCAGGACAACAAGGTCTAGGTGAAAACAATGGTGGTTATAGATGTCCACACACACATTTCCAAAGAGGGATGCATTCCTAATGAAATCACAAAAGTGATTGTTGAAGATGCAACTAGACGAACAGGAATTGCACCTGAGAAGATAACGCGAGATTTGGAAAAGCATCCTACAGTGTATCAGGCCAGTCCGGAAATCCTCATCAAAGACATGGATGAAGCGGGAATAAACAAATCAATCTTATTAACCGTTGATTATGGTTTGGCTCCTGGCTTGTCGAAGCCAAAGTTTTCCATCGAAGAATACAACAAGTGGGTCGCTAACGCTGCAGATCAGTATCCAGACAGGTTGATTGCCTTTGCGGGAGTGGACCCCAG
>CAYGAG010000189.1:0-2844 GCA_964347765.1 uncultured Candidatus Bathyarchaeia archaeon
TAGCAATGGTTGGGTTGCAATGAATATGTCTCAACTAGTTAGCGAAGTGGAGGTTGAGAGAATTCATCATCATGTCTTGAAGCTGGAAGGGATAAGACATCCTGTTGACGGCCCCGAGAAGCTTGACGAGGCAGCCAATTATATTCTTTCGGAATTCGAGAAATATGGGCTTGAAATCAACGACCAAGAGTTCAAAGTCGAGGGGTCTGAGGCGACATTCAGAAATGTTGAAGGTGCCCTTGGTAACCGAGAAAATGCGGAGTTGCTTGTTGTATCCCACTACGATACTGTGTACAATTCGCCTGGAGCAAACGATAATGGCTCTGGCGTGGCAGTTATGCTGGAAAGTGCACGCATTCTGGCACAAGAGAAGACATCCCAAAATATCCGTTTCATCAGCTTTTCTCTGGAAGGGGTCAGTTTTACCCATGTGCTGAAAACTAGGATGATTGCCAAAAGTCTAGGGCTGATGGATGAGCGTAATCGCTACGCTACAGCCCATGCTCACAGAGTGATGAGACAGATTGTTGAGCTGACATCAAGAGCGTTCTCAGAAGGGAAGCATCCGACAGAAGCGCTCAAAGCTTTCAGGAGCAAATTCGAGAATCAACTGACCAAATATGAGGCTGAATACGTAGAAGAACTTGAGGAGATGTACAAAGGATTGACCCTAACTTCTTCGCTTGGCAAGATGTTCGCGCTTGGAAGTGGTTTCTGGGTTGATGAAGCTGTTCGAACCAAGAAGGACGTGCTAGGCGTCTTATGTTTGGAAACGATAGGTTACACGTCTGAAAAAGAACACTCACAGAAACTTCCAGAAGGCATGCGACCAGAAATGTTTCAAACCCACAACGTTTCAGACGTCAATGTTGGCGACTTTATCGTCGTTGTTGGCGATGCAAACTCGGACAAACTTGCCCAATCATTTTGCGGCCAAAGCAAGCGTGAGTCAATACAACTTCCATACGCCTGCCTACTCGTACCACTTCGCTATGAAGAGATCGTTCAACTAGGCTTATTCGATTTACTGAGATCGGACCATGCACCCTTCTGGCGAAAAGGAATTCCAGCACTGATGCTGACAGATACAGCGAACTTCCGATATCCCTTCTATCACACACAGGCAGACACAGTTGACAAGCTAGATTTCGACTTCATCGCTAAAGTATGCAAAGCAACCATTGCTGCAGCAATCGACTTCACAACAGCAACACGCGCGGAAGCTTAAATTGTAACCCTAGATAAGCCATCTTATTCGCGTGCCTCCCTTTCCCAATTTCGTGTACAACTGAATTATGGTGGTCCAAGAGGGATCGATTTGTCCCTTCGAACTTTGGAGTCTCAACAATGGAGGTCTACATAACCTGCAGACCAGATGCAATGGCTCTATTTGTCATTCTCGTTCTTGCGAAGTGGAACTTCATGATGATGAAAGCCGTTCGGTGTACAAGGAAAAGAATTAAGTCCTGTATAGCTACAATGGATAGGGTTGACTTGGGAAACTCTGGAGGCAAGAGTGCACTACTGGCTGTTTTGCCTGTCTTTCCCATGTTTATCCTTTTCCTGTTTTTCCAACATGCTGCATTGGATAATGAAAGCTTTGTTTTGCTGACGTTTTCCTCATTCGCTTTTCTTGGGGTCGGAACACTTCTTCTGCTTCATGCAGGATCTAAGGAGACTCCTCGACGGCACACAATCTTCATCAACGCAATTGCATTCGTTCTCATTGCTGGAATACTGTTTGTCGCAAATTCGCTCGGCAATGTTCCAAGAGGAGGAATTAGGCAGGATTACTATATCTCGATGAGAAACTTCACGATAACCGCGGAGTCTGACGGTCTTAGCCAATACTACGGTAGCCACTCAGAAGGCATATTTGCAACAAACTACGCTGTTGGATACGTCCACGTTTTTCCAGAATGGTCTTATTACCTGAAAATTTCATGCCAAAAACCAGTTGATCTTAATGGGACAGTCTACGCCATCTTGCTTCTCATCTCAACTCCGGGACGTTTTTCCCAAGGAACCCTGAGCATGCCTGTCAACTTCATTGACGGAGAAGCAGATTCGATAAGGATCGATGGCGCAAGAGTTTCATGGGGAAGCGAGACTCCAAGTAGCCATCGAGTTAGAATTGAAGGATACAAGATTGAACTAATCGTTAGATTAGACGTTGAGGGAGCCGATTATGGTCCTGAACTAAATTTCACGGTTCATCCGCCCCGTGATGAGAGAATCAGAGTCTGGGACTGTAAAGTCGACTCCCATCTACAAAACACAGCAGCCCTTCTTCTCCTTGGTGCATTTGCCGGAATTCTCTGCTATATTCCTGCAAAATCAATCAGACCTCATCTAGTAGGGAAATTCTTGCACAATTGATTGCAATGCCAAAATTCTAATCAAGTGGCCAGTGAGACACAACGTACAAACTGGAAAGAATGGGGAGTTGCGGAAATTCGGGTGACATCTCCGCGCGCGACGCGTGAATGCGTATCATTGGAAACTTGAAAGGGAAACTCATGTGCTGTAGTCAAGATTTGTTACTGTATTATTGCGTGTGGTCCAGCGTTAATCAAGGGTAGCCCCTGAGGTCTATCGAATTCTATTTTGATGAGAGTAAAAGAGTGCAATAGATCGCTGTCTTTCAACCTCGACTTGATGAGCTTTCAGATCCCTCCGCCCTTCTTCGCTTGGTGAGATGAAAGGATGGTAGAGATTATCCAGGATGCGGAGTCCAGCTATTCTTGAAGCGTTCTCTCTCTGATTGGGATCTACTGTGTCTCTTCTGATTACTTTTTTAGATTGAATCTCTGTCCTAGTTTCTTTGCGAAACATTTCTTTTTC
>CAYGAG010000190.1:0-2827 GCA_964347765.1 uncultured Candidatus Bathyarchaeia archaeon
ATATGTGATTGGGGGCGGGAAGGCCACGTTTTCTATAGCTCAGGCGTTGGATGAAATTCTAGGAGAGCGGATTAAGCGTGGAATTGTGAATGTGAAGAGGAGTCATAAGCGCAGGCTAAAAAACATAAAGGTTATAGAAGCAGGACACCCGATTCCAGATGAAAGAGGAATGGAAGGAGCGAAGGAGATGGTCCGTATTGCTAAGGATGCTGAACACGGCGATCTCGTATTCTGTGCCATAACGGGTGGGGCGTCAGCTTTAATGCCACTGCCCGCCGGAGATATAGGCCTAGAAGACAAAAAGAGAGTGACAGAGCTTCTTCTAAGATGCGGAGCCACAATAGACGAGATAAACGCTGTTAGAAAGCATATTTCGGCAATAAAAGGCGGAAGACTTGCCATGTACATTCATCCAGCCGAAGCAATGAACCTCATTGTCATAGATGAGGTAGCAGGTCTCCCTTGGGGTCCAACTGTTCCAGATACAACTACCTTTCAGGATGCGACGCATGTTCTTAGAAAACATAACCTATGGAGAAGCATTCCCGTTTCTGTGAAGGAACACCTCGAAAAAGGTTTGGCTGACCCTCGTTTAGAGACGCCGAAGCCTCGGGATTTTCAAAGTTTGAAGATACATGACGTGGTATTAGCCAACAATGAACTTGCATGTGAAGCCGCGAAAAAAAGAGCTGAGGAATATGGATTTAACTCATTGATCTTGTCCACGGTTTTAGAGGGGGAGAGCAGAGAGGCGGGCATTGTCTTGGCGGGGATCGCGAAAGAGATAGAGGAAAAAGGTAGGCCCTTTAAACCGCCCTGTGTGCTCATAGCAGGCGGAGAAACAACGGTAACGATCAAAGGGCAATCTGGCGTAGGCGGTCCGAGTCAAGAGCTCGCTTTGGGCTTCGCCTCGAAGATCGCTGGAAGCAAGAACATATTGATCGCGGCCTTAGACACTGACGGCACCGATGGCCCCACAGATATAGCAGGAGGGATCGCTGACGGGTACACGATGAAAAGGGCGAAAGAAAAAGACATAGACATATATGAAAACTTGATGCACCACAACTCTTCCTTCGTATTAAGGGAACTTGGAGACGCTATAATCACGGGACAAACCGGAACAAATGTAATGGATCTCAACGTAATAGTTATTCCAGAAGACCAAAGATAAAGATGTATCAGAGGGGCAACTAGAATTGGAAAGGTTTGAGATAAAAGAAGTTCGAGCTAGAGAAATCCTTGATTGCAGAGGAGAGCCAACGGTAGAGGTCGAGGTGTGGACCAGTGGCGGATGCTTAGGAAGAGCAGGCGTTCCAAGCGGTCGATCCACAGGGAGACACGAAGCCTTCGAACTTAGGGACGGTGGAGACAGATATAATGGGAAAGGTGTTCTCAAGGCTGTTAAGAACGCGAGTGAAATCATAGGTCCTGCATTGAAGGGAAGAGACGCGAGAAAACAGAGAGAAATCGATGAGTTAATGATAGAACTTGATGGAACTGAAAACAAATCAAAGCTGGGAGCCAACGCAATCGTCGGCGTATCCCTTGCCGTTGCGAAGGCCGCGGCCAAAGCCATGGGAATTCCTCTCTACCAAAAAATCGGCGGACCTCATGCCCATATCCTGCCAGTTCCATTTTTGAACCTCATAAACGGAGGAAAACTTGCTGCAACAGAGCTTGATTTTCAGGAACACATCGTGATGCCTGTGGGCGCCAATACATTCTCAGAGGCCATAAGGATCGGCGCCGAAGTCTACTATGAACTTGGAAAAATCCTATCCAAAAAATGGGGTAGACACTCTCTCAACGTTGCAGATGAAGGAGGATACACTCCTTTGGGCATGAAAGATCCCAGAGAAGCCTTTGATGCGGAGTTAAAGGCAATAGAGGAACTTGGATACGATAACGAGTTCGTCCTTGGGCTGGACGTTGCCGCCAGTCACCTTTATGACAAGCGAAAAAAGAGATACATCATAATGGGAAAAGAGATTACCACACAGAACCTAATGGAATTGTACGAGGACTTGATTTCAACGTATCCTGTTCAATCGATTGAAGACCCTTTAGAACAAGAAGACTTCAAAGGGTTCGCTGAGCTGACGAAAAAATTCAGGATTCAGATAGTTGGCGATGACCTCTTTGTCACAAATGTCAAGCGATTGAAAGAAGGAATCAAGCTGGGAGCTGCGAACGCCCTTCTATTGAAGGTTAATCAGATAGGAACTCTCAGTGAAGCCCTGGACGCAGCTCACCTCGCATTTCGAAATGACTATGGCGTCCAAGTTTCTGAGAGATCTGGACAAACGGAGGACACATGGCTAGCAGATGTCACTGTTGGGCTGAATGCCGGGCAAATCAAGACCGGGGCGCCCTGTAGGAGCGAAAGAACCGCCCAATACAATCAGTTGCTCAGAATAGAAGAAGAACTGGGGAGCAACGCGAAATATGCGGGGAAAAGCTTTAGAAAACCCTTTTGAGCATGCGCTCTAGTGCGCGCATGTCCTTAATTCGTTGTGGCTGCAAGATTTTTCAGAGATGCTTCTACTTGCCGAATAAATCTTAAAGTCTCATCTGAACCTTCAAATCTTTCGATAATCTCTTGACAGCGCCTCAGAGTTTCCGCAAAACTTTTTCGGTAATTACTTCTTTCCAAAAGCTCACCATTTTTCGCTTTCTTTGGAGGCTTAAAAGAGCAGCGACGCAACAAACAGAAACAATTGACACTGAGGTCAGTGAAAGTAAAAATGTTAACTTGAGAAGAAGGATACCAAGATGTGGTGCGGCCGCCGGGATTTGAACCCGGGATTGCAGGCTTGGAAGGCTT
>CAYGAG010000191.1:0-1862 GCA_964347765.1 uncultured Candidatus Bathyarchaeia archaeon
AATAGAAGTTGCGAGGGAGCCGTTCACCATGCCCACAGGGAGGAATTCTCCCATTTGGTTCAGAGATCCAGACGGTATATGGATAGAAATCGTTAAACGTAGTTGATAGGGCTGGTTTTTATGAAAGAAAAAGAAGAAGTGAATGGCGGAAATCTTATAGCTCATGTTTTGAAGAATGAGGACGTAAAACATATCTTCGCAGTATGCGGAGGGCAAATAAATTTTGTTTTAAGCGCGGCAGAAAAACTGGGAATAAATATTATTAGTTTTCGACATGAGGGAGGAGCTGCCAGTGCTGCAGATGGGTACGCTAGGGCATCAGGTGAGGTTGGAGTAGCTGCTCACACAGCTGGTATGGTGGGATTGGTATGTGAGCCTTTAATAAACTCCTTCAGGTATGGTACCCCCCTCGTCGTTCTCGGCGCAGCCTCTCGTACTGCAGGCAAAGACACTGGTCAACTTCAAGATCTAGATCAGAGATTAGTTGTCCAATCTATCACCAAATGGTGCGACCGCATAGAGACATGGAGTAGGCTTCCAGAATTTGTAGGCACAGCTTTCAGACACGCCAAAGCTGGCTTTCCAGGACCCGCATATCTCGACTTAGCCCAAGAGGTCCTCACAAATAAAGGCGACATATCCACCGTGAACATTCCCACTCCCACTCAATATAGAACAAAGGCACAGGTCACAGGCGACCCAGAATACATAAGGCAGGCTCTAGAGCTGCTACTAAACGCGGAGAGGCCAATAATCATAGCTGGTCCAGATGTTATCTGGAGTAGAGGCTGGGATGAACTACGAGAATTCGCTGAATTAACAAACATACAGGTAACTTACTACCTAGGACTATTAGGGTTGATTCCCTACAAACACCCGCTATCCGTCTGCGGCGTCAACACAACCGACGCAGACGTCGCTCTACTGATAGGTGAACGACCCAACGTGTATATAACACGTCAGTTTATGAGTGATCCGCCACTCATAGGTCCAGACACAAACATAATACACGTATTCCCAGATCAAGACACTGTTGGAGCACTCTTCAACATAAAACTTGGAATCGTCGGCAACGCCAAAGCTGTTCTCCAACAGATGATCAAAGAAACAAAGAAGATGCAATCCCAAGGTCAAGTAACAGATCACAGTAAGTGGCTAAAAACCCTCCAAGCACGAAAAGAAGAATACAATAAAAAATTAAAAGAGATGGAAGACAAATACTGGAACCATAGGCCAATACATCTAGCGAGACTTAGTAGGGAAATTATTGACGCCGTAGATGAGAATGCTACATTTGTAGTTGACGGAGCAAACTGCACCTTATGGTTTAGGAAGTGGGCCTGCACCCACGATAAATACCCAAGACAAACCATAGATGTATTACAAACTGGTATCAGCGCAGTAGGTCCTGGAGTACCTATGGCTATAGGCGCGAAACTGGCTAGAATGGATAAGCAGGTCGTTTGCTTTATTGGAGACGGAGCCTTCGGCCAATATGCTATGGAGCTTGAAACTGCTGTCCACAACAGAATTCCCATGACAGTCGTTGTGGCTAACAACAGTGGATGGGGCGTATTTCTAGGCGATCAAGAATGGGAAGAATCCCCAAAATGGGAGATCTTCGAACAGAAAATCAGATACGATAAACTTGCAGAGGCTCTGGGCTGCCACGGCGAATACGTTGAAGACCCAGATGAGATTAAAGGCGCATTATCTAGAGCTCTAGAAGCTGCAAGCAAAGGTCAACCCTCCTTAGTCAACGTAGTAATATCCGTCAAAAACAACAACCATCGAACTTCCGGATTCGATGACTACATCACCAGCAAATAAAACTTACAGATGTACTCAAAGTCTACTTGAAG
>CAYGAG010000191.1:1872-2802 GCA_964347765.1 uncultured Candidatus Bathyarchaeia archaeon
TGCACCCGCCCGACAGAAGCCGCGTCGGTAAAGAGCTTCTCAATCTCTTCGGCTACTCTGAGAGTGAACTCTTAGCTGAGTTCTCTGTGGGCTACACTGTGAAGCATCCTTAGATTGTTGGAGGACACCTCGTTTATGCTCATCACTTGACGTTAGGACAGTTCTCCTACAACCTTTCGCTCTCTAAAAGGGTCAAGCCCCCCCAGCAACTATTATTTCTTCACCTGTTATGAAATCAGACTCGCTGGAGGCCAGAAAGGCAACCACTGCTGCAATATCCTCAGGGGTCCCTATTCGACCCCATGGAATTGCTGAGATCCTTCTATTACGCGCCTCCTCTATCGTTATTCCCTGAAGCTTTGCTAGCTCCTCACTTGATCTATCTGATAATGGAGTATCGATGAGACCTGGACATATCGCATTAACGTTGATATGGTATGGCGATAGCTCCCTAGCCAAAGATCTAGTAAAAGCGATAACCCCTGCTTTAGCAGCTGAATAAGCGGCAATGAGGGGCTTAAGCCCAGTACTCCTTGCTCCACCCAACATCCCATAAATTATCCCTGCCCTAGAAGAAATGTTAATAATTTTTCCACTTTTCCGCTCAACCATGTTTTTTGCTACAGCTTTTGAGCATAGAAAAGTTGTTTTGAGGTTTGCTTCGATAACATTGTCCCAATCCTTTTCATCAGTTTCTAAAATAGACATAAATTGTTCCCTATCCGGTCCCTTTCCAGGAACGCCTCCCGCACAATTGACGAGTATATCTATCTTTCTAAGCCTTTTAATAGTCATATTAACCATCTCCTCAACCTCATCTGATTTTGTACAGTCGGTTGATATAGGAATAGCTTGGCGACCCATTTTCCTGATCTCTTCTGCCACTTGTGGAGGTGTTATAGGATTTAGGTCTACTACCGCAACATCTGC
>CAYGAG010000192.1:0-2801 GCA_964347765.1 uncultured Candidatus Bathyarchaeia archaeon
ATGCGCTCGCAGAAGAAGTAATCGGAGCGGAAAACTCTTAAAGCTTGGAGATCTAACGGCTTTTCAATTCTCCAGGTAGTTGCGAGCAGATCATGAATGTTACCCCTCAACAGAAAGCTTGGATAACAAATCCTAAGATAGGCAGTGAATCGCTACTTTCAACTGATTTCGGTGAGAGCTTTATCGCCTACCTTCTATCAAAAGAGGGCGTAGATGTTGTAAGAGCAAGTAGCGTAGGATTCGACATTCTCGCCGTTGATACTGCTGGAAGAATCTTCCCGAAAAACAGAATTGTTTGCATCTCGGTGAAAGCGCGCATTTCAAAAAGTCAGAAGAATTACAGGCCAACCATACCGATAGGTTCAAAGAAACTGCTAGCAGCCAAGAAAATCTGGAATGCTGTAGCCTGGGTCGGAATAGTCGTTGGGAGCACACGCGCAGACAATTCGCTGGCAGCTTTTCTTTTTCCTCTTAAGGATTTGGCAAGGTTGCACGGAAGTGCTGTAAGAGAAGATGTCGTATCGGTTTCTGAATTATATGAAAATCCTACCAAAAGGGTAGTTAGGCTGTTTTGATTGGGACCATAGAATCGCGCACACAATAACGCGCACGCGTAGAACTTGTCTCCTTAAACCTTTAATGCAATCTCAGGGGATATGTTGAATTCCGAGAAAAGGAGGAGATGATATGTTGATGAAAAAACAAGTCTTCACCATAATGAGTATTACAGCGACTTCCCTTCTGATTGGAACGCTATTCAACGTATGGATCGCAGGTGGTGGGCGAGATAAGGAAGACAGGTACGAGGATCTCTGGAAAGCCATCACTGAAATGCAGACCAAGATAGACAGTTTGAACGCTTCACATGGTGAACTGTTAGAAAGAGTTCAAACGTTAGAGATGAATCAAACGCAGCTTCTGGAGAGAATAGAAACACTGGAGGAAGCTATCAAGCCAAATGTCACTCTCCAAGACTTCATTTACGACAGGTTTGACGCGGGACTCGGCAACTGGACGTACTGGGGTGACGCGGGATATAATCTGCTTTGGGCGTATCCAGGTGCGGTTAAGATAATTGGGGATGGCTATATTGTATATGCTGGAATGCAGAAAGCTATAGACCTTTCAGGATGGAACGGAAGTGAACCCTTGATTCTTTCTTTCAATTGGAGGGCCACCTCGGACACCAGTATCTCTACAGTGACTAATGCACGCCTTCGGGTTGAAGACCTCGAAACCCATATGGTTCTCTATCAAGAGATGCTGGTCGCTGGTGGGGTGTCAGATACTGATTGGCAGAGCTATTGCAGCGACATTTCACCTTACCTGTCCGGATATAACAGAGTAGTGATTGTCTTATGGCTAGGTGACGGATGGTTGGAAAATCACCACCAAGAGAATTGGTATGACAATGTAAGACTTACAAACGACCCACCTTCATAACAAAACGGCAGTGCGCGCGCATGCGAAAAAGCTAAAGTCGAACCAAATTAACTTATAGGAACCGAGACTTAGAGTGGTAGAAAATGAGCGTAGAACTCCCTAGAACCTTTCCTATGTTTCTCTGTGGTGTTAGTGCTGTTCTGTTTATTCTAGCTTATAACTACTATGAGGATATTTTTCTGAAGTTTTTCGGCATTGGCTTTGGCGTTTGTCTTATTTTCGTTGCCATAGTTTTGTGGTTGTGGGACAGAAGTCAATATCACCAACATATTAGTCATTCATTATGAGTCCTTTGTCTATACGGAAAAGCACAAGCCAAGCATTAAATTAGCTTATTCATATTAGGCATTGGACGTGCGCGCGTTAGCAGTCCAGCATTCTAACGGCTTCTGTCGGTCTCAGGATTCTTCTCGCTCCTAGCTCAATAAGCTTCATTTTTTTGGTTGGCTTGAGGAAGTTATCATCTCTCGTTACAAAGATGTCTCCGTTAAACCAAACGTGGCTCCAAAGCGTAAGCACGTCACATTTTCTACGCACCCATTCATTCCACTCTTCTTTTGACCTTTCATCATAACCATATTTCTGACAGAAGTCATGGTATTCCGTCTCGCCTTCCCCGAACAAAATCACCTGAATCTCCTTCTCTAGTTTGTCTAGCCACCGACCACCCGTCAAGCAATAGCCTATGAACGAAACATCAACATACCAGAGGGTTGGTAGTATCTTAACGTCATTCAGACCTGTAGATATGAGTCTCTGTTTGAATTCGTTGATATGCTTGGGATGTGTTTTTCTGTCCTGCTTCAATTCGGACGCACTAGCGGCAACTACTCGTAAGCTAATCTCGTTGTTATGATGCATTTCTGCTAAGCTCTTTATCTGAGGAGCAGCTTCGCGGTGTTTCTCAAGATCAATAATGCACATGTTATCAAGCGTAACGTTTGGAGGCTTCATGCCCGAAACCGGAAAGCTGTTCCTCGGATGATGCTGATAAGTATTTGCGCGCGATTCTGTATGCGGAAGGGTGAGTTTAGGTGTTTTGCCTAGCGGTTGCCAAGGTTCACCTTCTCCGTGTCCGAATAGTAGGGGTATTCGGACATTTCCATATGGACGATTGGGAAAACGCCTGGTTTGAGCGTATTCTAGGAGTATAGTAAGTTAATGTTCTATATGGAAATTCTGGAATCGTGTAGCTTTGACGTAGCGTTCCATATTCGCCAATGACCTTCTGCCAGCTTTCAAAAAGACATCTATCACACGTAATAAAGCATTGCATGCATGCAGTGCACGCATCAGAGCGCGCGAGAAGATGGTCGAAGTATGTAGTTGATTCCTATATTGCTGTGATTGTGGCACTG
>CAYGAG010000193.1:0-2724 GCA_964347765.1 uncultured Candidatus Bathyarchaeia archaeon
TTCCTTCAAGCGCGGCAAGCCTCACGCAGTCCGCCAGCTCGCCCATTCCCTTTTCAGCTGCCATCTCGGCGTAGTTGAATATATGAGGTGAGCAGAGAAAAAACCCTGTATCGACGCAGTTGGTCCTCTCAACCGACTTACCTATGTTCACGATCTTTCCATTTTTCTCAAAAACTTTTGTATCATCAGACAGCGGAGGCTTCCTATCAACTGCGAGGACTAAGCCATCTTTTGGATTCATCGACCGGAGCGCTTTCACTATGCGACTGTCAAAGAGATGGTCAGCCATGCAGAGTATGAAATTGCCCTTTGGAAACTTGTTCGAGGCGAGCAGTGAGTAGAGATTTCCCTTCCTCCAACTCTGGTTTTCAATGTAGTGTACTCTAACACCTGCGTACGTGCGCCCTATGGTCTGCCTAATCTTATTGCCCATGTATCCAATGACTATGTAAGCCTCTGCTATTCCGGCTTCCTTCAGACTCTTGAGAACTCTACGTAACAGTGAGGTTCCAGCAACCGACACAAGGGGCTTCGGCTTGTTCTTAGTTAGCTCTCCAAGTCTTTCTCCTTCACCCGCGGCTAGGATTAGTGCCTTCTCCAGCATACAGACATCTCAAATCTGAACCGTAAGCATGCGTGGGGATTATGAAGTCTTTATTTTTTCTTTTGCGATTGCTTTTCGGAACGTTTTGTTGCATTTGGGGCATTTGTAGTGAGCTATGGTAAGTTGTAGTCTTTCACCGGTCCTACTTGGCCTCCCAGCCATTTTCCAAGTCTTGGCAGGGGGTGTTTTGGTTCCGCATCTGGGACAGGCTGCTTCATTCGAGCTACTGAACGAATTCAAGAGCGCTCTCCTGAGGTCTTCCCCAGTCTTGTCAATCTTGTCGATAGTCTCGGCCAGTTGTATATCTTTGGAAACGTTTCGAATCCACTTAGCGAAGTCTCCCCTTTTTTGGTGGAACTCAAGGGAAGCAACTGGAACTCTCCTTATTTTCTTCCTCAAATCTTGTTGGTTGAAAGCGACTTGGTGGAGGGGTTTTCCAACATCCTCGTAGAAGTTGAATGCTGATTCGCTGGCAACTCTTTCCTTAAAGGGTTCAGGCGGAAGGTTACATCTGGGAAGCTCGTCAAATTCTTTTCTGTACTCGTCCAAAAGCTCCTTCATCCTGTCTTCTTGCTTCGAAGTGAGCTCCCTCTTATAATATTTGGTTTCACGTTTACGGGGGTCTTTAGAGAAGTTTGTCTTCAAGTAGTGAGTGAATTTTTCTTGAAGATTGGTGCCTTCTCCGATGTAGAGTAGAACCTTACGGTCATTGTATAGGGCATAAACGCCAGGTCCTTTTGGAACGTGCTTCGCTCTATCTCCCCAGACATACATCTTTCCTGAAATGGGCATGTTTTTACACCAATATGTTGTTAAACATATGTGCCTCTAGGAATTTTTCCCATAGTTATAAACCACTTCAGTCCCCTCGCATTTTGGGGCTCTTTTTTATTTTTACTTCCTCCTTGTGGCTGTTTATCAGTCAATTCCTCCTTTAGTTTTGTCATGAGGTAACATGATGTACGCGCAATGATCTTTGCAAACCAATTGAACAACCAAGATAAATCAAGAAAGGGGGGAATAGATCTTTGAGTCAGGAAAAGATCGTAGCTTTAACAAAAGGTAGACCTTTAAGCCGTTAATTTATTCCGGACCATCTCAGCGATCATCTCTGATGGCGTTTTGTTTGCCGCGTCTGCCTTCGTCTTCAGCTTTGTCATCAAGTCTGCATCTAGTTCAATGGTCAATTTCTGTGTTGACATAACTTTCACCTCGTTTTGCCCTCGCACCTTCGAGGGCTATATATAAACGTTACTAATATGCGGAAAAGGACATGATCCAGAAACAGCTTTCTTCAACATTTATAAGTGATTACGAGTATAGGGGGCAAGGCTGGAATTTTTCCGGTTACGGCACGTTGTTGCCGTTAAGCATTTGAGTGGTATTGTAGGATGTCACAGAAGCTGACTGTACATATTCGATGTCCAGAATGTGGAGGGTTGCATATCATTAAGGATACAGAGATTGGTGAGTTCGCGTGTAGTGATTGCGGATTAGTTGTCAAGGGCAAAATATTAGATGGGGGACCTGAATGGAGGGCATTCACTCCAGAAGAGAAGCAGACCAAAAGCAGAGTGGGCCGTCCGAACAAATATTCCGTCTATGACAAGGGACTATCAACAAGTATCGAGATTGGCCGCGATGCTTACGGTCGCAGTCTTCCACCCAAAGTTAGGCGTCAGATGTGGCGTCTTCGAAAGTGGCAGATACGAGCTAAAGTGTATGGGACCACTAATCGGAATCTCCTGTATGCTATGATGGAGCTTGAACGGCTCTCTGAGAAGCTGCATGTTCCATCTTCGGTTCAAGAGATGGCTGCGGTGATTTACCGCAAAGCACTTGGCAAGGATCTGATCCGAGGACGCTGCATTACGGCGATTGTGGCTGCGGCGCTCTATGCTGCATGCCGCTACACCAAGATACCGAGAACGCTCAACGAGGTGGCAGAGGCAAGTGTTCGGAAGCGAGGCGAGCTTGCAAAATGCTACCGCTTGTTAGTACGCACATTAGGTATACAAATGCCACCTGATGATCCCTTAGACTACGTCTCGAAAATCGGTGAGAAGGCGGGAGTCTCAAGTCGAACTCAAGGAATAGCCATGAAAATCATCCGCGAAGCA
>CAYGAG010000194.1:0-2672 GCA_964347765.1 uncultured Candidatus Bathyarchaeia archaeon
AAAGAAGAGTTATTACGGGTGGTGTTGTATCTTTCTGTCCCACAATCCATACTTCATGCGTTGTTAAATGCGAATAAGTGAAGTAGATCCATCGGTGAGTGCTGTTGTCAAACATTTTTTCATTGTAGTATATGGGTGATGCTGGTCCTCTGTTAATCGCGACAGTATATGGGGGAGCCATTAGGGCTTTTGGAATGCACAATCTACAAAAGCCCAAACCTGTCTCGCCAGAGATGTTGAACATTATGATCCTGGTCCCGGAAGTTACTTTCCAGCCATCGGAATTGATAGACGTAGAATTGATGATTGGAATCGCAACGACCTTACCTACGGAGAAATTGGAAACTGTCGAGTTGGAGACAATGGTAACGCCCAAGCCTTGTCCGAAGTCTGAGGGAATACAATAACTGTAAAACCTTCCCATCAGAGGATGGTTATCTACGTTGTTTGCATCTATGATGTAACGGGAATCACCTATTCCATCCAAATCTATATCAGTTCCATTGTAGTTGCTCCAATAGTTTCCACCAGAGGGGTAACCGTCGTCCCAAGAGTTGTCGTAAGATCTGTAAGTGGATGCTTGATCCTGATTGTTGATAAGGTTGTTATGATAGATCAGATCGTTTCCGGATTTGAATAAGGATATGCCGTAGAGACACTCTGAGAAAGTGTTTTCTGTTACAGTGTCGTTATAGCCAAGCCCAATCGCTAAGCCGGTGTGATTGTCTGTCACATTATTTCTCTTCACCACGTTGTGATTGGATCCCTCCATCCGGATTCCACGTTCGCAGCCGAATATGGTGTTCGTCGTAACTGTGTTGTTGTTGGAATCGAGAAGGAAGATTCCATCCCATATATTGTTAGCTACTACATTTCCTCTAACCTCGTTGTTGTCAGAAAAGTTTAGCCATATTCCGAACTGATTGTTGATTATTACGTTTCCGTCAATGGTGTTATTATTCGACCACACGACAGCAATACCTACATTTGGCTCCCCACTTCGCTGTATCGTGAACCCCCCAATGAAAAGATTACTCACTGTCACCAGAACAACTGTTCCCATTTCATTTCCGTCAATGATTGTAGTCTCCTTTTCTTCTCCGATAAGTGACACTGCCTTGTTTACAACCAAATTTTCATAGTAGGTTCCTGAGTGCACAAAAATTGTGTCTCCATCAGTAACCAAGGGAGAGTCAATCGCTTCTTGTATTGACGAAAAATCTGCCAGTCCATCATCATCCACAGTCCAAGTTCTAGGCTCTGCTCTAACTGGTTGAGTTTTAAACGCCAACGTTGACATGCCAAGTAGAAGCAGCGTCAACAGCAATGTTGATACTGTTTTCTTCTGCATCTTAATCGAATATAATTATCATGCAACTACTATTTGTCATTTGTGAAAGAATCTTCTGAAAACATGCAACAGAGAATTCCAGTTCAAAGAATCCTTTTCACCATCTTGTCGCCATTAAAAGGCCAACCCACGAGTTACCATCCCCTTGTCTCTCTCAGGGTGAGGCCTCCGAGATCAGCTTCAAACATGCGCGCGCGCTCACTGAATTCTTCAGTAATGCGGAAGTCTTAAATAGCTTTCCCAAGTAAAGATACTTTCGAAAGAAAGTAAAGTTATTTGGGGTGTTGGTTTTGAGAAAAGAAGATAGGTTGAAAAGAATTCGGGATGTTCTTCTGCAACAAGAAAAAGCTACATGGACAGAGATACATGAAAAAACAAAGATATCGACTAAGGAACTTTCATACGATTTGAAGGAACTTCTTGATAGTAAAGAGATAACTTGTGAACAGGACACAAAAGATAGACGAAGAACTTGGTATATGCTGAAAGACAAGCAAAGGGCATTCATGGAGTCCAGACGTTACGATACAACTGACTTCATAATGAGCATGAAAGAACCAATTTTTCAGGAAAGACAGATAAAGAAAGACCCTTACAAAGCGTTGATCTCAATCTTCGGAGAGGCCCCAAGTCTTGATAGAAAAAAAGAACGGGACTATCTTAAACAGTTTTTAGATGAGTTACCTCTTGAGCTTGCTATGGGTGCCGTCGGCCTTAAAGGAATTTTTGAGAAACATAAAATAGAGAAATTTGCTTTGGTGTTTGCTTTTGAAAAGGAAGGTGACGAGTCATGAGTCTACCACTAGTAGATATAGGAAGCGTCGTTGCGATAGTGGGCCTCGCCATTTCAGTCATCACACTGTACTTCAATCAACGCAAAACTAGGAAAGAGCTAGAATTGGCAAAAGAATATGTCCAGATTCTTTCTAGGCTTGTTGATTCTTACAGGACGAGTGCTACATCCAGACAACAACTTGAAAAAGAGAGACTTGAATGGGACAAGCTGAAAACTATTGGGAAAGCACTAGGATGGATTATTGAATATTCTGAGGGAGAAGTGGAAGATGAGTGAGAGTGAAAAGGAAGTAAAAAAGTGTCCCAAATGCGGTGGAGAAATGGAGAGTGCAGGACACTTAGCAGCCTATTTATACAATGTCAGGTTGAGCCCTAGGCTTTTTGGAGAAGAAGTTGTTCCTTTCTGCTGTAAGAAGTGTCGCTACATTGAACTCTACAAAGGACAATGAAGGAAGGTGATAAGCCATGAGCGAAAAGGAAGTCAAGAAATGTCCCAAATGCGGTGGAACAATGATGCTTGGAATTC
>CAYGAG010000195.1:0-2650 GCA_964347765.1 uncultured Candidatus Bathyarchaeia archaeon
AGTTCGTGTAGAATTACGAGGGCCTCGCCTGAGGGTATGCCTAGTCTGACGGCTAAGTCTGTGGCGGTGATGTCTGGCTGTTCGTGAATGACGACGTCTCTCACGTAGGCTTTGTGATGTGGATACATGATCATGGCTTGGACTGTCTCCACAAGAACCGCCCATAATGGGTTGTTTTCGTACTCTTCCACAGCCATATTCGTTCAATAATATCTGTATTCTTTATGTAGATTAAGCTGTTTGTGGCGCATCATTTGAACTGTTATGCACAAGACCACGTTTGCATAGAAAAGAAGATGTGGGTGTGCCGGCTCACAATAGGCTCGCTAGTTCATCGCATCGAGACTTAACGGTTTCATACACCTTTTTTTGGCGACCCTCGTCGGACAACTCCATTCCCCGGATCAAACTAATCCTTTCAGCCAACTCTAGATCGCCCAATCCTTGAAGCCAAGACTCAAAGTCTCTCCGCTGCAAATGAAATTTGATAGCCTCTGGTGTGACTCCCATAATCTTCTTGCAGAAGTCTGTAAGACTGTTTGCATAGACACCCATGTATCGGTCAATCCCTGCATAGAAGTGAAAGGCCTTTTCCAACGGTAGCTCTCGCAAAATGTGTGACACCTGCTTAGTATCGCTCTTCGGAGGACCGACGACTTCTTTGCCGGAGTCTGTTACGACGTAGTAACTTTTTCTAGGTGTAAAAACATATCTCGCTTTCCCAAGCCAGAGTAAATGCATCACAACTGAAGAAACGCTCAACCCAGTCTCTTTCGCTATGTCTTGAAGCTTCACCGGTTGTCCAGCATCCGACAAAACCTTCAGAATCCTCTTCTTAGCTTGACTCATACTCATCTCAAAACCCGTCTCCAGAGTGATGTTCATTACAGTTTATGTTTAAAAGCCTTTTCAATTGCTCAACCATTCACCGCTCAAAATGCGCGCGCGAAGCGCAATAAACGAATCTCCTTCGGTTCTGCCGTTCTTTGGTGCGCACGTATTTTTCTGAAAAATTCTGTGTTGCAACGTAATGTTTAAGAGCCAAAGGCTGTTATCTCTCCTACGAGGTTTACAAACGTAAAGGTGAGATGGTAAATGCCTGAAAGGGTAACTCGTAACTCAGCCTATCTAAACGGGAAGACAACAAGCGGAACAAACACGCGAGTGAAAGATGTCAGTCCAACAAGCGGCATGTGCCCCATATGCATCCGAGACTGCCCCATACTATGCGAAATCAGCCTCTCAGCCTTCCGAGGACGGGAGGTACTGTATCCAGAGCCGCGAGAATTCGGAACAAGCACAGCAGGAGCACTAAAAGACTTCGGGCTAGATTGGTCACACATCAACATCCAGTCATCGCTCTTTAGTGTAGAAGGAATCGAACCAGACCCCGACAAAACGCTCTTTCCAAACGCGAGCACAGAGACAGAAGTAGCAGGCATTCCCCTGAAAGCTCCTATAATCAATGGCGCCTTCGGCTCAACAGAGGTTGCAAGGAGAAATTGGCCAGGCTTATCCATCGGCGCAGCGCTTTCCGGCATAATAATAATCATCGGCGAAAATGTCTGCGGCATGGACAAAGAATCAAAATTCACAGGCGGCAAAGTGACCTACTCGAAAGAGATGGAACGCAGAGTCAACATGTTCAGGAAGTTCTGGGATGGAAAGCACGGTGACGTGGTGATACAGACAAACGTTGAGGACAAAAGACTCGGCGTAGACGAGTATGCCTTATCCAAGCTTGAGGCAAACGTCATCGAGAGAAAATGGGGACAAGGCGCGAAGGCCATTGGAGGCGAAGTTCGAATAAGAGACCTCGACAAAGCCATTATGCTGAAGAAGAGAGGATACATCGTCATCCCTGACCCTGAAGAACCCTCCGTGCAGAAAGCCTTCAAAGAAGGCGTGTTCAAATCCTTCGAGAGACACAGCCGAGTCGGCACCCCAAAAGACCAAGACTTCACAGAAGACATCAACTGGCTTAGAGATCAAGGCGCAAAACACGTATTCCTGAAAACTGGTGCATACAGACCAGCAGCAGTCGCCCACACAATGAAACTCGTCTCCGAGGCAAAGGTGGACGCCGTGACCTTCGACGGCGCCGGAGGCGGAACGGGCATGAGCCCTGTTCCCATGATGGACGAGATGAGCATCCCTACAGTATACCTAGAAGCCTGGGTTCTCAAGTGTGCAAGGATTCTGCGTGAGAAAGGAAGGTTTGTCCCTGACATCCTGATGGCGGGGGGTTTCATAAGCGAGACGCAGATATTCAAGGCGATTGCCATGAGCAACTTCGGTGACGGGCCTTTTGTGAAGGGTGTTTTGATGGGCAGGTCTCCCTTGACTGCCACGATGAAGGCCTCCTACTTCATGGAGCTGTACGAGAAGGGTAGACTCCCGAAGAGATTTGCAGAAATGTACGGCTCGACACCGGAGAAGTTCTTCATCGCAGTGCCAGAGTTGAAAGACAAGTACGGCGAGAGATTCAAAGAGATTCCGTGGGAAGCCATCGGCTTACACAGCTACCTCTCTGACCGCATGGGCATAGGACTGCAACAACTATTGGCGGGCGCACGAAAGTGGAGTTTGGATCTAATCAACAGAAATGATCTCATGGCACTATCTGAGAGAGCCGCCAAGGTTACAGGAA
>CAYGAG010000196.1:0-2604 GCA_964347765.1 uncultured Candidatus Bathyarchaeia archaeon
AAGCTGGCAATCCCATAACATGGTCTGAATGGTAATGTGTGAGGATTAGCTTGCGAATAGGGGATTCTATTCTGGATTCCAGAGACTTTCTGAAGGAGTTCGCGGTCTTTGTCGAGATTGTCGAATCAACTAGTATTGTGAAACTTGGCAGTTCTATTGCCCCGATGTTACCTTTTCCTTCTCCACTTGTATCTGCGTACACTCGCTCACATATCTTTGTGGCTTCCATTTTTTCTCAGCTTATTCTATCAAGTAGATCCCTATAAAGAAAGTTTCAGTTGTCTGGGGGGGTTCAGTGATGGTGCAGGAGGTGGGATTTGAACCACGACCAAGTGGAGATATGACCCGCAACTTCCCCTTTTTTCTTGGTTTGGAATGTCCCATAGCTATTGAGTACTCTGCAAAATATCGTTTTATGAAGACCATTGATGAATGAGAATAAAATTCAGAGCAGTTTTTCCAATCTCTGTTGCCTCTTCTATTGAAAGATGGACTTCTGAGAGTTTGGGAGTTTTCTCTTTCACAGTGGCTTCTAATATGGCCAAGTCAGCATCTTTAGTAAACTTCCATAGAGACTGGCACATTCCAGTATCCCCGCTTATGACTGTTCGTTGATTATCATAGCTGATTGAGTAACCAATTGCTGGCATCAGTTTTCCTATTCCATAGGCTTTTGTTGATCCTCTATGTTTGACAGAGAAAGCCTGGATCTCCATTCTTCCGATTGTTATTTTTTCTTCATTTGACAGATCCTTTGAAATTACTTTGAAAGGCATTGTGTCATGATGAATAGTCATGAAGCCTTTGACTATTTTCTCAACTTCATTGCATGAATGAGGCGTAATCAAGAATAAGTCGTTGGTTCTCCCGACCATTCTTAGAAATCCAAGAAGTGTCCATAATCCACCCATGTGGTCAAAATGTCCATGAGTTATAGCAATACCTTTCAAATGTTCAAAATCGTAATCAATCTCTAACAGGTCTCTCAATGTCCCATCTCCTACATCCACTAAAACGTCACATTCCAAGGTTGATATTAAAATCTGTTGAGCGATCCCGGCTTTCGAATAGATCACATTAACGTTCCAGTTCTCACCTTGCCAAGAATTTTGCATATAAACACTCCATTCAGAAATTATAACACACACTCGTATCTGTAATAGTGCGGGAATGGGATTTGAATCCCCCCAACGGTGGAGATGTAACCCGCAAAACTCCCCCTTTTCTCAGCATTACCACTCATAGTTCCTTGATAAACCAGGTTGCTGTGTAATGAACTTCAAAACCGACCCTCCTGTACAAATGCTCTGCATAATCACCTTTGTCAACATATAACAAGTGCAGAGTGTTGCCCTCACTAAGAGAATCTCTAAGAGCATGCAAGGTCAAAGCTGTTCCAACGCCTTGCCTTCTATATTTCTCCAGAGTCCCAATCGTGAATATGCCACCACTTCCGTTCATGGACAGGAGAGAACAAGTACCTACTGGTTTGTCATCGAGATAGGCAAGGTAACACCGTCCACCTCCATCCACATATGCAGCAACATATGTGTCGAATCCCACACTCCACTCGGACGGCACTCCGAAGATAGTACACACAAGCTCTTTCCATCCATCCAGCCCTCGTTTTGATGTTTCCTCAATACGTATCTTGGGAGGAGCTGAATCTTTCAGTTGACTTCCCTTGAAAGTCATCACACAGGTTTCAAAGTCCTGCTTGAACCCATTCTCGTTAAGGAGCGACGAAAAGGATTCCGGATGAGTAAGTGGAGAAATTCGAACCCAAAGGACTGGAGAGCCTGCGGACTTAAAGTGGTCAATTATGCTTTTCAGCAAGTTCTTAGCTGCCTTCTTCTCAACATCAATGTTTGCTGCGTGATTCGGTTCATGATATGGAAGCTCAGGGTAAGACGCTATCACTGCTTCCTTCAAATCTGTCGACCACGGGAAAACCAAAACAAAGTCACGCCAGTACTTCTCTAATCTTTCAAGAGTGTCGATCGTGTTTAGATCGTCCATTACAAGATCACGACCAGTGATGAGTTCTGTCTTATGTCAAAGAAAACAGCTGTTATATGAGCCTTCTGAAATATGCACGCTCCAAAATATTTACAGTTTCCCATTCTTCTATTCGCGCGCGCGAGAGTCCTTTTTGCCATATTGACTCGATCTGGTTTTCTTTAGGAGAAGATAGATAGATCAGTATGGCTCTTAATTTCTCAGGAAACGACTCTATGAAATCGGCATAAGCCTTAACCCACACGTTAAATGCTTCATCGCGGAAGGCAGTTTCCAATGCCTTTCCCTGGCACCTTCGGCATTATACCCGTTTTCTTGGATATAGCTTCCAAATAAGTGATCAGAACACCCACAGCTTGCCCGATTATTTTCATAGTAACCCCTTTGCACATCAATGAAGCTATACCTGCATAAATATTGCATGGGAGAGAGTTGAACCCCTACGTGATTGGAACAATCGTTATATCAGTGTTCCCATATCAATTGTCAGTGTATATCATTTGCTTCAAAAAACCAACTGATAGTAAGGTTATCTCCCGAAGTAGCCCTATCTATGGTGTGACTTCCACTCTATACAATGTACTT
>CAYGAG010000197.1:0-2595 GCA_964347765.1 uncultured Candidatus Bathyarchaeia archaeon
CGTATCTGTAATGATGTTTATACGGATTGCCGACTTTCCCAACCATGTTTCAGACACGACCTATAACAGGTTTCTCGAAATTGAACCTACCCTTTTATTTCATATAATGATATTTATATTCTCCCCTATGAAGTAGAGCAACCAAAAATGAAACTTCAATGAGCGTGTAAGAAATATTTGGTCCAAGGAAATCTACCACCACAATCCTACAATAAGAATGACCTGGTTCACGTGGAGATCTCGCCAATCTTTTCGCCAATTACATCTTGAAGAATCAGGAGTCCTGCACGCCCACATGTAGCTAGACTAAGAAGGAGACTCGCGGAACTGAATACGAGGTCTAGTTGATGCTTTTGTATCCGGTTTGGATCGTAACAAGCGCGTCTCTCGTATTACAAGCTTTGTGGCGAAAGAGGTTTTTCCAAGGGTCTACAATGATCCTGTTGGTTTCCGTGTTGATTATGTAGGCAAAATCGCGTGTTTTTTGTGTTACATGAAAGGTATTTCATAGCGGTAAGTGATATCAGTGATGTAGGTAATACATCTCTGCTTAATGTACACTGCTCTTCACCACATGTTCCTATTGAAAAATCCTTGTGCGTAGTTTTGGATACGAGAGCATCAACTGACAAACTCAGGCTTTAAAAGGGATTCTATTTTCTTCTCCAACTCGGTATCTAGTCCGTCTTGCAGTTGAATCAATGAGTCCTCCGAGCGGATGATCATCTGAAAAATTTCAGAAAGCTTTTGCTTGCGAGATTAGCTTCTTCTCTCTTTCACACCTATCTCGGTTCCTCTGTTGATGGTAGTGTTTCGGAGAAAGTCCCGATGAGAAGTGAATCGATTATCATGTAGTGGTGAAAGCAACCTGCGATATGAGGCGACTCAAATGGAGACATAGTGAGTCACGTAAATACCTTTCTGAAGAGCCTTCTTTTTTTCGGTCTTCAGTTCTTGCGCACGGGAGTAGAACAGTCATGTAGTACAAAGAGAACCAAAGTTTTCTGATCGATCGATTCTTGAAACTTGATGTCATGTTTGTTCTGGAAGGTAGAATAGAAATCTGGCGAATACTTTCGCTCGGTCGTTATCGTAGAAGCATATATGCAGGGGATTGTTGGCCTCCTCCTTCAGTGATTGCCGTGGGTCATGCACCAATATCCCGGGCATGGAAACTGGATAGTGAAAGCATAGCTGGTGTCGGTCAAATGAAACCTTTTGTGGACCTAATCTCGGGGGAGTCAATGCGAAACACAGAAAGCCTTGCTCAGTCAGAATCGACGGTTGTGTCATATTATCTGCGTATAACGCATACGATTCATCATGAACGTCGATGTGATCGTCTTGGTTTATGTCGAAGACCAAGCCGATGTAGTCCGGCTCCTCATAGTCATCGTCGTTAGCCGTGATCATCATCGACAGATTATCCCCATACCATCTCATTCTAATCTCTGGCCGAAACTCGCCGTGGACGATGTTCTGGCTATCCGGTCCCCAAGTGAAGGTGAAGTTCATCTGTCCGCTTGCATCGCCATCTGACGAGGGATTTCCACCTGACTCATTATCAGAGGTGTGTAGAAACTCGGGTACATGTTGAAGCTCACTGAAAATACTAGGGCTGTCGTCAAGATTACGCAGAGAAGCTGCCACTTCCGATTCCTCAGGACTTCTCCCATTCTTATTCCTCCAGACTCTTGTTCTCTTTCTGCCCTTTAGTTGAAGCTCGGCGTTCACACACGTAAAGTGGTCAACTCCCGCGCAAATACTTTTCTGTGTGACATTCTAGTGTCACCTTTGCACGCATGCAATCTGACGAAGTCACCATGCATCAGCGCCTAGAATTGGGTCGACAAGTGTTGCACAACGCTTTTTATTCAATAAAGAGAAGTCCTTTAGAAGAGGGAATGAAAGATGAAGATCGTCAATGAGAGTTTGACCTTCTCGACGGAGGGAGAGATAGATTTCGTTGATCTTACAGGCAAGGTCAGAAAAATTGTCCGTGATTCAGGTGTTGCGAATGGGCTGGTTCATGTGTTTGCTCCTCACGCCACAGGAGTCCTTGTTCTGACCGAATATGAATCTGGCTTGCTAGATGATATCAGGAATGTCATTGAAAGGCTGATCCCAAGACGCGCTTCTTATCGTCATCCTTCAAATGCGCATTCTCATCTCAGATCGATGTTTCTTTGCCCGGATAGAACAATGCCAATAGTTGATGGTCACGTCGCCTTAGGCACATGGCAGTCCCTATTTTTCATCGAGACAGATGTGCATCCTCGACGAAGAACGATTATTGTACAGGTTTTAGGAGAGTAAAACGCCTACGTGACCTCTCTACGGACTTCGGCAAGACGCATTCAATACTGACATGAACTTCCCTGCACTTGGGAGCACGCTATGATTACGCCAAGCAAGCTACGTTGAAGCTCTTCAATTTTGAATCAATAGAACTGATACGATGGCCTTCGGTCCGCTTTTTGTCTCTTCAAACAATGGTTGAGGGCGGGCACTCGTCTGACGTTATGTTGTCAAAACGGCTTTGGATCAGCAAAATCACTTTTTTGTGTAGATTCAGTCATAATTCGCCATCGTTCG
>CAYGAG010000198.1:0-2024 GCA_964347765.1 uncultured Candidatus Bathyarchaeia archaeon
CGAATACCTGTCTTCTCTAAAATGTCAAGGGTGGCCCAGTGAATCGCGTCCAAATCGTCTCTGCTGAGTACGCCGTAAGAAGGCATTTTAGAAGGTTTTTCATAACTCACCAAACTCCTTTCACCTCACACCTTTTATTCAAGGGAGATATGTTTATGTGTTTTGCTGGAGCCAATCCTGCAAACGTGTATTTGTTCTCATGTTATGTGTGCCGGGCACCGCCGCCGATTGGTTCAAAGATGCTCACTATATCACCATCGTTTAGCACAGTGTTCTCATCAGCGATTTTTCCGTTAACCACCACCATCCATGTTTCGCTCTTTGTCTTCTTCAGTTCACGAAAAATGCTGGCAACCGTGGATCCTTGTGTCACGTGTAACTCTAGCTCTTCTTTGTCATTCAAATTTCTTCGAAGAATTCCGTAGGCCTTGACGTGAATCTTCACAAAGATCCCAGGACACATCTAATTTATCTGCAACCCACGATATATCCAGTTCCTCAAGCTTCGCCCTTGTGGGTGCGCCTCTTACTTGATCCCATCCCATCATGCTATAATATATGCTCTTCGCGTTTTCCAGTTTATCTGGATCGACCGCTGTATCAGATAGGGGTCCAGACGTTTGTGGATGGAAAAAACGCTCAGGTAACCAGTCATCCTTTCTTGAAAATCCTTCTCTTATGTTAAAGGCTCGAGCCATGTTTATTGAACGTTCTCCAACCTTCATTATTTCCCATAGATTGCTGTCCCATCCAGTTACAGCTCTCACTATTTCCACTATTTGGTCTTCGTCCCAGTGGACAAAATCGCACAGTAATAAACAGTTCTTTGTTATCTCAAATGTGACTTTGTAAATGTAGAGTCTGACTTTTCTTGGACCCAAATCCTCTAAGGGAACTGGCTCAATTATACCAAAAGAAGGCACGCTTCTTGTCCAAGTATCATGTAGATTGTTCATGTGGTCTGCACCCGTAGGCTTAACCGCATAGCCAAGTGCGAGCCCTCTTTTAAGGCGGGGATCATGCATTCCGGGTTCTTCGCCCTTGACATGAACTGCAAACTTTTCTGCTCCTTTCCCGATTTTTTCAGCGGCTCTCATCGTCCCTTCCGCAAGTAGATCTCCGATTCCTTCCCGTTTGGCGATCATCTCAACAATTTGCAGCATTGCTTCGGCATTTCCGAAAGTCAAATCGATTCCATTGGTATCCAACTTCGTCAGCAGTTTGTTCTCAAAGCATTCCATAGCGAAGGCTATTACGCTCCCAGTTGAAATAGTGTCAAGAGTGAAACGTTGGCACATTTCATTGGCTTTGCATATGGCTGGTAAATCGTCTATGCCGCAGTTTGGGCCAAAGGCAGCCAGTGTTTCATATTCTGGGCCACCATAGATAGGATCAACTGGATAAGGCGTTTCGATTTTGACAACTTTTTTGCATCTGACTGGGCAGAAATAACAAGATTCCATCCGTATTCGAAACGTCTCTTTGATTGTTTGAGCAGAGATGGCTTCTGGGTTTGGGAACCCTGCGTCTCTAAAGTTGTGCGTGGGCAGATTTCCGGACAAAACGCCCTGCGTCATCATTGCCCCTGTCCCGAATTCGTGCATTTTCCCGTGTTCTTTTTCAAGATTGTTGAGAATCCACTTCGTAAGTTCTCCAAGTTTCTTTGGGTCAGCCATTTCTGGTCCTCCATGGCCTCTGGCAGCAATAGCTTTCAGATTTTTTGAGCCCATGACAGCGCCCATGCCTACACGCCCAGCGGAGTGTTTAAGGTCGTTGATGATGCAAGCGAAACGAACCATTCTCTCGCCGCCTTTCCCTATTTGAGCGGTTCTCGCTAGTCTTTCTCCTACATCTTTGCGAATGATTTCTTGCGAGTCTCCAATGTCCAAGCCCCAGAGATGTTGCGCATCTTGGATTTCGACGTCGCCCTCATGAATCCACCTTTCACGAGACAAGAACGTATACCAAAGGAGTATAAGAAAGCATTAGATAGTCATCTAAGTAACTACAAGGATAAACTCCAT
>CAYGAG010000198.1:2034-2580 GCA_964347765.1 uncultured Candidatus Bathyarchaeia archaeon
CCATCGAACCCTGCATGTTTCAGCTCTGCTCCCCAAAAACCGCCAACCTCAGCTTCACCATAAGCTCCTGTGAGCGGCGATTTGGCTCCTACACTATTACGACCACTTCCAGGGATTGGTGCCCCTGTGACAATGCCTGGCGCAAATACGAGAATATTTCTCGGTCCCAGTGGATCAATTCCTGGTTTAAGCTCCTTCAATAAATAGTAGGCGATAACACCTCTACCTCCGAAATATCGACGGTAGAAGAATTCTGAGGGCTTCTCTATTCGAATCTTTCTCGTCGACAGATTGACTCTGAGGATCTGTTCGTTGTAGCCGAAGACCAATTTTTTAACAACCTAGCATAGACTTGGAAAACTATATATTTTATGTACCTATCGATCAGCATGCATGCGCGCGCGAAGGATGGCTCTCTCCAGGCAATGCCGTTCGAGGTGCCCCAGGAGCCGGAGTTCCAGATGGGCGGCGGCGGCGAGACCAAGACGACCGTCGAAAAGACCGGAAACGAGACCAAGATCGGGGAGTGGAACGCCTACGAGGTGA
>CAYGAG010000199.1:0-2564 GCA_964347765.1 uncultured Candidatus Bathyarchaeia archaeon
CGGTAAGCGTATGTGAATAGAAAAGGCCTTCAAGAGGACAGCGGCCAGAGCGGATCTGGCTTCTCGTTACTCCATTCACTGTCTCAGACATACATATGCCTGCGAGCTTTACAAAGCCAGCGGATACAACCTACGGCTTGTCCAGAAACAGCTTGGACATTCCCACATCGGGACCACGCAGGTTTACGCGGATGTGATGGAGCCAGATGCACAGCGTGCCCTTGAACGCCTTTATGGATCGCTGTCAAAGTAACTTGGAAGCTTAAACCAGTGAGAGTTATGTACAGGTTAAAACGACAGAAAGGTTTTGTTTGTTTTGCCTCGCGGCATTCTTGGCTAAAGGAGGTGAGATATGAAGATATAGCAAATGTTGCTGAAGAGTAGTGATATAACCACCAGTATGGAGGATTATGAAGATGTGTGTAAAACGAACAATCATCGTCTCATGTTTGCTGGTACTGCTATTCTCTGTTGGTTGTACAGAGATGCAGAGAGGAGTAGACAGCCTGAATGAGGCTAGTCCGGGAAAGCCATATAGTTGGCTGACAGATGAGGAAAAGGAAGCACAATTGAGAAGGCCAAAGACCACTATTGATTCTGATAGCGAATACTGGCAAACAGAATGGGAAATAGAAAAACTAAAAAGGCTTAATGAGAAGCTAAGACGTGAGGCCTATCTTAGGTCAAAGGCCAGAAAGCTCAGATAGTTCGGACGAGAGCCTGATAAAAGATAAAGAACGAGCCGAACAATTGCTATCCCAAGGTTCTGCAGACGTTATGGAACCAGACATGCAACGAACTTTGGAGAAACTATCTGGAGCGAAACAAAGATTTCCCCGAAGCTTATAGAGCAGTAACGACAAATGAGCATTGGGGAAAGGTAGTTACCTATGCGCCGACCACTTTGTATGCCAATTGGTTTTTGAGTCATTAAGAAAAACTAATATCTGTAAATTCTCATTAATGTAGCTTTAGAAATTTCAAGAAGTCTGATGAATTATCAGGCGAGATAAGGAGGTAAGTCAAAATGAAAACAAGTACAAGCAAATCTTATTTGGCGGCCACCAAGGTCAGCATTCTGGGTGTCTTCGCTCCCTTGTTTCTGCTATTTGCGGGCTGCAACAGTGCCGGAGAGTTTGCCGAAGCCGGAGCAGGAGTCACAGTAGGTATGATGGGAGCTGGCATGGTCACTGAACTGGCCAGAGATGTCCTGCTAAAGGGCATTGAGGGTGTAGACAAGGGCAGAAGCAGCGCCACCATGCATCCATCGCTCTCCGGTGAATTATCGGAGGCCAAGAAAGTGGCGGTATTACTCGGGAGGCCGGGTGAGCTCAAGATGCCATCGGGCAGTTTTATGGAAGGTGACCGGGACATCGTGGAAGACAGCCTAACCGGTCAGTTGATGCAGATGGGCTACGAGGTAATCAGTACGGAAGTCCTGGCCGGCGCAACGAAAGAGGACTCTTTAAGCCGCTTGCAGGCGCTCAGGGAACTTGGCACGGAGCTATTGATCAGTGGGGCTGTTGTTTCCGGCATGGACCATGACATGAAGATGGGGCTTTTCCTTGGCAGTGCCAAATCGCATATGAAATCAGTGGTTGATACAGCGAGCCTGCGGATAACTACATGCCAAGATGCCCGCGTGATTATGACCGCAACCATAACCTACAGGAAAGGTAAATCGGCACCGGACGCAGCAAGGGATTTGGCAGCCATTATAAATAGAGCACGCCATGGCATAAGTCAGTAGTCTGCCGGAGGTGTTTTCCTACTCCTAGTTCTCTGATCTGCGAACGATGTTGAGCTAAAGACGTGTAGGCCGCATACAGACAGTTTGGCAGTTCCATGGTAGCATTCGCATTTGGAGATTGCCGTGGCAGAACTGGGCGGATGTTCAAGATGAGTCTTGTTTCTGGAAAAGGCTATTCCGCTTGAGCTTGGTTATTTTGAACATACCGCACGGAGACCGGAACCTGCGTGCAGGGATTGCCTGATAAGACGTTATGTCTAAGGGAGCGGAGGGATTTAATGAGTTCCGTTCTACTAATAGGATATATTATTGATCTACTAAGAAGATCTTTCCGCATTTTTCACTCTTTTAGGCACTTACTTCAATATGCCAAGCAGTCTTAACTTCCTTCGGCGACTTCTTCTACTCCTCATGTGAAAACTCCCTTAAAACTTGTTTAGCAATTTCTTTGCATTCATTCCATTTTTTGGAACCAGGCTCTGGAATATTTCCTCCATTAGTCTCGCTTCGCTTTAGCAACACATCCATCATGAGCTCAGCCCTTGTGCCACCGAGAGAGTTACCAATTTGCCTGAAGCCTTCCTTGAGGGCTTCTGCATTCTTGGTGTTATTGTCAATTATTGCATTAGCTGTTCTTTCTGCTGATTCCGTTATACTTTTCGCCGTTCTCTCTGCTGATTTCACCATACCTTTTGCTATTTTTTCTCCTGATTTCTCAGCTGCTTTTACCATCGCTTCTGCCATTACCTTTACTTCGGAATCTTTCATACTATTTATTTGGATGCAAATATATAAAAGCTTTGCGCATTAAGAA
>CAYGAG010000200.1:0-2563 GCA_964347765.1 uncultured Candidatus Bathyarchaeia archaeon
GAAGACAAGACGTTCCAAGAATCTGTCCAGTATGCCATAGAATGAGGCCAGGAGTATGGTCACACCCAAGAATATCAACAGAGTGAGTATCCCTACAACAGCTGCACCAACCCAGTTTGCCTTGTAGAGACGTTTGATCAGTAACAACCACACAGCCATACTCAGAAGTAGAGCTGCCAAGCTGAACGGAATGAGCAAAAGGAATCCTGCTGAGAGGACGTTTCCCAGAAGAGAGATTATGAAGGCATCCTTCCAGAGAGATCGTTTCCTGCCCATGACAATCAGCCCAGCAACGTATAGAACAACAACCAACACCAGAAGATTCACAAGAAAAACCGTTAAGGAGAAAACTGGGCGAAGCTCATGGGGCATCAGCTCCCACCAGGAAGCAGCAGCACAGACAAGAGTCTTAATCATCATAAATTGAAGCCTGCCGTGTGTGCAGTGTCATTTCAATCCCGTAATGGATAGCCTATCCATAGGCACAAAATAAAAGCGTTATGAACTATAGACTCAGATTCTTTCCCGATTTATTTCGAAAAGCACTGTTCCCCCATCAGTATACGGTCTTCCGGGATCTGGACACTGAATGTATCCTTTTTCCTCATCTCCTACTGCAAGACCTAGCTGCCTGAAGCTGGTGCCACGACTTAATGGAACTATCATGGAGAGCATACAGCCCACAGCATGAATACACATGTTGTCGGTCTTGTTGACAACGATCTTAGGAGATTCGACAATCATCTTGTCACCTACATCAAAAACGGGGCAGGTCCCAGCTATCTCCTTTACAGTAAAGATTAGACGGTATTTCATATCGTTTATCAATGTCTTTCAACCTCAACAATTCGACATTACTAGCGGAGTTATGAATTTTCCCTCTAACGGTAAACACTTAAAAGTGATCTGAAAAGGATAATTGCAGTTGATGGGAAGCGTGTAGAAAACATGCATAATCGTCCAGCAATAGTAGCTGTGGAAAGGACAAAGTTTGGAGAGCATTACGAGAAGGAGCCTGAGAAACTTATTGAAGAAGCTTGGCTCAAAGCGTCACAAGAAGCGCATATAGAACGCAAGGACTTGGAGGCCTGCTACCTTTCCGATTACTTCCTTCCAATCACAAATAAGCTGGGACTGGAAGAGGGATTTCTCTCAGAACTCACGGAACTGCACGTTCCAATGGAAGTCACCCGTTCCTTCAGTTCAGCGCTCCTGAACGCCTGCAACGCCATCCAAGCTGGTAGACACAATATGGTCTTGGTCGGTGGAATAGAGAAGATGACTGATAGATGGGACAAGATTCGTGACGATCTGATGCTTCTTGAGGATCCCTGGAGCTACTATGCTGGATGCACACCGGAAGCAAACCATGAACTCATGCTTAGAGCCTATATCAAGAAACACAGAATAGAAGGGGAAGACCTTGAAAGACTGAATCTAGCCTTAGCAGAGATTTCGGTAAAGAATCATATTCATGCAACGAAAAATGACTATGCTCAATATCAGATGGAGATAACGGTTGAGCAGGTGCTGAAGGCGAGAAAAAGAGCCAGAAAGCCACTAGGACTCTACGATTTTGCCCCCATATCAGATGGTGCAACAGCTCTCATTCTCACCAACGAAGAAAATGGAAAGAAAATCGCAGAAGAACCTATCTCTGTTCTTGGATCCTCATCTGCAACGGACTATTTGACTTTTCCAGCAAGACAGGACCTTACAATTTTCCTTGTTGCTGAGAGAGCTATGAAGAACGCTTTGAATATAGCGGGCGTGGATCTGTGGGACATACAGCTTGCCGAGGTCTACGACCAATCCACTGTCATGGAGATGATTACCCTTGAAGATTTGGGCTTCTGCAGGCGAGGAGAAGCGTGGAGCTTCATATATGAGAGCTGTCAAGACTATAAGGGCTACTACGAGTTTGACGGGAGAAGACTTTATGTGAATCTGAACGGAGGTTTGAAGGCTGATGGCAACCCGTTGGGTGCTACAGGAGGAGCCCAGATCTTTGAAATCTTCAGGCAGTTGAGAGGAGAGGCAGATGAAAGACAGGTCAAAGCTGATGAAGAGCTGAAGTGTGGATGTACGCTGGAGCTTGAAGGATTTGGAACTAAAGGTTACGTTTACATTTTGGGGAGAGATCGAGCATGAGTAGTGAACCCATAGAGAGAAGGGTCTCATACCTTGGCGATAGGTTGAGAGCACGACGTTGCGAAATCTGCGGAAAAGAGTACTTTGATATTAGGGATTATTGTGGAAACTGTGGAAGGAAAAGCTTCGGCAAAATGGTTGACATAGATCTTTTCTATGAAAAAGGGAAGCTGGAAGTCTGTACATTAATCGACAATCCTACGAACAAGTTTACGAAGTTAGGCAGCTACATTTACGGTATAGTCTCCTTTCACGACGGGAAGATCAAGGTTCCCGGAAGACTGACAGATCACATAATAAAAGAAGACGATACTATTGACTTCGCAGCCGTTGAGGGAAAGGATGTTGTTCCACGGTTTAGAAGACGCTATTCTGTAGGAAGAAGAGACGTTATACCCACTATCTCCTTGGC
>CAYGAG010000201.1:0-2544 GCA_964347765.1 uncultured Candidatus Bathyarchaeia archaeon
CCGAACCGGGCGATTGGGGAGCAATTGTGTTCAGAAGCGTGGAGAAATCAGTGATGACCAGCTGTTACCTGACATATGGAACAGAAGGGATAGTTCTACAAGGCGGGAATGTAGAAATAAAGAGCTCAGGTGTATATCTCTGCTCTCAAAATGGAATCAACGCAACAAGCAGCATATTGACAATTCAGGATAGCATGGTAATGGACAATGATGGCAACGGTATCGTCATATCTGGAACCGGCCCAGTCACTATACGAAGAAACACTATAGTCGGAAATAAGAACGGCATACTGATAACTGGACCCGCAACATCCAATGTGAACATAACCGAGAACATGATTTCAGCAAACAAGCAGAATGGAATGCGGCTTGATACGATCAGCTTTGATAACTTGGCTATTACCTACAACAATCTTTCTTCGAACGGTGCAGGATTTTACATATCTACTCCTTCAAGCACCTATATCAGCAATAACTCAATATCTTTCAACAATGTTGGGTTTTTCTATGAAGAGGGCGAACATGCGGCCAGCTTCAACGACATTTATGGAAACGATCTAGGTATGGATGCTTCAAGTAACGCGTATGTAACAGCCGAACACAATTATTGGGGTGATGAAAGCGGTCCATATCACAGGTATCTGAACCCTGGCGGCAGGGGAGACCCTATAGAGGGCGATGGTGAAAATCTTGACTTCGTATTCTTTTTATCTAGGCCGTTCGCGTCCATCAATGCCCGTCCAATTGCCGTTCTATTGGCTGATAAGAACCTGGTTCCGCCAGATGAATCGATTCTACTCTTTGGTTCAACGTCCTACGATGAAGGACGTGTGGACCGATACCTTTTCGATTTTGGAGACGGGAATACCAGTGGCTGGACGACGCTTTCAACATTCACTTACAGCTATTCCTCAATTGGAGTCTATGATGTTTCCTTGACTGTGATGGACGATTTCGGCGCTGTAAGCGTCAATAATGCTAGGATATCAATAGATGTGCAAAGTCTCCCGATGCTTCAAGTCGACATTGATCTCAGTGAATACTTAGTGGGCGAGAATGATCAGGTCTCTGTCGTTGTTCAGGTAATGGATGGAGCTGCACCAGTAGATAACGCAACTGTAAAGCTTTTCTCATCAAGAGTTGGCCATTTCGAACACTCAGTTGGATACACAGACGCTGCAGGATTTTTCACTACATCGTTCACTGTACCAGATGTGACATACCTTACGACTATCCGTATAGTCGCTACTGCTTCTCGAAGTGGTTATGCTGATGGATCTGATTACGGAGACTTGGAGTCGTTACCCTCACTTTCTGTTAGTATTGTAGCGTATCCTGATACAGTAAAATCTGAGGAAACATCCTTGGTATCGATCTATGTCAGTTCCAATGACCAGCCTGTGGATGGGGCTGCGGTTTCGTTAATCTGTGATGGGGGAGAGCTTTCTACTACTCTGGGAACCACCGATTCCGACGGCGTTCTATCACTCGGTTTTACGGCTCCTACAATGACAGTTTTCCAAGACATCAACCTAACAGCAACCGCGGTAAAAACTGAATTCGGAATGGGTACTGGGAAAGCCACTATAAGAATAGAACCCAAGATCCTAGTAGTTCGTATAACTGCAGAACCTGACGTCACTATATCCGAGGCAAAGATAAACCTAAAAGTTCACGTACAATACGATGGACCTGTCTCAGAAGCAAATGTCACCGTAGTGTCAGAAGACTATTCTGCGAAGGGGTTAACTGACTTCTCTGGTAATGCGACATTCGACTTCACTGCCCCCCAAGTCAACGATCCATCCAATATCACCATATCTGCATGGGCATCAAAGACCAAATACGCAGATGGCCAAGATCAGCTACGATTGACGATAAATCCGGGAAGACTTGATGTTCAAGTCAAAGTCAGCGAGCCAATGATTGATTCTGAGGGTTCATCAATAGTCTCCGTAAATGTGACGTGTAACGGCAAGCCTGTTGAAAACGTCTCAGTTACAGTATCGTCTACATATGGAAGCTTTCTCATATCAGAAGACACTGTTGATTCGGAAGGTCTCTGTGAATTCGCCTTCAATGCCCCTAGAACTACGGTGCAGTTGAACTCGACCATAAGAGCTAGTGCAGCCAAGAATGGCTATGTATCAGCAGTAGATGAAACTACATTGATCATATCTCCAGAGATTGCTGCGGCTGGAGGCGGTTGGCCCATAACAACAATGCTTCTAATAATCATCCCAGTAGTGGTTGTAGTCATCGTCATTGTTCTGTTAAAAATGAAGGTGATTTCGTTCTCCGTTGATGAGGAGAAGTGAGTAGAGTTTCGTGAGACATAATATTTAATAAACCGTAATATATCTATTAAATGAATAGGAGAAACACAAATGGCGAAACTGCGGCTAAAGGAAAAACTTGCGAATCTGAAGAAACTGAAGATAAGGGTTAACGTAGGGAAAAGTGCAGAGATGGTGATCCCGCCTGCTCCGCCAAAGCCTATCCCCAGAAAGTTTAAAGTTGTGGAGCGGCAGCCACTCTATGAGC
>CAYGAG010000202.1:0-2496 GCA_964347765.1 uncultured Candidatus Bathyarchaeia archaeon
TCCTATCTCCACGATGTCATCATCAGAGAGTGGCCAGTCACTGCCAATGGAATCTACAAAGGAGTAATAGAGACTGAAGAAGCAGGCTCTTTTTGGGTGGACGTAGGGTCAGCAACTGGCAGGATTATGAAAAGGGAAAACTTGAATCCAGAAAAGAAACAACTCGTAGTGCAAGTTGAGCGGAGAAGACTTGGAGCCAGAAGGCCTGCCTTAACCACAGAAGTGAAGATTCCTGGGGAACACGCGATTCTGCTATCAGAGAGGCAAATCAAGGTCAGTCGGAGAATCCGAGACCCAGAGCATCGGTCTAGACTCCTCAAACTTGGAAGGAAGCTGGCTCCTGAGAACTGGGGCATTATTTGGCGTACAGCAGCCAAGAATCAATCGCCTGAGAAGTTGAAGGAGGAATTGGCCCGTCTTGCGCAGGAGGGCAAAGCCGTGTTGGAGAGGGCTGAGGAGGCAGCTGCTCCTGCAGTGCTTTGGGAAGGCAGCCATTTTTTGGATGTGGAGTTTCCAGCTTTGTCAAAGGAGAAACTTGATGGCATTCGAAGGTCAGTTACAGAGACTGTGGAGGGACATCATTACTACAAGGCTTGTGGAGTGGACCTCTCTGCGGCTGTGGATATGGCGGAGAGACTGCTCGAGAAGGGTAGCCCGATTGAGGAGGTGGAGAGACTTTTTGGCCAGACTATTGGGGCTGGCTTCCCAACTGCGGGGTCTATTATCGATATAGAACATGTGAAGTTGGACGGGAGGGTTCTTCTTCTGGGTGAAGCTTTGGTTGAAGCGTTCGATGACGATGAATCCCTGGTGAAGTTTAGCCGAATAATCAGAGCTGAAGGGACGTACGATGGTCTTGGAACGCGCAAAGAGCGCGGTGACTGTGCTATAACTGAGGCGAAGATTGGTGGATGGCACTATAAGACTCAATATTTCTCGAAGGATGGGCGACACAAGGGAACCTATATCAACTTAAACACGCCAGCAGAACTCTATCCCTATGGGATTCGCTATGTTGATTTGGAGATTGATATTTGCGTATGGCCAAGCGGCAGAGTGAGGAAAGTAGATGAAAAGAAGCTTGAATCTGCGGCAGCGGAAGGAATAGTCACAAAAAAGCTTGTTGAGACAGTTAGAGAGAAAGTGCAGGAACTGATGAAAACCATTGAGGGGTGAAGTCTATGTCGATGCCCAAGAAGGTGTTTTTGGTAACAGATGGAGCGTCGAGAGGTAATCCTGGTCCATCTGCAGTAGGGTTTGGTATCTATGATGAGGATTGGACGCCTCTTGAGGAGCATGCGGATTTCATTGGTGTTGCGACGAATAATGAGGCGGAGTACAAGGCACTAATCAAGGGTCTACATGAATGCGTAAAGTATTGTAAAGGCGAGGTTGAACATTTCACCGACAGCAAACTCCTTGCCAAACAAGCCAGCGGAGAGTGGACGGTGAGAGCTCCCAATTTGAAGCCCCTGGCGGAAGAGGTTTCCCGAAAGAAGATGAAATTTGAGCGAGTGATCCATACATACAAACCAAGAACTAATGCAAAGATTCAGCGAATGGACGAAATCGTGAACAAGAAAATCAATAGTTTCTTGTGAAGCAGGTTAGATATCCAACTTTTTAAGTCCGAATAACGTATTGATTGTTTTGCCTCAGCTGGGGTCGTGGTCTAGCATGGTCTAAGATTCGCGCCTGGGGCGTGCGAGGTCCGGGGTTCAAATCCCCGCGACCCCACCACTTAAAGTATTAAGAGTCTATTGGTCTCGTCCAGAGGACCTAGACGTGCAACTGCATACACTAGCAGCCAACACAGAAAGTCTATTTATGATATGGGCACAAAGCGAAAAAAATCGACCACAGACGCACAGCTCAAATAACGCCCACTAGTTGTATTTCATGCAACGTACTGCACTTGATTTTCAGGCCTTACTCTTTTGGGCTGTCGGGATTCCGTGCACTTTCTACAGCTTTCAGCACAAATCTTCAAGTACTCTTCTTCGCTTCCTAATACAGCCTCAGCGGCTTTGCTGCACAGTTCACTAGGTTCATCGCATCCAGCCTCCTTGCAAAGTTTCGCTATGAATGAGCAGCATGTGTGGGCGTCTTCCTTGGCAAGCGCTACACGGTTCGCTCGCATGAGCATGCAGAGTTCTCTTGCAAGAACGCAGGTTTTAATGTGTTTGAATTGATTAAGTGTACGCTCTCGCATCTTCCGGCGGGTTATCTCAAGTGTCATCATGCTCCCTCGCCCTACTCGTCTAGCAGCTTTCATATATACCTTATGAATTGTGGAGATACTCGGGGGATCGTCTTCTGAAGGAAGGAAATGGGGTTCTCGTTCGAAAATCTTAAGGTCGACTAGCGATAAAAGCATAATACGCGAGGATGCAATGACAAAAAATGGGTATAAGATCGTCCTGACCGCCGACCGTACTCTGATGAGCGAGTACCACGGCGGACTCTTCTTTGGCTTCACAGCGTGCGTCCCAAGTG
>CAYGAG010000203.1:0-1609 GCA_964347765.1 uncultured Candidatus Bathyarchaeia archaeon
TGTATCCAGTTTCTTGGCAGAATCTGGCGAGAAGAATTGCTAGGGAGACGAAATTGCCATACGCTTTATTATTGAAGTATTGACTTCGAAACACGGCAAACAGATTGAGTTTATCCTTTCTGGGTTTGAAGTCAATTTGTGTCAAGCACGCTACTTTGGAGGCTCGAGGTCGCGGTAGACAAGCTTTTCTCAAATCTTGCATCTGGAATACTTGACAGACAAGCGCATTGGTAGATCCACCATGCATTCTCTTGTTGCTCTTTCTATCTCTTGCTTGCAGTCGCTTTCTGATCAGTTGGAGCTGATCATTCTTGTATATTCGTTCGCTGTACTCCAGCTTGAATAATGCAAGAATTCTGTCGTTAATCCAATCTTGACCTGTCGAACCCCCCAAACAAGATGGCTTCTTCAGGTCAAGCTCTGCAAAAGCACGATAGATCTTATCGTCAACATTAATGAACCCAGACCATCTTCCAATATCCAAGGATTCCGGCAAATTCTCTGTTTTATTCACGGGTTTAGAAATATGTACAGCCAGATAGGGATAGCGTAGCTTCTTGTTAACTATCGAGTCCAAAGACTTGAAATAAGCCTCACCTATGCTTTCAGCTTCAACATACTCCGCTCTTTCTTTCGTTTCCATACGCATCCCGGTCATTATACCGTCCAGTACAGTTTGGACCCACTCATTACACTATCGGTAGTGGTTTTCTCTGAGTTTCTTCATGATGAGGAGCGCGCGCGTTAGCTTCATATTTGGAATTCATAAGATTTTATTGTGTTCTCCGCTATGTATGTCTCTGAGAAAGAAACGATGGGTAAACCAAAGATGACATCTACTAATTCTCGATGGATTCTTTTGCTTGTTGTCTTGATAGTTGCTATGAGTAGTTTCGCGATTGTGTTTTTAGCTGGAATACTCTTTCCCAGAAGGGTGCAGAAGATATATTTCTCTTCATGTGAGTGGTCCGAGGATCAATCCCATGAAATTCCTTTCATTTCGCTTTCTATAGCGAATACCGGCGCTGACGAACTCGTAATCAACAGAGTGTGGATCAACGGGACATTGCTTGATTCATCAAACTGGGAAAGCTTCCCGAGTATGCGGTTTCAACCAGGAGATCAAGGAGTACTTCAAATGACCCCTCAATTGGATATTCTAAAAGGCGGAACGACCTACCAGTTCACCATAGAAACCGCAGCAGGAAACGTTTTTTCACATACAGCTGAGCTAGAGGCTCTTGACTTCATGTTCACAGAAACAGAAGAATTCAAAGTGATGAGCATCAACCGGTCCACTTGGTCTAGCACGACTGCCACGTTGACTCTCAAGAACTCTGGAACAATTGTGCTTACTGTCGAGGCCGTGAAAGTGAACGATAACTCTGCAACCTTGACCCCAGTAGAAAACGCTGTACTGAATCCAGGCGATGAACGAAACTTCACAGTGGATTACACGTACGTGTCGGGCTCCAAGTACGAGTTTACATTCTACACCGCAGTTGGGACCAAGTGTAGCTACATCTCTACAAAGCCATAGGGTGTTCGGGAAAATGCGTGCCCGTGATTGCCTGGCATGCATGCATCGATTCCCAGACGAATCTACAGA
>CAYGAG010000203.1:1619-2487 GCA_964347765.1 uncultured Candidatus Bathyarchaeia archaeon
GGTAGCGCGCGCTGACCTACTAGTTTTTCTATTCAGTTATTGGGTAGATCCAACAAGTCTTCAGGCGTCGCGTGTATTTCTCCTTCTGTCCGCATCTGCTCAAGTACCCTTCTTATACGCGCTTTCGGAATCCCTTTATACATATGCATGAGCCTGATTAGTTTCTTCTCGCTCATGGGGCCAGATCGACGCAGAATGTGGATGATATAGTTCCCTGATCGTGCCCGCGCGAGTCTTACCAACTTCTCGCTTTTTTTCTGCTTTCGCTCTAGTAGGTTTCTGACAATGTTCGATGGAACTCGCCTCAGTGTAAGTCTCTCGAACCTCTCTCTCCAATGAGATATCCATAGCTTATCTGCAATTAGGTCGATTTTTGTCCCCACCCCGGTTTGTTTCACTAATGGCAAAGCCGGTCTGTCCTTGAGTAACCCTTTTTCCCTAATCTCAGCTCTACTCATTTTCGACCCTTCAAGTCCAATGCATGCATTCAGATCCCCCACCTTACACGCGCCGCGCGTTTGAGCTGCATAGATTCATCTGATGTAGGAGTGTCTCCGTTTCCTGTCGCGTTTGAGTGCTTCCTTAAGCAAACGCAACTCATAAGACAGGAGTTTTTCTTGTACCTCGTTGCTCTCTTTTCTTTTGCGTGGCCGCCTCATTTGAAACCCCAGAATCGACGGATCTTGACATTCTTTTTCTTTGCGCATTCTCGAGTTTTTGAGGGCACTTCTGTTTGTTTCCGTCCGGGAATGATTACTTCAATCGTGGCATAGAAGGGATGCCCTCGATACTTGGCAACAGTGTTCTCAATGTGTTTTGGCGTTAGTACTTTGACCTTCTTTACCTCTCTAATCGTTCGGCTACATCC
>CAYGAG010000204.1:0-205 GCA_964347765.1 uncultured Candidatus Bathyarchaeia archaeon
CTGACCTGTTCGATTTGCGAGAAGGAACCGCGTTAGCACCGAAAACGATAGAGGATTGTTATCAAGGCGACAAAGCCGGCACGCTCACGAATCATGCGAGAACCGGTATAACAGCGGTTGACGGAACAGGTGTTGCTGTTGATTATGCGTTACGACCAGCTGACTACGTGGTGCTCGGCGGCGCTTCCAACGATCTGTGGCTGCT
>CAYGAG010000204.1:215-2482 GCA_964347765.1 uncultured Candidatus Bathyarchaeia archaeon
AGTTGTCGCGGTGAATGGTGCTGGCAGCTTTGACTACAAGCTCGAGCAGGGACAATACGGTTGTATTTCGAAACTTAATTCAAGAGCTTATGTTGTGCATTCAAACTTCAGGATCTATTACTATGGGAGTGACACCGGCGCTTTAGTGTTGGAAGATGTAGCCGTCATCTTCGAGAAAGACTTCTTCACTTACTACACGGCTGCTTACTTGAGGCTTGGCTCATTGTTGAATGGCAGAGGAGAAAACGGAGCATACGTTTGGGTTCTAGGTGACCAGACACCAACAGATTACGGAAAAATGTATGTCTATGATTCTGTGTGCAATCTGCGGTCGAGGCAGCATGGAAACCAAGTCATTGATAGCGAAATGTGGTATCAGCAGCGAGTTTACACAATAGACGATATCTTTAGAAGAGTTAATATCTGTGGTGGGCTTCGATACGACGTTGAACCGATAACCAAGCCTGAAGACATTATCATACATAATTCAAGTATCGGAACTTTCTACGGCAATAATGGCAGACTGTGGAATCTGCGCTTTGAGAACTGCACGTATGACGTCTACAACTACTTCAGTAAAACAACCTATGTTCGTGATTGCGTTTGGGATAGAGCAAAACTGCACACTTCAACTAACGGAATAGTCTATGATGAATATACCCTCAACTTCCAAGCTACCGACAAGAACGAGAATGGCATCAGCGGCGTATCCGTGAAGCTCTACAAGCATGGGGACTACACCGGGTTACTTCCTGATGATGGCAAGTCTCCCGTGCTCGACACAACAACCGGTGAAAACGGAAAAATCACTGAAACCGGGCTAGTCATTTGGAAATGGGCGGTTGGACCAACGATAACCGACTACAACCCGTTCTTAGTCGTGCTGTCGCATGACGACTATCCGACAAAAGCATTCATCAAAACGTTCCCACGGCACCAACTGCAAGATGGCGATTGGACCTATCCCTACGCGGAGGAAACCACAGGTACGCACGCGCAGATTTTGGAGAAGCTCAACAAACATGACAAGAAGATAACCGGGTTGGTGGCATAGTTGGCGACGAAAGTAGGTTATGCTTGCGGTATTTGTTCGCGTTGCGGCAAAGAGGTTTGCAGATTACGACCAGCTGATCTTGCCGTGTGTGACTGCTTCAAGTATTGCCCGATTGACCATGGGAAAGGTCCGTATGGAACGTTGATGAATTCCTGCACGCCAGATATGACGTCGCAGACCTATGGACCGATTGAAACAACAGGCGACGCCTGGGGAGACCTGAAACATCCAATGGACATTCTCTACGTCTGCCCAGTATGCAACTACCACAGCGCGCAAGCACCAGTAGAGGTCAAGCTCTCATGAACGACCAAGAAAGAGACATCCTCCGCAAAACCATTCTCCAATTCATCAGAAAAGGTCACGTGCACTATACGGATATCGAGAAAAAAACCGTAGCCACTTGCCTCCGCTTCGCCACATCAAACACGTTCAGAAAGCAGTTCTACGGCTATCTACTTCCAAACGGCTACGTAGAACGAGTCAGCCGAGGCATCTACAAAATCACAGAGAAAGGCGAAAAACTCTTGGAAATCCTGAATTAACCCTTGCATAGAACATTTCTCCACAAACTACTAATTCAACTTGTAATGAAAGCATGTATTCTAGAGAAGCAGAGAGATGAAAAATGAAAGCAGTTGTCAATATCGGCAAGCATGTAGTTCCATTATGGCTCATTGGTGTGATCTTGACTTCAGGGGTCGCTGCAGGAGTTGTAGGGTATTACATCTGGGATACAATAACTGTCGATTTGGAAGTGGAAGAACCTCTCGAAATCCTATCCTTCCCAGACGAGTTGAATCTCTTCCCAGGGGAAACTGAAGAGTTCAACGTCACCGTAATGAACGATGCTTCCGTAAACTACATGGTAAGCTTGGACTTTGCCTTGGACAATGAAACCTATCAGAATGACTACGTAACGTTTGGTGATGACACGTATACCGTAGTCTCTGGTCTGCAGAACCTCACTGTCTGGGTAAGTGTGCAATCTAATGCTCCACCAATCAAAGCAGCACTGGCCATAAGTTTCTCAAGAGTCCTGGGACACGAGTTTTTCTTCGATGATTTCAATGATGGTGTTGCAGATGGTTGGACAGAACCTATGGGAACTTGGAGTGTTATCAGTGGGGAATACAGGGTTTCAGTGCCTGGAATTGTGGAAAATGGTCTTTCGACAGTGGATAGTCTCATTCTGACCGATTGCGTCATTGAA
>CAYGAG010000205.1:0-2467 GCA_964347765.1 uncultured Candidatus Bathyarchaeia archaeon
ATAAGAATTATGAACGAGGAATACGTATTCAGAATAGAGATTATTTTGCGTGCGTCAATTTTGGTTGCGCGCCTACGCACGTATAAGTGACCGAGAATATTCAAAACTCTTAGAAGACTTGTCAAACTAAAGACAGAAAGTTGGTGTCACCTTGAATATGTTCTCAACGACCCCTGTTCGAAGGCTTGAGGGAATTACCTATTGGGTAATCGAAGACTCTGAAGCGATTCACGATTTTGTCAATAGGGAAATCCGGACGGAGTGGGAGGCAGATGCAAGATTTGAGGGTCGGGATCCACGAGAGGACCCGTGGCTGATGACTCTGTCGAAACGTAGGTGGCATTTAGAAATTGCAGAGACAGATCAGATCAGACTGAATCCTAGAATCATGAATTATGTTGATGACGTTCGGAGTTACAATTTTTCAGAGGCCCTTGCTAAACGTAGCGATGAACTGCGAAAGTCAATCCAAGAGTATGCGCAGGTTATTTGGCCAGTCATAGTACGAGGTGAAGACTTCATGCTCGTTGACGGCTACTGTCGCCACACTGCTTTGAAAAGGATGAATATCAAAAGAACCTACGCCTATATAGGAACCTTGTGATGCTTTCTGTCCACCGCATGCGCGCGTGATTCTGGCGGAATCATGTTTCGCTCGCAGATGGGCTAAGCCTCCAGAAGCCCTCTAACGGAGACTAGCAAGGTCGCTATGACTAGGGCTGAGTCGATAAACTCGCCATGCAACACTTTTTCCAGCACCTCATTGAAGTCTCTGAACTCAATGTCGGCTATTTCATTAGAATCGAAATCACCTTTCCGCCTAAGGCTTTTCGTGAAGAATATTTCAACCGTTCCTGGGCCCATATTGCCTGGAGCCCAAGTGAATCTTCCAATCCATTCAAGCGTTTTCGCTGTGTAGCCTGTCTCTTCTTCCAACTCCCTCAAGGCTGCTTGTTCAAACGGTTCTCCATCCTTTGCTCCACCCGCTGGAATATCATGAATTATCCTGCGAAATGGATGTCTGTACTGCTTTGTAAGAATCATCTTATTATCGTCGGTGAAGGCCGCTACCGCCACGGCACCAGCCTTGGCACCTGCCCCTGAAAAGTAGACCCACTCGTGTGTTGAACCATCAGCAAACTGCAGCACATCCTCAACAATGCGCCTGCCATGTTTACTATAGATAACACGAGATTCTTTGACCTTCACATCCTCAAACTTACTGCCCAAGAGTCCTCATCACCCTACATCCCTATCTTTAATCCTTGAAAGTTGTTTTAATGTTTCTCACAGAATCGTGCGCCCGAGAGAGTTTCGAGGTCACGTTGGTCTCGCATCGTCTATTAAAAAATGATCACACTGAATCCCAAATTAGGACCCTTCAATGGATGCACATGAGAAGATCAAACCGCATGCCCGAGCATTGTAAGCCAGAGAAGGCTGCGTGAGCCTCTTCCTCAGCCAAACGTGGATTATAAACGCATACGTGAACCTCATAAAGAACACAAACTGCAAAAGAGGAAAAACGGGGATTCAAGCCAAAGTTTGGATTCAATCCCCGGAGCCCAAACCCCATCAACTACCTTCAAATCCTTGGTTTGCACGCGAAAGTTCTTCCACAAGTCATAAAACAGAAGTCGAAGCCATGACTTACTCTGGTGATTAGGGAGGCTGATGCTGTGGTTGCTGAGTCTAGTCTAGTTGGATATTGCGGGCTCTACTGTGGTGCTTGTGCCATTTACCAACAGATGATTAGGAAGAGAGGCACACAACTACTCAAGGTGTTAGATGCCTACCAACTTCGAGAAATCGCCAAGGAAGCTAAAGAGTGGGATCCAAAACTCGCTCACTACCCTCAGTTCGAAGACGTTCTACAATCTCTGATGACGATGTTTGGAGAATGCCCTAACTGCTTAGAGGGTGGAGGACCACCAGTCTGTGTCATCAGAGATTGTTGCAAGGAAAAGGGGTTCTCTACATGTGCGGAGTGCGACAAGATGCCTTGTGTTAAACTACAACCACAAGTTCAAGGGTACAGAGGGCATCTAGCTATGCTCCACAGAATCAAAGAGATAGGAAGAGACAAATGGGCTAAGGAAATGGAAAGAAAAGTCAAAGAGGGATTTTCTTACATCGACGTCATGGCGAAGACTGAAGACTAGAACGATAGGCTCTTCCACAGGTCACGAAAACTCAAAAGAAGGAGGGCTATAACTGGCAAAGAAGTTGATGGGGGGGATGTCTCTTGGCGAGAGTTTTCGTCGTCTATGACACCAAGTATGGTAACACAAAGCTTGTCGCAGAGAAAATCGTGGAGGGAATGAGAGAAGTCGCGGGAATCGAAACGGCTATCAGCGATGTCGAAGATGTCGATCTTGGCAGGATAGTCGCTTACGATGCGATTTTAATAGGTTCTCCAAACCATTATGGTGGACCAACTAGCAGTGTGAAGGAGTTCATCGACAAG
>CAYGAG010000206.1:0-2456 GCA_964347765.1 uncultured Candidatus Bathyarchaeia archaeon
CAAGTGTGAATAGTTCACCCAGGTTCAACAGGAAGTCAAGGTCCTTTGCCTGTTCGTCATCTGGGGTTGCTTTAGACAAGAACTCGACGAGGACTTCCAGCTGCTCCTTGAAGATGTTCACGTTTGGAAGATCGACGCTGTCATAGGCGATTCTGTAGTCATGGAATCGGATTAGGCTGAGACCCTTCGTGATGCCTTGATTGAAGAGAAAATCATCGTCTTTTGCATCATCAACTCTTGGAATCTTGGGAAATTCTTCCGCCATGAAGAAGTAGGCTGGTATAAACTTGATTATCTGCGCCATGTTCACGTGAACCGTTCCTTCCAGCTTCGGCAACGCTCGGATGTCTCTTGTTGCTTGGGAGAAGTATGTTTCCGCTTCAAATCCGCGGGCGGCAATGACATCCCACAGCAGGTTGATTACATCCTCTCCCTGACTGGTCACTTTCATCTTGACTATGCTATTGTAGAGGATGTATCGCCTGTCTTTAGGAGAGGCCGTTCGCATGTAGTCTCCGGCGCGCAGCGCGAACAGTTTCATTGCTATAAGACGGGTGTATGCATCTACGAATAACTGTCTGATGTGCGGAAAGTCCGTGACGTACATACCGTAGAGGTTGCGGTTGGCTGCGTGTGTGATGGCCTCGTAAAAAGCGTGTGTACAAATCCCAATAGATGCCCAGCCAAGGTTATACTTGCCTACGTTAACCGTGTTGAGCGTACAATCCCATGCGTCTCGCCCTTTCGAGAGGATGTCTATTTCAGTTATTGGATAATCGTTGAGCCTGAATTCGGCAACGTATGACTGAACATTCACCAGGTTTCTCACACACTCATATTTCTCGTGTTGGGAGTCCACCAGAAAGAACACATAGTTGCCGTACTTCTCGTCTTCTGGGTCGCTGGGTTTGTCTGTCTTCGCGAAGATGGAGATGAGGCTGGCTTTGTTTCCGTTGCCGATGTAGTACTTGCTGCCCTTAGCCTCGTACTTGCCATCGCCAAGTCCCTTGAGCAACGTTTCCGTTGAATAGAGATCTGCGCCATGTTCTTTCTCACTTAGGCCAAAACCGAATATCCCGCCATCCTTGAGCAGCTGGGCGGTCTTCTTCTTCACGTCCTCATTCTTGCTCATCCATATCGGACCTAATCCGAGAATGGACACCTGCCAAGTGTACCAGTAATGCAACCCATAGAAAGCAAGTATCTCGTTGAACTCCATTATGCGCCAAGTATCCCAACGGGAGTCAGCATCGCCGTATTCCTTTGGCGTCAATAGCTTGGCGAAGATCTCCTCCTTTTTCACAAAATCAAGAAAGTCCTGATACCAGACTCTTTCATGGTCGTCATTCTTCAGCTTGACCTTTCCTTTGTTCTCAAAGAACTCTATCGTCTTCAGCATGATGTCACGGGATTCTTCATCCGGATACTCACGAGTGTGTTTGTGGGGATTCAATAGGAGCATATTCTCACCTCTTGCTAGAGAGTCCAGTGCCTCCTTCATGGTAATATGTATTCTGGCGTTTGCGCGTGCTTGTGCCTTTCTAGTGCCTGTCGAAGTAAATGCTTTTACCCTTCGCGGAAATCGGAATTCCCATAATGACTGTTGCTCCAGGCAGTAAACTCAGCCGCCTCGCCGCGGTTCCAATTCGATACATTATCCGGTTGTCAACATTAAGAAGACTAGCTGTTTTCGCTGCAGACCCCAACGCGATTCCAAGATCAAGAGCTTTGAAAACACAAGTTGGCCCAACGAAGTCTAGACCAGCCTTTTTTTCCGCTTCGTCGAATTCAACGCAAGTGGCGTAGCCACAGGCTCCGCAGTCCATTCTGAGACTCCACGTTCCCTGAACGCCTATCAACACTACAGCCTCGGAATCCCTCAAGTTCTTGGCGTCTCGCTTGAATCCATCGATTTTTCTTTCTTCACCTATTTTGTCCATTTCCTCTGCCAAAGCTTCTTTTTCTTTTCCAACAACAACCATTGTCAGGACGTCGTCTACACCGCCGGATTTCGGGGCTGTCCTAGCTGAAACAAGCATCAGCCTAGAGACTTGTAGCAGCGCCTCCTTTTCACCTTCATCGCTTCTAATTATGGGCATGAGTTTTCACCTTTCCCTTCTAACCTCCGTCTCTTATGTATGTAGATTAGGTATAAAGGGCTGAACAATTGAGAAGATAAACGTTATGTAAGTCGCAGACAAGATCGGCCTTAAAGGTGACCTTTGTTTGGATCAAGGTAACCCTGCGATAGCAGTTTCAAATATTTTCTTGAGAAGCTCCACAACAGACGTCAACTGTCCGGTGTGGAGTCCGATGGCTAGGAACGTTAAACCAGAAAGCAGGAGAAGGGAACCTATGACCCTTTTTTCCGGCAAATCCATAAGCTGGGTCCTTCCGTTGATTCAATTGAATAACGTGGTGACTACTATTTAAGAGGTTTCCGTTCAGTTGCTCGG
>CAYGAG010000207.1:0-2448 GCA_964347765.1 uncultured Candidatus Bathyarchaeia archaeon
TTCCTCAAAACCGAACTATTTCTCGGAGACAATGTTCAGTCTGCGGAAGGTTCACTCGCCCCAAGATAACAAGTCTTTAATTCGAGTGCACTAGTCAGCCGCGCGCGCCCTTCTACTTGAACCACTTATCCTGCTTCACCGTCTCAACCGTGACCTCATACTCTTTACCACAGCTGTCGCAAACGCACCTTTTCTTGACGTCCCTATACCATTCTAAGCCTTTGCTATAAGGATCTGTGCAGAAGGTCTCAAGGACGGAGAGGCGACCGTTGCAATCTTCACATTTTCGCCACATCTTCCATCATCTCCTGTGCAGCACTTGATAGAACGACCAAAAACACACGCACAATATAAGGAATACGGTTAACGCGCGCGACAAATCATAAAATCGCTTCTGATCAAAGGAGGATTGAGTCTTAGGGATGCCCCCTCGATCGGTCAGAACGATTCCAGACTTGATTTTTTGGCAGTTGCGAAGACTGTTTCACAGTCGGCGGGGTATGGGAAGAAACAGTTCGGGTTTGTGATACATCGTTTCAAGAAGTTTTCTTCAGGAGAAACAAACTAGAGTAATGCGCGCGCTGATCTAAGTATCTTCCACAAGTCATAAAAAACGAGGCAGATGTACTAGCGGTTGAGGTTATTGATTTGAGCAAAAGCGATTTCATTGCCGTGACGACACCTACTGTAGCCGGATACAAAATCAAGAAAGTTTTGGGAATGGTTACGGGTCTTGCCCCCCGAACCAGAGGGGTTGGTGGAGCGTTTAAAGGTGCCCTTCAATCGCTTAAGGGCGGAGAGGTAAAGGCTTTCACGTCTGAGATAGAGAAAGCAAGGGTTCAAGCGATGGAAAGAGCAATAGGAAAAGCAAGGGAGATTGGAGCGAACGCAATCATTGGTATGGACATAGAGACATCTGATATTGGCCAAACAAATATCACTTTGATATCCGCAACAGGCACCGCAGTCATAATAGAGCCCGAATAGAGAGAATAGCCAAGGAAACTTCACCACCTGCCCTCGAGGCGCCTATGGTATCCAATAGTCCCTAGGGATCATGTTCTGAGATAAAGCTTGTAGAAGGCATCTGGTTTGGAGTCTCTGTGACCGAGAATCATAAGGCTTTTCCGCATGCATGCATCAGCAATAGATCCATTCATTTTGCGCGTGCAAAGAATATTTGGCTAGAGGCCCAGAAGCGCGCAATACTATTATATGTTCCCTTGGAGCAAATCAGCTTTTCTGAATGGCTTTAAAGAGGAAGGGTCATGCCTAGAACTGTTCCACGACTAGAGTATCTTTTTAATCCAAGCTCTATAGCGGTAATCGGTTCTTCAAGAGACCCGACGAAATGGGGGTCTATCGTCCTAAGTAACATCGTCAAAGGAGGCTATAAAGGGAAAGTTTACCCTATAAACCCGAAAGCCGAGAAAATCCAAAGCCTCAAGTCTTACCCTAATATCAAAAAGATCCCGTTGGAGATCGATCTTTCCATAATCGCAATACCCGCGATAAGGTCGCGCATCCCAGAGATTTTTGAGGACTGTGCTGACAAGAATGTCAAGGTGGCTATAGTTTTATCATCAGGCTTCGGCGAGACAGGTGAAGAAGGGAGAGAAGCCGAAAAGGAACTGGTTTCATCAGCAAGAAAAGCTAACATTAGGTTTGTAGGTCCTAATTCTATGGGAATCTTCTCCGCCTCATCAAATTTGCACGCCCTGATGCCCACGGTAAGACCACAGCGGGAAGCACGTCCTTTGTTTCACAATCAGGAAATCTGGGCGTACAAATGCTGAGTAGAGGAGGGCAGTTGGGAGTAGGATTCAACATGTTTGTTAGCAGCGGAAACGAGGCGGATCTACGTTGCGAGGATTACATCGAATACTTTAGGCGTGATCAGAGTACCAAAGTCATTTTGTTGTACATAGAAGGACTCAGAGACGGAAAGAGATTCGTCGAGACTACAAGAAAAACGACAAAACAGAAACCCATGATTGCCCTCAAAGCAGGAGAGACTGGGGCTGGAGCAACGGCGGCTCTCTCTCACACAGGAGCATTAACTGGCTCCAGTAGAATCTACGCTTCCGTTTTCAAACAGTTCGGCGTCATTAAGGCGGAAGACACTGAGGAGATGCTTGATTTCGCCTTGGCTTTCAGCCAGCCTCTTCCAAAGGGAAGAAAAGTTGCAATCCTAACCAGGGGAGGTGGTTGGGGTGTTGTCACGGCGGATGCTTGCAACAAAACTGGAATAGAGGTTCCTAAGCCTCCAAAAGAAATACTTGAAGAGTTGGACAAGCTGTTGCCATTCTATTGGAGCAGAAATAATCCTATAGACACGGTCGCAGTGAGAGATCCAACCGTTTCCATGGACATCCTCAACATAATCAGCAAATGGAAAGACATCGACGGCTTGATAATCCTAGGGGGATTTGGTGAATTCTACTCTGA
>CAYGAG010000208.1:0-2421 GCA_964347765.1 uncultured Candidatus Bathyarchaeia archaeon
TAGGAATTATTGGCAGTAGGATGTGGGATGGATGTTTCGTATCATGGTAGATTCTCTGGGTGGCAAGAACTGTTTCCGCTTCCATACCGAACTCGTGATCTGTATTGGGGTTTCGGTCAAACCTGGGAAAGTTGCTGCTCGAGACCTCAACTCTAATCTTGTGCCCAGTTTTGAAGAGGTTACTTGTTACCCAAAGGTCTACAGTGTACGCATATACCTTTCCCGGTTCGATGAGAGAAGGATTCTCCCTCGATTCACGGTAACGAGCCCTGATGATTCCTTCTTGGATGTACTGTGCGTATCCATGAGGATGAACGTCAACTAGCTTAGCGGTGAAGTCTGTGTCCCTTGTCGTCGACGAGGCATGGAGTTTAACGAAGAGAGGCCCAGTGACTTCCACAGCGTCTCTTAGAGGTGGCGTGGTATACACCAAGACGTCGTCTCTCTTCTCAATAATTCGCTGGTCTTTCAGTGTGGTGATGAAGTACCCGAGATCTTCGGCGGCAAAGGGAATTGGATCTGTGGGGTCATAGACGTAGGTGTCCGGAGGCTCTGAGGTCGTTGGAGCCTTTGTGTTTAGAGTTCCGTCTCCATACATAGAGTTGGCTCTTCCGTCACTATGGAAAAAGTATTTGGTGTGGCGGGTTCTGGGAAGAGGCCATTCCTTTTCATGACGCCACACATTTTCTCCCATGATGAAGAATTTCACTGGTGGCTCGTCCATAATACCATTGTCTATACCTTTTAGCCAGTAATCAAACCATCTTAGACAGATGCCGTTGAGGTCTGGGTCCGCATTGGGACCGAAATCGATATCTTTTCCTGGACCAAATCCCCTTTCTCCTGGTGGTTTGAATCCCGCGATTTCGTGATGACAAGCCCCAACAATCAGCTTTTGATTTCTCCTCGCTTCTGGTGTCGCAGCACTTTTGGTCATGGCCATAAAGTCTTTGAGCTGTCCTCTTAGAAACATGTCATACCATCCCGCAATATGCAACACTGGAACTGAAACCTTATTGAAAGGATAGTCACTAGTCTTCCCTTTCCAATAAGAATCTCTGTTGGGATGCTTGATGATGTCTTTGTAGCATTTGACTGCCCGGCCGGTAACTTCATCAGCCGTAACTAGCGGAAGGTGCTTGAAGTTGATAGGGATGAGCTCAGGGTCAACGTTGTGGAACAGCATTGCCTTGGCTCCACAGCATAAGTACATCCATCCCAGCGCAGCATAGAGATTGAAAGCCCCATCTATGTAAAACCATTCTTCATAGAGGTCCGTCGCCGTAACCAAAGTGATCATTGCCTTGAGGTGAAGATTCTGCAACGGAGCACTCGCCCACTGAGTGTAACCATAATAAGACATACCGAAAGTCCCGATCTTTCCGTTAGACCACGATTGATTTGCAATCCAGTCTTGCGTCACGTATCCGTCATCAGGCTCGTTGACAAAAGGGTAAAAAATCCCCTCTGAATCGTACTTTCCCCTCACGTCTTGAACCACAAACACGTAACCTCTCTTCGCAAAAAACCAACCGAAAGCAGGCATTTCACAGTACGCTTCAGTCTTGCCGTAAGGAAGCCTCACAAGGACAGCGGGAAATCTTCCTTCAACGTCAGGCTGGTAAATATCGGTTGCAAGCTTAACCCTATCCCGCATTGGAACCTTAACGTTAACGGCAACTTTGACTTCGTGGGTTGGCTGAGACAATCTTTTGTTTTTTGACATCATTTTCATAACTGCTCGCGCGACGTTATGTCACAGATTGTTCTTAAGAATTTTGCGCGTGCATTTGCAGAGGTTATTTATATGAGTTGGGAATTGAAACAATGTTCGGAAAGGTGGTTTCGACAATGCCTAAGGTAGAGGTGGAGGATATCCAGATTTACTATGAAGTGCGCGGTGAGGGCTTTCCTCTAGTAATGATTATGGGGATAAGTGGAAACGTAGATTGGTGGAACCCCCGTATGGTTCAGGAACTTTCCAAGGATTTCAAGGTAGTTATGTTCGACAGTAGGGGAGCCGGACGCACAGACCTGTCCAACAGAGAATACACGATCAAATTGTTTGCTGATGACACAGCGGGTTTGATGGATGCTTTAGGAATTTCTGCGGCCCACGTGTTTGGAGTTTCAATGGGTGGAGCGATAGCTCAGGAGTTGGTGCTTAACCACCCAGAGAGGGTCAAGAAGTTGGTTCTTTGTTCCGCCTCTTGCGGAGGTACGAAGTCGGTTCCAGCATCTGCGGAGGTGCTGGGAAGGTTTGGGGCCAGTAGAAGCGGTTTGTCCCCGGAGGAAATTTGCAGAAGGGGGATTCCACTTATTTTCTCCGAAGATTTCATCGAAAAGAACCCTGATTTTGTCAAGTTTTTTATTCAACGAGTCCTCATAGCACCAATTTCAAACGAATCCTTCATGCGCCGG
>CAYGAG010000209.1:0-2415 GCA_964347765.1 uncultured Candidatus Bathyarchaeia archaeon
ATACACACCGCCACCAGAAATAGCCATACAACCATACTAAACCATACAGAAACAAGCCCTATTCATCTCCCCCTATTTTTTTCATTCTGAGCTTACCAAGACTGTCTAGTCCTTTTCAGTTGCATACGTCAGCTTCGACACATTAACAGAAATCTATCAGCTGTCAACCATGGCCGCAAAGATATAGAAGTCAATTCCACAACCCTTATCTATTCTTGGGACTCTTAAGATACAAGGGAAGGAGATGTTTAGAAGAAGGACCGTTACAGTCTTTTTGCTGCTGGCGATCTTGTCAATATTTGGAACTTTCGAAACTGCATTTTCTTCCAAACTCACTCTTTCGGTCTTGCCCAGCAAGCCCATGTATAATATAGGTGAAACCGTCATCATAAGCGGCAATCTCACAAAAGATGACCTGCCAATAGCTGATGCCATAGTGGCCCTGGAAGTTGACGATCCGAAAAGCGATATCTTCATGCTCAGAACGTTAGAGACTGGACCGATCGATCCAAACAACTGGCCGCTAGAGATACTTGAAGTCTACTCATGCGACTCAAATGGGAATCCGAAAAGCAGCGTACAACCGGGAGGAAACATCGGCTTCAAAGTGAGAGTCAGAAACAACGCAGTCAACCCATTTGATATTAGGGTGATGCTAAGCCTCGTCTATTCAAACAAAGCACCTTTCAAAGTCTTCAAAGTCTTCAATGGATCCATAGGTGGAGAACAGACCATGGCATGGACCCAATATCCTATTCCAATACCCGACGGTGCCGTCACGGGAAACACCACAGTCTATGCGAACATATACAATTCTCTTCCGAAGAACGGAGGCTTCGCTCTTTGCCCAGAGAAATCCGCCTCATTCTCGATAGGCACAGGTGGCCCAGCCCCATCACCCCCATCAAGTAATGGACAATTCACAGTGGAGATGGCGATATCCAGAATACTTGTATGGCTTGGAAATTACACCGTCTACTCAAGAGCCATGTACTCCTATGAAATCGCTGCGAACATTACCCAGTTTGAAATCGTACTCATAGGAGATCTGTATGAAGACGGCAAGATAGACATGAGAGACATAGCCATAGTCGCCAGAGCATTCGGAACGTTTGAAGGAGATCCCGACTGGAATCCCGATGCAGACTTAACTGGAACAGAATATCTTGTACCTGATGGAAGAGTGGACATGCGAGACATAGCCTTGGTGGCCAAGGCATTTGGCTCACAGGCACTAATAGATCCCTGACCCAGTAAAGTGGAACCTTGGGGAAAATGGAGATTGAAGCTCAAGACGATAATCCTATCCTTACTTATGTTCTCAGTCGTTCTATCAACTATCAGAGCCGCAGAGTTAGAACCATGTTCATCTTCAAACCTCTGCAACTCCGCTCGGCCTCAACGGTTTGTTGAAAGTATTTCAAAAGACGATGTCTTCACAATGGACTATGAGATAATAATAAATGTAAGTGATTATGATGGAGAATCAGATACTGAGCGAATACAGAAAGCCCTGGACGACGTACCGCCTGAAGGCGCGACAGTGTTCCTGCCAAAAGGCGTATGGGAAGCCTGTAACCTAACTGCTAAATCCGGAACAAGATTCACTGGAACCAACGAGACGATACTTAGAAGACCATTCAACACGACAGTCCACTTCATAAAATTCGAGAACGAAAGCCGCTTCTCCATCGTCAACATGATATTCGAAGGTCAGAACGTATCCGAAGCAACAGGAATACTCATACTGAACAGTTCACAGTTCCAAATCATCAACAACACCTTCGCAGATATATCAGTAAATGCTGTTCGCATCACCGGCTTTTGCGAAAACTTCCGAATCGAAGACAACAAACTCACACGTTGTGACATAGCCCCAATCATACTCTTCGGATCCCCTGGGGAACGCCTTATAACGAATTTCACGATTGCCCATAATCTTCTAATCAATGGAACTGACAACGGCAAAATCGGAATAGCCTTCGCAGCTGACGGCACAATAGCAAATAACACCGTAAAAGACTGCGAGTACGGAATAGCCACAAGAGGTGTGTCACAAATAGTCATTATAAGCAACCATATAGAAAACTGCCTCAGCTATGCAATCTACCTAGGCACTCAACCTGCAGATCCAGGATCAACAAATATAGAAATCACGCAAAACTACATTGCAGACTGTAGTGTCGGCATCTCTAGATGGTACGGCTCACAGCCCATACATAATGTAACCTTGACAGAAAATACTCTAGTATACAACGAGGAATGGGACATATACGCGGACTTCCCGGCAACCTTCATCAACAACACTATAACATCAGCAGTAAAACTAAGGATAATCAACGCCAACGTAGAATTCAAAGGAAACACAAATGCGACAGGGCACCCGATAATGCCAGGGGACATGAACGACGACCT
>CAYGAG010000210.1:0-2348 GCA_964347765.1 uncultured Candidatus Bathyarchaeia archaeon
GAACATCGGGATTCTAAGACAACAGGTATTGACCTGTCTCTGAAGTATTTTCGAACAATATAAACTATCTCCGAGTCAGCAGAGATTCCCAAGTGTTCATCGTACATCTCGTTATTATCATGTATGTGTAAGCCTCTTATGTAGTCAAGGAGACCTGATATAGATTTGTCCATGTCAAACTTTAACCATCTAGAAGCTACCTTGAAGTGTCCTAAGTCCAATAGCATTCCAATTTTACTTTGATCTATTACGGCAAACAATTTGTGGAATTCGTCTGGTGTCTGCAATAACACCCTTTCCCCTACGAATCCCGAGGCCTCGCTTGAAGAAACATTGTTTTCGATCAAAACGATAATACCATACTCGTCCGCCCACTCTTTTATTTGGGTCAGCGACTTCACCATTCGATTAAACGCTTGATCGTAAGGAACAATCATATCGTCGAAAATTATACCTGCTTCTGTCGGAACACCCGTAGATCTAAAACCAGCGTGCAGCGAATACATAGGAATTTCATACTTGTTGCATGTAGCAAGGCATTTTTCCACAAAACTTAGGCTTCGTCCTAACTCATCAAACGAAGATGAAGCTATATTCAAGAGAAAAGGAGGATCCTCGGGAGGAAAATAATTGTGGACCAAATAACTGAAGCCATATGCTTTGAGAACGTCCAGATCATTAACAAGTCCTTGTATAAAACCCAGCTCTACACGACGGAATCCGTTTTGCCAGTAGAGTTCCAAGATGCTGTTAAGATTGAGTTTATGACCGAGACAAGAAGTAGATACGTAAATATCAGGCATAATCAATGGCCCCACACTTCACGTGCGATCCATAGTGTCATCAATTGATCCAGCTTAATATAGGAGACCGCGCCTGTTACTTCTTAGAAATATCATTTCCTCTTCTTTTTTACTACAGCCGGTGTTCCTGCTACCATAACATTATCAGACACGTCTTCAAGCACAACTGATCCTGCTCCTACTATGACATTTCTACCTATAGTCACGTATTCCTTAACTACACTTCCGATGCCTATGAAAGATCTCTCCCCAATCTTTGTTCTTCCCGCAATACACACTCCAGGAGCGATATGTACATGGTTTCCAACCTTGCATTCATGCTCAACAACCGCTCCGGTGTTGATGATACTGTTGTTTCCTATTCTAGCGTTGGTAGTTATTATGGCCCCTGCAGATACTACTATTCCCTTCCCTGTCTTTGCACTAGGAGCTATGCTGGACTTGGGATGTATAGCGTTTATGAGTTCAAACCCCAATTTTTTCAGTTCATAAAAATGTTGAGCTCTAATGTTGTTATCTCCTATGGCGACAATTGCCGTTTGGATTCCTTCATTGTACAATTCAGACCAAATTTCATGTTTCCCAAGAACGGGTTTCCCAAGAATGGTTTCATTGGGTCTTTTGAGTACATTGTCAGTAAAACCTACGACCTCAAAACTTCTATCATAACTGAGAATATCGTATACAACCCGTGCCTGTCCCCCTGCCCCTACAATGAAAACTTTCATTCTATCATGTCCCAAGTAATTAGTGTATCCTTTTTTATTGCACGCCTAGCTTTTCTTCCAACAATTTTAGATAGGTTAGCGTAGGTTGGGTATATTCCAGTGCCGGGTCTTTTGGCGCATAGAACATCTTGTGTTAACACGTCCTCTCGTGCAATTTCTTTCTTAGCAACAATACTCTTTCTGGATATAATATTTGACAGTTCTGATTTGGAGGGTATTCTTTCGAATGATCTCCCAACGATCTTTTCGGCAATCCTGATGGCACTCACCATTTCCTTGAACTCCTCAGGATTCAAAGAAGTTAAATGATCAGGTCCAGGAAGCATTTTATCTATGGTAATGTGTTTTTCTAAGACCCTTGCCCCCAAAGAAGTTGCTACGATTGGAGCGATTATACCTTTGGTATGGTCAGAAAACCCCACAAGCACGCTAAACTTTTCGCCCAGTAAAGGCATTACGTTCAAATTCACGTCCTCGTATTCAGTTGGATAGTTGAAATGACAGTGAAGCAGAATCAAGTTATGTTTGTATCCCACTTCTTCTACAACTTCCACTGCTTCTCGAATCTCTCCCATAGTTGATAAACCTGTAGACATGATCACAGGCTTGTCCTTTTTCGTTACATATTCTATAAAGGGGTGATTCACAATCTCAATCGAACTAAGCTTGAAGGCGCCAACGCCCAGTCTTTCTAATAGTTCGACGCTATCTTCGTCATAGGGGGTTGATAGAAATATGATGTTATTATCTTTAGCGTAATCATACAATTCACGATGTTGCGCTTCGTTCAACTCCAAATTTAGCAACATCTCATATT
>CAYGAG010000211.1:0-2341 GCA_964347765.1 uncultured Candidatus Bathyarchaeia archaeon
ATGCTTTCAGGGTCGTAGTCCAACCTGCTTCTTCCCTTAGTCATGTCTGTTCCGTCTGCGATTTTCAAGATGCTAGCCTCAAGCGTGTAGGATTTGACCTCTTCCATATGGGTGCAGATGCAGTGAAGAATACTGCCCCTGATCTGCGCCAGTTTCATGGGATCCTTATAGATTTTGGCTAAGAGTCGATCGAGGATCGGGATGGCTAAGATCACACTGTAGTCATAGTGTCTTTCTCTTTGAAGCTGGTTTCCGATATCATGTAACATGGCAGAAGTCAAGACCACTAGGTATGCATCATCTATGTCGCCAATACTGTCATGTACAGTATCTATTTCGACACCTTTCTTCGCCATAATGTCAAGAATCTTGAGGGCGTTTGCCGCAACGATCTTTGCATGAGTGTCACCGTGAGCGTTATAATGCATTTTGATCTTAATGATGTAATCCGACATCTCCCATAAACCCTGAATGAACGGGTCATCCTTTAACGCTTTCCACATGCGCCTAGTCTTCGGATATTTGCGAATTCTTTTCCAAATTTCCCCCTCAGCGCGTTCTGTCAATTCCTTCTCCATAGAAGACATTACTATTTGCATCAAAACACCAACCAGAGGAATAATCCGTTATCTCTAATAAAGGGTTTTATGATGAATCTTGAAGAGTGAATCTCTATGCTAAAAGGTTCTTATTCTCGCCGCCCCATTCACTTGTGAGGGGGGATCCTAGGTCTCTACACAGATTATGGTCATTGTTTCTTTTACTTGAGGGATCATACGTAATGTGTAGAATACAAACTTGTCAAGTTCTTGCAGTTTGTCGAAATCGGCCTCAACAATCACATCATATTCACCATATGTTATGCTAACTTTCTTCACTCCCTCGAGCGCCTTAACCTGCTTCAGCACTTCTTTATCCTTCCCAGCTTCTACCTTTGTCAAAACATATGCTGAAACCAAGAACACACCTCCTCTAACTTCCCCATTTCACCATACACAGTGTAACTACAAACCTACTTTAAATGCCTTGTGCGCGAAAATGGGAAGAGTAAATACTAGTGTACCAAAAAAATTCTACGCGATATTATCCGATCAGCCTGATTACGCGCGCGTATCAAATCCTGCCAAGGATAATTCCTCAGAATAACCACGCGTGATTCTGCACATTTCAGTTCTTAACAGCAAAGTTGCAGCAGAGATCTACAGGTTTCTGGCGCCTAATCTGACCACTCTGGAGACACAGTCTTCTCACAAGAATCTGCTGACCAAAGTCTAGTGAACATCACACAAGCTATACCGGAGGAGGAAACAGTACTCCTCCAAAGAATATGTAGGCGGTCAAAAACGATAGAGCAAGATCCACAAGAGTAGCGGCTATAAAAACCAAGAATGGTTTTCCTCTACCGATCTTCACAAGTTCCCTTATGTCTGTTTGCAGTCCAATTGAGACAAAGGTTAGTGCAAAGAACCAACCTCGAAATCCTTTGCTGACTTTCAATATTCCGCTGACCGCGTCGCCTCCCATTGTGGGAAGCAGAACGAAAGAGAAGACAAGCGACGCTATCAAGAAGCCGAGGATGAACTTGGGGAATCTATACCATATCTCTATCGGCTTCGGCTTCTCTTGGCCATGTTTCTTTTCGACCTTCAAGACCCAGTAAAGCGCCAACAAAAAGGCTGTGAAACCTATCAAAACATTCTGAGACATTTTCATCACCGAAGCAATCGCCATCGCCGTCTCACTGTACAGGGCTCCTGAGGCAACCACAGAAGCAGTGTTGTCTATGGTTCCTCCAATCCAAGCTCCGAAGACAACATCCGGTATCTGGAAAAACTTGCCGATCAGGGGCATAAGAACAGTCATTGGGGCAGCGAACAACAACACCAGAGAGATTGTATAGCCTATCTCTTTGGGATCTCCTTTCACAGCGCCACCAGCCGCGATTGCAGCTGAGACACCGCACACCGAGGTGGCGTTCGCCATAATCGCGGCAAGAGATCGTGTCAGACCGACTCTAACTGCAATGTAGTAGCAGAAATACCAAACAATTGCGAGACCCACTGTGACCTCGAACAAGCCTAGATATCCAGCCTTTAAAATCACGTCAAAAAGCACTTCCGCTCCCAAGACAACTAGACCAATCTTTATGAACAGCTCTGATTTGGCCGCTGACTTCAAAATTTTCGGTGTGCCGATTGAGTTACTTATCACCAAGCCGAAGGCCAAAGCCCACAAGGCATATGCAAGGCCCCATTCTTTTATGGCTGATTGCTTTGCCACAAGATGTGAAAGAAAAGCGAAGAAGAAGAGAATGGGAAAGCCTATCCAGTAGTTCTTAATG
>CAYGAG010000212.1:0-494 GCA_964347765.1 uncultured Candidatus Bathyarchaeia archaeon
GTAGGATATTCCCTTAACAGGTACAAGCCGTGCAATCGAGACGATTTCCCTGTTTTTTCTGTGAACGTTTGTCGCATTGTAGCGGGGAACGATAAGCGGAGAAGGAATGACCACTGTGCTTTTCGCTCCAAATGTCTGTGCTCTATTCTCTAGGTCTTCACTTACACAAATCACTCCAGAGGCGATTGTGAAAGTCAGAAGAACCGCAGTCCTTCCCATAAATGATTGTGAATGGCCTCTCAAGTCGCTGCCAACCGCTCGAACGATGAGTATTTTGCCGGATAACCGAGCAGCAATGGCCCCAATCAACCCGCAAAAGTGAATATACTGAACCAACACAACATCAGCTTGAAAAATCGAAATCTCTCTAAATACCCTCGCGACCCAGAAGAAGCCTTCTACAACTCTATACGGTATTTTCAGGAGAATATATCTGGCACCATCAGGAATATCCTTATACTTCCAATCGACTTTCTTGACGCTTGCAAACAGTG
>CAYGAG010000212.1:504-2282 GCA_964347765.1 uncultured Candidatus Bathyarchaeia archaeon
ACAACGCCTCAACGACAGACGATATCTTGGGGTCACTGAACACCAACACACGCATTCTCGTCACAGTCCGCATCCTTCTATTGAGTGAGATTCAGCTTCCAGAGCGCCCAAAGTAGCGAGTCTGGGCGCATTGATCATTCAGTTTGTAATCGATAATCCAGAAGAAATGAGCGTCACTCAGCAATGCAATGTTGATAGATTCTTTCGACCTTCTGCAACATGAGCCTCGTGGTGTATCTTTTGAGCACGTTCTTTCTCGCATTCTCACCAAGCTTCTTCCGTAAAGACCCATCTTCAAGTAATCTGATCAGGTAGCGCGACAATGACTGGCTGTCTCTGGGCTGAACGTGATAACCCGTCACCCCATGAACTATTGTATCCTTTATTCCGCCAATGTAACTTCCGACCACCGGTATCCCGCAAGCCATCGCTTCAACCACAACATTTCCAAAAGGCTCATGAACCGAAGGCAAGACAAGGACATCAGAACCAACGTAGACGTTAGGCATAAACCTTGACTCTACTGCTCCCAGAAAAAAGACATTCTTTAGCGCAAGGCTTTCCTGAAGTTTTCTGAGCTCTGTCTCCTGAGGACCTCTCCCAACGATCACCAATTTCGCGTGTGGAACCGTCTCAACAACTTCCGCGAAAGCCTGCATCAAGTACCGAACGCCTTTGTCCTCGACGAGCCGTCCCACAAACAAAACTGCTGGCTTGGAAATGCCACACGTGCTTTCAAGGAAGCTTTCACAATCTGGTGAAAACAAACGAGTGTCGACTGCGTTAGGAATCATTTCTATCTTGCTTTCGTCTGCCCCCATCGTTACAAGGTGAGTTCTTATGGCGGAATTGAGAGCAATTATCTTTCGAGAGCATGAAAAGATGTACCGCCCAATAGTGTGACCATTCGCCCTATAAAGCAGAGCATTTACAACCTTTGCGGGCAACTGATCATTGTGCTGAGTGAGAACAAACGGAATCTGCTTGGCTTGCGACGCAACAGCACCATAGAACGAAGAGGCAGCGTAAAAATCATGCCCATGAATAATGTCAAACTTCCTCTTCATAAGAGTTGGAAAAAGACCCAGAACCAGAGGCACGATACCCACCTCTGGACCAGCCTGAAGCCTGCAAACCGCAAAACCGCTATGCTGTTCAATTCTTTTCACGATTTCTCGTTTTCTCAAGGTCTGCCATTTGGGCGGCCTGTCTGCTGTGAAAAGAGTGACCTCATGCCCAAGCTTTGCCAATCCGCTACAGAGAAGATATTCGTTGGACCAATAGTATTCAGGTAGAAATGTGCCGGTTGTGGAGACTTGAGCTATTCTCAAGGGCATTTCATACCTAGACTCTTAGCCACTTTACACCAGCGCTTGCTTCACCAGTTGATCTGATCCCGTGTTACGAGCTGGAAAGCGGTGTCGCTATCGAGAACCGTTCCGCGAAAGTGGAAAGTGGCAAACTCCAGATTCCGAGCATAAGTTGCAAGAGACTGTGTCCAATTGAGCCCTCGCAGCAACCCATGAAATTGCTGCAGAAACACTCCGTGAGAGACCACCAGTACGGTGAGCCCCCTATATTTGTCGAGTATAAGTTGGCGGAGTTTTTCAGCTCTTCTTCTCAGCATCTGAAATGTTTCTCCATTCGGAGGATTGAGACTATGATAGTCGTTGCCGACCTTGACGAACCTAACTTTGGGCTCTAGTAGATTTACCTCGTGTTCCGTGAGTCCTTGCATTTTTCCGTAGTTTCTCTCGTTGCAGCATTCACATTGAATA
>CAYGAG010000213.1:0-159 GCA_964347765.1 uncultured Candidatus Bathyarchaeia archaeon
TCGTGTATGATTCGTTTCTAGGGGTCCTGACCGTCACATTGGCGTCCATAGTAATTGTTTGTTCGCCACCAGCAACATAGAGGAAAATAGTCACGTTGTCTCCTTCTTGCAGTTGTTTTGGCAATATGTGCTCTTTGGTTTTAAGTTCGTATGATGTCA
>CAYGAG010000213.1:295-2124 GCA_964347765.1 uncultured Candidatus Bathyarchaeia archaeon
ATGATGTCAGCACCGTAAAAACAGTGGTGTCATTCTCTCCTGTGTCTTTATCAATAAGCGTTACATTATGATTGCCTGCAAAGGTGTCTGGAACCTCGAATGTCGCATTAATTTCATATCCGACAGCAATTCCGCTGGTGAGATTGGCTTCGTCGAACTGCAACACGTATGCCCCGTTTTCAGTACTTATATTTCCCGTCAGCTCAACGACTGATCCAACAAATCCAGAGGTTGGCGTTATAGAAAGTATCTCAGTCTGAGCCGTTGCTAACTTCAGGAATGAAAGAGTCACCATGGTCGCTGTAAGAATTAGTACAATCGTCACAGCGGACTTGATTTTCGAACGTTGTAGTCCAGTCAAAGTCAAGTCTTCCCTCGATACTTCCATTCAAGTTGTGAACACTTCTAATACTGGGAGCATTTTAAACTTTACCATCTGAGAAACAACATATATTCTGGACCATGTGCGCATGAACTCAGCTCTATCTAAGGATAGTCACTTTTAACTATGACGCCTAGAAAAGTATAGGTCTTCAGCAGGAGTGTAGTCAATGTGGCCAAAGATATCCTGAGTCTAGTTCAGAAGCATCAGAAGTGGCGAGGAAACAAGTGTCTGAATCTCATCCCTTCTGAAAATGTAATGAGCCCCGCGGTTAGAGGACTCCTTTCCTCGGACTTGGGGCATCGCTATACAGCCAAGGACAGATTCTACATGGGCACGAGATTCGTCGATCAGATTGAACAATACGGCGAAGAGATTGCCGAAGAACTGTTCAGAGCTGAGACTGCAGATCTGCGTCCCCTCTCTGGACATATCGCTGACTTCATCTTCCTAGCCAACTTCACAAAACCGGGAGACGTAGTCATGTGCATCTCTCCTGAAGATGGAGGATATCCAGGAATATGGCGAAACGGCTTGCCCCAGTTCCTCGGATTGAAAACTGTTGCCTTCCCTTTTTCCAAGGATAGCATGAACATAAAGATTGAAGAAGCCATCGGAGCAATCAGACAGATTAGGCCTAAGGTCATCGTCTTCGGAGCCAGCCTGATAACTTTTCCTCATCCTGTAAAGGAATTGGCGATATCTGCACAGGAAAACGGTGCAATTATGGGCTTTGATGGATCACATGTGTTGGGACTCATCGCTGGAGGACAGTTTCAAGATCCTTTAAGAGAAGGAGCAGCAGCCCTATTTGGTTCAACACACAAGACCCTTTTCGGACCCCAAGGAGGAATAATTTTGGCGGACAAAGAGTATGGAGAACCCTTGAAAGAGAAGATCTTTCCAGCTTTTGTTGACAATGCCCACTGGAACCGCATAGCCGCCCTATCTTTGGCTCTGACTGAAATGAAAGAATTCGGATACGAATACACTACACAAGTATTGAAGAACGCTAAGTCCCTAGCCAGAGCACTGCATGACTATGGATTTCCTGTTATCTGCGCTCACCTAGGATTCACGAAATCACATCAAACCATCTTGGATTATGGAGGATTTGGAGAAGGCAGAGTCATAGCTGAGAAACTTCAGAAAGCAGATATCATTGTGGACTGCGGTGTGAGAATGGGCACATGCGAGGTCACAAGATTTGGAATGAAAGAAGGAGAAATGATGAAAATAGCTGAACTAATTGAAAGAACAGTCATCGCTAAGGAACAGCCGAAAAGCGTCAAAAAGGAAGTTGCCAAACTCCGCGCAGACTTTCCCAAGATAAAGTATTGTTTCGACAGCTGATATCCTTTTCGTCTTGATCCATCTAGTTCACAAGGCCTTATCACTGACTCATGTTTCGTTCAGTTTCTATTCAGGCTCAACAGACTACCAGTCA
>CAYGAG010000214.1:0-2120 GCA_964347765.1 uncultured Candidatus Bathyarchaeia archaeon
CCCTTGAGTGTGTAATATGAAACTGATGGAAATCGTGTCGATGCTGGTGATGACGATTCTTTTCACAATATTAGGATGGGAGCTGCATCTAGTTTGGTTGAATTCTCTACCTCGTGATCATCCATACTTGTGGAGGTCTCACACAATTGAAGTCTTGGTGATCATACCCTTGATAGCGTTCTACATCGCATTACTTACCTATTTCATACTACTGAAACCTCATTTCGAGACCAAGCGCGCGCAGCAGCGTTCAACACGAACCACGAATTCTGCGCGCGAATTGGAGCGAACTATCGCACGGGCAGTCGGCAACTACATTTCGTCGGTTATGACAGTTATCAAGTTGGGGTTTATAGTGACAGTGTATCCATAAGATAGAAGTTTGTTGTGTGACGCAACGAGGTACTGACGATAACGCCAGTTCGATTGTTCTCCAACATCTTGGTCTGGGTTCATTGACGATGGATCATATCCTTCATTTTCTGCTACCTGCATGAGTACATCCTTACTGCCTACATAGTCTGTTGCAATGGGGTCAATTCCCGCGATTAATACACCAGCATAAACAGCGGTTCCTCCATCGCTGTGTTCACCGGATCCTTCATAATATGTCATGGGCCCCTTCCAAGGTTCAGGATTAACAAAGATTGCATCTATGATGTTCAGTGTCGGGTAGGCAAGATGAAGGATATCTCCCATGGCGCCATCTTCAATGTAGGAGTGAGTATTGCTGATAGGTTGAGAGACAACCCCCATGTAATGTTTTACTGCACTGGTCACCCCATAGGTAGAGTGGGTTTTGAGGACAGGAACATTTATAATTTTCAACTTATCCTCATCGTAAGCACCGTCTAACCATATTCCTTTGTGCAATGAGATATAAGTTCCATAAGTTGTGGTGAATTTCGGATACGAACAAGGGTGTCCTTCATAATAGATTGGCACAGTAACGTATCCATCATCAAAATCATTCTCTTCATATTCAGAGACAATGTTGGATTTGATGTGAGTCCACTCATAAGCCGAAACGTTGTATCCCAAACCGCTAAAATGGTTCGCCACGTCTTGCATAGATTGGGTATGGTCGAAAGAGTTGGACTCTTCCCAGTCTAGCGAACCCCCGCCGTTGTTTGTTTGTCCATTGTCTGCGATTACTATTTCACCAATCCATCCTTGAGGATGTTCGAGAATTTTTTGTATGAGGACCTTGACCAAGTCAGTGTTTGTTCCTCCTCTGTATTGCCACTGACAGTTCACTTTGATGATGACGACATCGTCGGGTTGAATTAGTTCGTAAACGTACAAACCCTGCTGTTCCATCATCAGAAACAGCTTTGATATCGCAGGATAGACATTTCCAATGCTTTCTGTATAGCTAATATTGCTGACAACGAAAACTTCAGAGATAGTTGGCATTCCAAAATACTCTCGAAAAATCCCTAAATCTGAGGCGTTGATCACGCCGTCTGAGTTTAGGTCGCAATCTGGATTCCAACTCAGGCTTTCAGGTGTTGAGTTGTATACTTTGCCCAACACAGCCAAGTCATACACGTCCATCATCCCATCATGGTTTATATCACATGACGCGACGGATTGCACAGGTCCTACGACAAATATTTGGAATGGAAAAACTAAAGTCACTGATACTAAAAGAACCAGCAAAAGAATTCTCTCACAGTTTCTTTCCACGATTTTCTTCAAGGCCAAAGCTACAGGAATAGCGTTCAAGAGTATCGGAGCAATGGCCAACTTGACATTTGATCGTGCAACTCTCTGACAAGGATAATCTATTCTGCTAGGTTTAGTCCCTGTTCGCAGGATAACCCAAAGAGCTGACGCTGTACCTATAGTCATAGTAACGATTTTGTCCTTTCTCTCGAGAAAGTAACTATAAATCTTCAGTTTAGCTCACTACTTCTTGTGGTGACAAGTTACGTGAGAAAACCGATTTCGCCCAAAGACAATACAAATTCAGTCTGTTCAAATTCTCTTGGGTTCCCCTATTTTAAAACTACCGCCTCCCCACTTGCATGCATGCACTCTATTACATGCCCGTTTCTCTCTGTTCCACTCGACGTTTCTGTTTCCTATTTATAATAGAAGACATTTGCTTCTAGTCT
>CAYGAG010000215.1:0-2034 GCA_964347765.1 uncultured Candidatus Bathyarchaeia archaeon
GAACTCTTTCATACGATCTCCTTTCCTAATTATAGTAGTTTCTTTCTTAAATCTTATGTGCAAGTTGAAATGATGTATTAGGCAACAAAAAGATGTAGAGTAAGTGAGTAAATGCAATGTCCAACGGGTGGACGGTGGAAAGGAAAGAGTCACTACCTCGAAAAAAGAGTGAATGGGTCGCTGACCTATGCTTGGTGCTTCTCTACTCTCTTTTCATGACAGGCTGTTTTTTCATCTTCATTACGCCGAGAGTCTGGGCGTATCCTAAATTGATGAGCTGGGCTGATCTAGCAAGCATATTTCTGGTTGTTCTGGCTAGCCCCTTTGTCAGTTTTATGCTCCACAACCTTAGGAGAACACTGCTAATTTTTGCGCTGAGTTCACTCTTAGGATTTGGGCTGGCTTCTATTTTATCCGTTGCTTTCCTGTTTCATTCGTACACATATTTCGAATTCGAAATAGCCCCAGACATAACTAGAGCATTTAGTCCTGCTCAGCAAATCCTGATCTTCACAATCGGTTTTCTTTTTGTCAGTATCCTAGGAGCAATTGGAGGGAACTATATAGCTGAAAAAACTGGTAAAGGCGAGAAACCGTTGACTCTACGATGTTCTAAATGTGGAACGTGGAATGAGCCAGACACCATCTATTGTAGTCATTGCGGAGCCAATCTTCATGGAGAATACATTTCTGCTGAGAAAAGGATGCACTAGTTTTCACACCTTCAACCTAAGTCTTCTCAGAAGAAACTTGGTCGTACTGTCTGTTTCAAAGTAGTATTTTCATTGAATACGAATATCAAGTATGAAGTAAACACTAAACACTCATTCAGGCAAGATCCACAAGCAATCGGTACGGGTAGAGGAAGGGTCGGTCCATATACGTTGATATGCTACGCAGACTCCCAGGAGCTCGTAATGTCCTGGCTCCGCTTGGGTAAGATGCCATTGCAGGGTATCGTTAATTGCCCCTCCAGGGTCCAGAGTTCGTTTGCAAATTATCTGATCGAAGGCATGACCAGCAGACCATGCTAGAGTGGGGTGCATGGGACGTCCATGAATACAGAGATACACATCAAAGACTTGAGTGGATGGAAAAACAAGCGTTACTGTATCGTTACCAGCATTTTCAAGCGTCATGTTTATGTTGATAATCTCACCGACACCTATGATTGTCCTGTCCGTCGTCATACTCAACTCTAACGCATCGTCAGCTCCCATTGCCATCTCTGGATAATAACGATCCACCTCTGGATTGCTATGGTTAGTTGTTGAACTCAAACCCTCTAGTTCTGGATACGAAACCCTGGATCGAGGTTCCAAAACTTGGGGTAAGAACGTTCCCACCCCGACAATCAAGAAGAGTAGAGACGAAGCCATGAGTTTGACGTTCATCACAGATACAATTCTAATACACACAACTTTCTTTCTTAAATCTTTAGTACACCTAGAATTAATGTATTAGATGATGAAAGAGGAAAGGATAGTAGTGCGATATGTAAAGAAAGTTATCCTACTCTTCTTCCTTTTTTACACCTGATCTCATCATGTATAGCCCTATCAGAATGAAGATAATGGCGCCCACAATTGTTGGAAGGCTAATTGGGGTATAGCGATAAATCCTGTAGATAAATATCTCCTTCCAGATTCTGTCAAAAAGAACCGTTGAAGCTACGCCTAAAATGATTAAACCAACCCAAAATACCGTAGTTTTCTCACCCTTCCCTGATTCTCTCTTCTTTACACCAGACTTCATCATACATAATCCTATTAAATGAAAGATAACGGCTCCTACGATTTTTGGCATTTCCAGTTCAAAAACGGTAGGTAATCCCCAGGGACGATACAGACCTGCACTCAACCATGCTAAAAGACAAAGAAAGGTAAAAGCCAAACCCAAAATAAGTAGACCAACCCCAAACACAGAAGTCTTCTCACCCCTAAACAAGCTGAATCACCATGAACAAATAGAAGGAATCCCAAAATAACGGATAGAAGTTTCTTTCTTAAATCTTTAGTACAACATGAAAGGATG
>CAYGAG010000216.1:0-2030 GCA_964347765.1 uncultured Candidatus Bathyarchaeia archaeon
TACAGCCCTTGATATCTCAGCAGCATTATGTTAAGCCAACAAGCACTAGTTATTAAGAGATTCAACGGAGTGATTAGTGGTGAGGTTTTTTGAAACTAACCCGGAATGTCTTAAAGCTAGATTCGCCATCTGTTGAAGGTAGAATCAAACGTTTCATAAAAGATTATGTCCGGAAATCTGGAGCAAAGGGCGTGGTTCTAGGAGTTTCGGGAGGACTTGACAGTAGTACGACAGCCGCCCTTGCGTCCTTATCTCTCGGAAGCGAAAAGGTATTAGGCATCTCGATGCCCGAAGCGGAAACCCGAAGTGTCAAGCACCTCGAACATATAGGACTACTAGCCGAGAAATTTGGATTTCGCCTACAGACTCTCGACATCTCCCCCACACTGAGAGCATACTACAAGACTTTGCCGATTTATGAAGAAACAGATAAACTCAGCAGGGGCAATCTGAAAGCCCGGGTCAGAATGGTCTACCTGTATTACTATGCTAACAATCTTGACAGACTTGTATGTGGCAGTTCGGACAAATCCGAAACTATGATGGGGTATTTCACAAAATGGGGCGATGTCGCTGCGGACATTTCACCCCTTATGGATCTCTACAAGACCCAAGTTAAGCAACTAGCTTCCCATATCGGGGTTCCAAAGGAGATAGTAGATAAACCGCCCACGCCTGCGTTATGGCCTGGCCAACTGGCAGAGGAGGAGCTGGGTGTGAAGTATGATATTCTGGATTTGATCCTATATGGCTTGGAGCATTTTGTGACGCCGGAGAAAATCGCTAGACAACTGAATCTGACCCCTGGATTCGTCAAGCGCATCAGACAACGTTGGCTGGACGCCGAACATAAACGTAGACTACCCTTGACAACCAAGCTCAGCTACAGAACCGTAGGGGCAGACTTCAGGCTGCCCTATGGATAGAACCAAAGCTTTTCTCAGTCATCGCACAACTAACGTTGAGGTGAAAGGACGATGTCCAACACGGTGAATGTTGCCCTCGCTCAGACAAGCTCTGTGATTGGAGACAAAAGGCACAACGTGAAAATGATGAGGAGGCAAATCGCAAACGCACGAAGAAAGGGCGCAAACCTTGTAGTCTTTCCGGAACTCTCCTTGACCGGATATGTAACGCGTGATATCACATACAGCCTTGCAGAGCCAATTCCTGGACCATCTACACACTTGTTGGAAGAGACAGCCAAAAAAGAGGGAGTACACGTAATCTTTGGGATGATGGAACGCAGCGACAAAGTGAGTGCCGTCGTCTACAATACAGCAGTACTACTGGGCCCGGACGGATTAATCGGGAAATATCGAAAGATGCACTTACCAACCCACAGCGTCTTCGAAGAAAAGCGATACTACAGGCTAGGATACGAAGCACCTATCTTCCAGACGGACATAGGGAAACTTGGCATAATGATCTGCTATGACGTATTCTTCCCAGAGATCGCCCGACTACTTAGACTGAAGGGGGGCCAACTCATAATCTGCATATCAGCTTCACCCGCGGTCAGGCGTAGATTCTTTGAGGCGCTCACGGTTGCCAGAGCAATTGAAAACACGTCTTTTCTAGCTTATGTCAACCTCGTTGGCATAGAAGATGGACTACAGTTTTGGGGCGGAAGTAGACTAATAGCCCCGAATGGCAGCGTGATTGCTCAAGCAAAATACGATGAAGAAGACTTGGCATTAGGGAGCATAGACTATACGGATTTGAACCGCGTTGAAGCTTTTGTGCCTGTTCTTCGAGACCTGAGACCAGAATTGTTCGACTGCCTGAAAGAGCAAGCAGAAAAGCTGTGAGTCCTCGTAAACAATATCTACACGATCCAAAACGGCAAAGGGAACAAGTACTAGTGGGAGTGCCTACGGGACGCAAACGCAAGTGAATCAACATCGGGGTAGAGAGCGGTCTCTAACCGGTACCCCAAGAAACTACTGTGGCAGCTTCCCTCTGAGCCTACACCACAATTAGATCCACCTAATATCCAAGCGCAGGAACTAGAAATGCGAATCCTATCC
>CAYGAG010000217.1:0-1977 GCA_964347765.1 uncultured Candidatus Bathyarchaeia archaeon
TGCCTTTTCCAAGATGGCGTCCAGATCTCTCATTTGATCTTGCTTCAACGTACCCATCAAGACCACTGTCCCATCACTGAAGAATTTCTGCTATGTTCACTCGAAATAGTATGAAATGAGCGAGTAGGACGCTGACGATGTCTTCTAGAAGAAGCTTTGGAAGAATAGCCGTCAAGACTACAGTTGAGTGTATGGGCATGAAATAGACATCGGTTACATAGACGTAAGGAGATTGAACGACATACGCTCCCACCACAGAGACCACCTGCGGTATGATCGGTCTTCCTCCCATTTTCTTGAGACGAAGATAAAACAAGCCTGTGAAAACGCCGAGTATCCCATTTCCAAGCAGGATGTAGGGGTTTGGTGGGCTCAGCCTAAAAGCCATGGTCGCTGCTCCTAGGACTCCCACCAGTCCTCCTGCTCTTGGACCCAGGGCCAGTCCTGTAAGGATGATCGGCAACTGCATGAGATGTATCGCTGCCAAGCCGAGGGGAATTGTGAAGAAGCCTAAAATGTTGGCTACAGCGCACATGACCGCTATGAATGCGACTAGCTTGGACGTTAACCTTTGATTTTGCAGTGGCATGGTAATACCTTTTATCTGAAGAGTGTTACTATCATTGATAAAAGCTTTATCACTGGCAAGCCAACGATGTAAATTGAGGGCAAAACATGACCAACATCGTTCGTGTTGGAGTCACTTTTCCGCCTGACCTGCTTGAAGAACTCGATGAAACCGTGAAAGCGATGGGCTATGCAAATAGATCAAAGGCAATCCAAGACTCTGTGAGATCGTTTATCACAGAGTACAAGTGGCTCAAGGAGCAGAAGGGAAAGAAAGCAGGTGTATTAGTAATGATTTACGATCATGAGGTCAAAGGCCTAGACGACGCCCTCATTGACACACAACACAGTTACAGCCACGTGGTCTACTCCGCGATGCACGTTCATTTGAGCAGGCGAGAATGCCTCGAAGCCATAGCAGTCAAGGGAGAAGCCGGTGATATACGAAGACTAGCCCAAGAACTTGCGGCAAGGAAAGGAGTTAGACAAGTTAAACCTACAATAGTTTCGGCGTAAAAAGAGAGTGCATTACTAGGCTGTGGAAAGCATCCTTTCTAGTGCTTTGCGAGCCTTTTTTGCCACGGGATTAGGAACCGTAACATGATGAATCTCATTTTTCAATGAGAGGTGGATTCTTTTCAGCGTATTAAGTTTCATGTTGGGACAAACAGCTTCACTGCAAGCGGGGAGGAACTCCTTTCCCGGGTTTTCCTTCTTAAGACGATGGAGGATTCCGTTTTCTGTTCCTATGATATACTCACGTGCAGTGGTTTCTTCTGCGTACCTGCAAATCTGGGAAGTACTCCCAACGAAGTCTGCCAAGGATTGAACCTCAGGAGCACACTCAGGATGCGCTGCGACGACGGCGTCTGGGTGTTTGGCCTTCAATAATCGAATGTCCCCTTCAACGAACAACAAATGAGTGGGACAGAAACCTCTTCTCGGAATTGGGATTATTCTCTTTCCAGTCTTCTGCTGCACATACCACGCTAGGTTGTGGTCTGGACCAAAAAGCACTTTCTCCGCATCCAGAGAATTCACGACTTCCACGGCATTTGCTGAGGTGCAGCAGATATCGCATTCTGCCCTAGCTTCCGCCAACGTGTTCACGTAAAGCACAACTGGTACCTTGGGATACTTTTTCTTCCACAGTCTGACCTCCTCTGCGGGGAGCATCTGAGCCATCGGACATCTGGCGCCAGAGCTAGGAAGAAGAACCTTTTTGTCGGGGTTCAGAATCGCCGCCGATTCAGCCATGAAATTTACAGCCGAGAAAACTAGGATGTCTGCATCTTTCTCTTCCATTGCACTTCTACATAGTCCAATGCTGTCGCCCACATAGTCAGCCAAATCCTGGATTTCTCCCCTTTGGTAATTATGGGCCATTATGATCGCTCTCTTCTGTCGTTT
>CAYGAG010000218.1:0-1958 GCA_964347765.1 uncultured Candidatus Bathyarchaeia archaeon
AGCTCAAAGAAGATATGAAATCCTATTTTGAAAAAGAGGGTATCCGACTGCGACTGGGCTCTTTCATCGATTTGGCAGGATTAGTTGCATGGGCAAAGGCTGTGCCGAAAATCGTTGAGATCTAGCGCTGAAATCTGTAATCTCTTAATATTCGGACAGCTGCATAGAAGCTCGTGAGGATGCTTCGATGTGAAAGTCGAAAATGTGAAAGTGATTCTCTTTGACTTGGATGGAACGATTCTCGACATCGGCGAAAGAGACGCCTTTGCCCGCCACAAGGCGTTGAACGAACTTGGATACAAGTTTTCATATGATAAAGTAGGGCAACATTACCGTTACGGTATAGGACGGATGGATATAGTCAAAGAGCTTGGAATAGAATTCACGGAAGAAGAGACAAGAAAGTATATCGAAACAACATTTGCCAATTTCATGAAGAGAGAGGCTGTGAACTTGACGAAGATCCATGAAGGAGCAAGAAGTTTGCTCTCTACTCTTTCCCAGAAGTATAGACTGGTTCTTGTGACTTCAAGAGACACTCTTTCATCTACGGAAGAGGAGTTGGAGAGGTTTGACATCAGAAGACCCTTTTCGTTGATTGTTACTAGAGAGGTTGCGGCCAGATACTATGGAGTGAAAGATTTACCGCTGCTTCCCTTTCAGAAGCAGAGAAGGAAATTATATGAATGCATAATCGGGTTGACAAGAATGAATCCGGAGGGCATGTTGTGCATAGGTGATTCAGTGGGAGAGTTGGAGCCTGCAAAAGAATTGGGGATTGAGACAATAGGTGTCCTGACTGGATTCAGTAACAAAGAAGACTTTGAAAGAGCCTCAATACCTGCAATCAGTGACCTCACTGAACTTGTCAAGATTCTGAGCTAATCAGACTGTGCTGCACAATGCCCTCATTCTCTTTCTAAGGCGGAAGATTTTTTAGGGAGGGAAGTCGGTGGATTGCTTTCTTGGTGTTGTTTTGCTGAGCGCTAGCACAAAGGTTGCAGAGGCTGTGAACAAGATTAGGCTGGTGTCTGAGCTTGAAGTTCTGGTATTATCCAAACGCTTGCCTCGTCAATCTCAAATGAGGCTGACCGAGTTATGATGTATTTGCCTATTTGGTAGACGCCAAGTCTTTTCTTGCTTCTCTTTTTCTCCGCAAGACGTAGACTGCGACTGATGTGGTTGCAAAGCCAAGTGCCAAGACAACAAGAAGTATGTAGAAAATGAAACCGAAAGGAAGAGGAAACACTACTCTACCGAATAGTGGCAAGTTATAGAAGCCTAAGATTTCTCCTTCATCATATATATGCACCTTCCATGCTTCGCTTTGAGATAATAGAAGCTTGGCGTTGGAACTAACATAGGCTTCTTTGAAGCGACATCCAGTAGCCCAAACAATCGTAGAATTCTTAGCATAAAGGCGGTTGACGCATATATCGTCTAGATATACCTGTACAGGACAAGAGATGTCTAGTTGCGCAGCTACTGTATTAATCTTGTTTTCCCCAACGAGCGATAGGGCCTTCTCTATGGTCACTTGTGCTTCGTAGTATGTTCCGTTTCTAACAGATATGCAGTCTCCATCATCCGCATTGTTAACAGCTTGCTGTATTGTTGGATAATCATCTGGAACTATAATCGTTATTGCTTTGACAGGTTGAGTATGTAAAGTCAATTCTAGCATGCCTACTAAGACCACGACTAGAAAGATTTCAGAAACTATTCTCTTAGACAATTATTTTCTGCTAATCATGCTTAGTGAAATCAGCAAAATAAAGCTTGTGCGCACAAAGCCATTATTTCTGTCTTGAATTTTCGTTGCACCATACTCTCATCTCCTTTACGTATCTCATATCTGAGAAGGACCAGGATAAAGCCAGTATCGTTAACTCAAACAAACACAAGAAAGGGAAAAGCTGAAGGCTTTTTTTAGTATCTCACACATGTCTATGGTGACT
>CAYGAG010000219.1:0-1948 GCA_964347765.1 uncultured Candidatus Bathyarchaeia archaeon
TTTACGCGATGCCTGAGGGAAGCGTCTTCTACCACAAAGATCAGTACGGCATTCGAGAGGCCGTCATGTTCATCGAGGGACCTTACGGAGAATTTTGTGTCCTCGAAACCCCGATGCTTGGATTGATTTGCCAAGCTTCAGGAGCGACGACGAGAGCTGCGAGGATTAAGAAGGTTGCCGGAGAAAAATCGGTTGTTGCTTTTGGGATACGCCGCATGCACCCGACTCTGTGCCCGATGCTGGACCGCGCCGCGTATGTCGGTGGCTTTGACGGTGTTTCAAGTTTAAAGGGAGCTGAGGCTGTGGGAATTCAGCCTACTGGGACGATGCCCCACGCGCTCATCATAGTATTCGAGGACCCGGTGAAGGCTTGGAAGGCGTTTGACGAGGTTATGCCGCTGGAGGTTTCCAGAATAGCCTTAGTAGATACTTATTTTGACGAGAAAATGGAGACTATAATGGCCGTTGACGCCCTGAAAGATCGCCTAGACGGCGTGAGACTTGACACGCCTAGTTCCCGAAAAGGCGACTTCGCCGAGATCGTTCGAGAGGTCCGATGGGAACTCGACATCAGAGGTTATCAACATGTTAAGATTCTCGTTTCTGGAGGGCTGAACGAGAATAGCGTAAGACTTCTCAGTGAAGCAGGAGCTGAGGCATTCGGTGTTGGAACTGCTGTTAGCAACGCGCCTACAATCAATTTCGCCATGGACATTGTCGAGCTTGAAGGGAAACCTGTGGCCAAAAGGGGCAAGCTCGGTGGCAAGAAGCAGGTTTGGCGATGTCCAAAATGTCTCATAGACACGGTTCTGCCCTTCACATCCCCTCAGCCAGAATGTCCAAGATGCAAAAGCGAAACCGAGCCAATGCTGAAGCCTTTAGTGAAAGATGGAAGAATAGCGGGAAAACTCCCGAAGCCCAGCGAAATCCGGGAGTATGTACTTAAACAAGTCGAAACGCTTTCTCTTAGAAACCAGTAGTCATCAGAAGAAGAGCGTTCATGCCACTCTCTGTCTTTGTACAATCTTTTTATGACTCTGAGGGCGTTCAGCGTGACCCATTTACTGGATTTCCCTTTTTGTTCCAGGTTTGTCTGCATCCTGCCAGACGGTGTACTCTCCAGGATCCACCTTCCATCCGCGTTCTGTACCTCCGCAAGCCATTCAACGCCCTCCTCACTCTGCTATCGCTGGCATATCCAAGGCTGATCAAGGCTGCCGCGACGTTTCCAGTTAGACAAGACATCTCATATTCCCGAATCTTCTCCTGCGCCCAAGCCTCAAAGGGAGGGGGTTCCCTATCCTTCTCCGAACAGTCTAGAATGTCTCTAAGAGCGAAGTGGCGGACAGAGGGATTTTCACGCTCCAGCAGCTAATCCGTGGGATTCACCTTCAAAAGGGATGACCAGTCTCGTGCCATCTCCTCTCACCGTTCCAGTTCAGAACAAGGGTAAACAATGATAAAACTGCTGTTCTATTTCGTTTCACTGACATCTATTTCATATAGATCTCGACAGTGTCGCCGTCTTCGAGGGTGAAAGTTCTTCCGACCTTTTGCGGACTGAAGCGCAGCCGCTTTGACCATACTTTTGCGTAGGAAAACTGCTTGTAGAAGTCGCTGTGGATCCGTTTTGCCAGATCCAAGATGGTGGAACCTTTTCTGAGGCTGAAGGGTTTCTTTGATGGAAATCTTTCAATGGGTTCTTTGGTGTAAACCCGAATTATGTCAAGCATCTCAAATATTTCGAAACCAATCTTCTCCAGTCCAGATTTGTCTTTGCAGGATACTGGAAGAATTTTAGTCTTTCCTTCAACAAAGTCCTTCAGTTGTTCAACTTTTTTCGCAGCATTTGGAGAATTCGCCTTATTGGCTATGATTATGGCTGGTCGATAAACTGTGCCCTCGAAGATGGCGTCTTCAACATCGTCTATTGTAGCTTCGCCTTGAA
>CAYGAG010000220.1:0-1927 GCA_964347765.1 uncultured Candidatus Bathyarchaeia archaeon
CCAATTCTCCTAGTCTTGCAAGATTATCTGACGTTTCGATTGTGAACATGAGAACACTATCAGTTGGTTGCGTCTGATTGGGAGAGCTCGAAGATGTCGGGAAGTGCTTTTCGAAGTGTCTTAGCGTTTATTATTGTTGCATTTGTTTCCGCTCCTAGATCTATGGCTTGATTGCATATCATCAACATTCTGCGAATGTTACCTTCAGCTGCCCTTTGAATCGCTTTTATCGCGTCCTCTGTGAACGGAAAGATTTCGCTGGGCGGATCCTTGTCTCTTGTTCGGAAGTGCTGGAGATACGATGATATGAAATTCCGCATATCTACTTCGCTCAATGCTTTCAAGGTGATTTGTCGGAAGATTCTTTCCGAGAAAGCATGGTACTCTCGGAGAATGTCAGACCAAACCTCTGGAGCACAACCTATTATTAGGCAAAGCCCTTCAGGGTTAAGATCTATCAGGTGTCGAGTGCTATTCAAGATTTTCTGCTTGAGGAGCGGATGAAGATATACTATGAACTCAAATTCATCGATTAGCAGACATATTAGTTTGTTTCCCAATAACGTCAAGATTTTCTTTAGACTCATGAAGGCTCTCAGTGCTTTTTCATCGCTGTCGATGAGCATTACAACGTCGAGTTCTTTTCTCTGTTCATAGAGAATCGGTTCTCCACACAGATATCTCCAAGCGATGAATTTACATTCCTCAAGGGTCAATTTGAGAAATGCCGTCGCGAAATCGGTGTATTTTATCTCATTATGGAGTCTTCTCTTTCCAGTCTCCAGAATTTCTGCGAGAAGCACTTCGCCTTCATTCACCTTTCTTCTCAGGTTTTTTTCCCCGGAGCAAAATTCCAAGAACTGCCAAACCAAGCTCTCCAGTTGATCAAATCCGAACTCGTAGATGAAGTTTGAGTATAGCGAATGCAATCTTTCGCCAGGATTAGCGATGTAGACTGCTAGGGAATCCTGCAGTTGACTTTGCAACTGGTTCTTAATGTATCTCAGTGTGTGTGTTTTTCCGTTTCCATAGCTTCCTACGAGCACTATGTGAGCTGATTTGCCTCCTAGTGCAACTCTAACTACCTGCGAGATCATTTTGAGTTCTCGTTTTCGATTTGTGTAGAGCGACAAAGTCTCATCTGGAACACCAACGTATGGAAATGGGTTGCGTTCAAGGCAGAATTTCTCGTATCTTCTTTTTGGAGATTTGAAGTCAAGAAGGATTTTTTCACTATTCATGTCGCACACCTCATGATATATACTTCTTTAGACTTCTAAAGAAGTATCCATTAATAAATATTTTTACTCCCATAGAAACCCAAAGGTGTGCAAAGATGGCGAAGAAATTTACGATGTCAACCCCCGATTCAATGTACCAAGCACTTGAAAAAGAACGTGAGAAGAGAAAACTGGGCACGATTCAAGAGACGATTCGATTTATCCTTGCAGAATATTTGAAGGAGAAGAATAGTTAAGGACTGACCCGTTTCCTGAACTGTGACCTGCCCTCAAATATCAGTGAAAAGCAAGAAACTACTCTTTCTCAGAGATTATATTAACGATCATGATATGTATTGGTTGAGGAAGACGAGTGAAGTACTTTATACCTGAATGGGATGACCGTGTTGACCCAAATTATGATTTCATCACTGATGAGCATTCCAAGGCGCATGCTGAAGATCCAATACGAAATGATGTTTATACTTGGAACATCTTCGGATTGAAGAATGCTCCGATCGACGGCGTTCTTGTTTCTAGAGTCACGATAGCCGGAAACAAAAAGAAGTACAAATGGACTCTTGCTGAGGGAATTCACAAAGTTCTACGACTGCCCGAAGACTTTGAAATAATTGGGGACTGTGGGGCCTTTGGATATGTTGAAAAGAAAATCCCGCCATATTACCCTCTTGAAACCCTGGAATATT
>CAYGAG010000221.1:0-1913 GCA_964347765.1 uncultured Candidatus Bathyarchaeia archaeon
AGATGTCCGTGGTTTCTCCTTTCTTTATCTCTTCGTCCGTGGCGTAGTGGAAAAGGCGCATCCTTTTGGGCTCTCCTAGGTCAATTGGTTTTCAGAGGAACTTGAGTATTAACGTTTCACATTCATAAATTATTTCCAAAGATTGAACCTCAGCTTTCCGCATGAAGAGATTTACAGTCTAGCCTCCCTTGCTATCTCAAAAAGGACTGTTCCGCCTAGAGTGTACGGGGGTCCTGGCTCGAGACACTGAACATAGCCAAGGTCTCCCTCCTCCTTGGCTAGACCCAGCTCCTTAAAGCTGACGCCTCGGCATAGGGCGATGATCAAGGATAGCATGGACCCCGACGCATGAATATGGAGGGCATCCGTTTTCTCTGGGACTATGTTGGGCGATTCAATGATAATCCTATCTCCAACAGTGAAGACGGGGCACTTGCCCCGTATTTCCTTTGCAGTTATTATAAGTCTATAAGTCTCTCTCAACGAAATCCCCACCATGCATCATCTCTACTTCAAGAGGCAGATATAAAAGACAATATATCATGCCTTTGGCTCAGAAGGTAACACTTAAAAACCATTGTTGGAAAACTCTAGTTTTTGAGGATGAGGAGATCATAAATTCATGAAACGGGGATGTCCGGCTATAATCGGCGTTGGTAGAACAAAGTTTGGTGAGCACTATGAATTGGCGCCGGAAAAACTTGTTGAAGAAGCCTGGCTGGGGGCCTCGGAATCAGCTGGTATAGAACGAAAAGATCTAGAAGCGGGATACTTCGCGGACTACTTCCTTCAACTCACGAACAAAATAGGCATAGAAGAAGGCTTCCTTTCGGAACTCTCAGAACTGCACATTCCTATGGAAAGGATGAGGTCATTCAGCTCCGCCCTTCTCAACGCATGCAATGCAGTTCAGTCAGGAAGGTACGGTCTTGTTCTCGTGGGAGGAGTGGAGAAGATGACCGACCGCTGGGACAAGATCAGAGACGATCTCATGCTACTCGAAGACCCGTGGAGCTACTATGCAGGATGCACACCTGAGGCAAATCACGAACTCATGCTCCGAGAGTACATCAAAAGGTACAAGATTTCGGGAAAATCGCTTGAGACCTTCAACATAGCTCTGGCCCAGATCGCCTCAAAGAACCATCAGCAAGCAACGAAGAACGAATACGCTCAATTTCAGAAAGAGGTAGCCGTTGAAAGAGTGCTCGAAACCAGACTTCAAACATCCAAGCCCCTAGGGCTCTACGACTTTGCTCCTATCTCAGATGGAGCCACGGCCTTGATTCTGGCAAGTCATGAAATCGCCAGACACTACACAAGGACTCCACTCTATGTTGTGGGCTCCTCCTCAGCTACAGATTACATAACCTTCCCCGCACGTGAGGATAGAACAGGATTCGTCGCAAGCACAGCGGCGATGGAAAACGCGGTTAGAATGGCCGATTCAGAGATAGACGACATAGGAATAGCCGAGCTTTATGATCAATCCACGTTGTTGGAGATGACATCCCTGGAAGATTTGGGGTTTTCCAAGAGGGGGCAAGCATGGCTCGACATATACAACAGTTGTAAGGATTACGAAGGCTTCTATCAAATCGATGGAAAGAAGCTTTTTGTGAACACCAACGGAGGGCTCAAGGCAGACGGGAATCCGCTAGGAGCGACAGGTGGAGCCCAGATCTTCGAGATCGTAAGACAACTCAGAGGAGAGGCTGGAGACAGGCAGGTGAAAGCAGACGGAGACTTGCGGTTAGGTTGCGCTCTGGAACTTGAAGGTTTCGGAACGAAGGCGTACATCCACATTCTTGAGAGAGATTGATATGACCAGCGAACCAATCGAAAGAAGGGTCTCATGCATCGGCGATAGACTCAGAGGCAGTCAGTGTACCGTCTGTGGTAGAGAATACTTC
>CAYGAG010000222.1:0-1910 GCA_964347765.1 uncultured Candidatus Bathyarchaeia archaeon
TGGATTTGACCCTGATTGTGAAGTTGAGGGACTTGAACATGCAATTCAAAATATAGCCATTGAGAGATCTAGAGTACTATGGCATATAGCAAGAAAATACTGCAAAAGCATATACGGTGAAGTTGAATCTTCCACCAAACGAAATTATGAAGGATGCACTAAATTGTTGAAGTTTTCCAAGATGGGAAAGCTACTAGCAGAACATTCATGGCTGCCTATTCAGGCAAGTTCCTCCTTTCATAAACCTTCTGAAATTATGCTATCTGAATTACCCGTCAATTTCGACAGAGAAAGCCCCGAGGCAAAATTCGTAGCATCGAAACTCCGCTTCAAACCAGAACTAGATCAAGAAATCCGAGGATTGATCGAAGGTACCCCAGATGAGGCCAAAGAAATTCTTGAAATATTCATGACTGCGTCACTTGAAATCCAGCAGCGCATCCTCGAGAGTGCCCGACAGATCAAAATGTCAAAGACAGATTTTGAGGGAATCGGCGGAACTGAGGAGACAGACATCGCCATCTCGGTTTCTCCAACTCCATCTGAACTCGAGGCTGAATTTAAGGGATCTCTGACACAGGATCGAAGACCTTCAATCTCAACTGAGAATAAAACATGGACTGGCCCAACACCTGAAGAAGAAGAAAAAATGCGAGAATACGAACGCGAGACAATCACAAAACTACTGAAGAAACCTCAGCACGTTGAAAAAGGACACAAGAAAGTGAGCTACATCAAAACGGAGGGAGAAGAAGAGTCTATGCTAAGAGAGTTTTTGCTTGAACAATACAGAGGACACTGCCAAGTTTGCTATGAAAAGCTAGATCTTGGACCAGATAAAAATCCCTATTTTGAGATTCATCGCCTAATTAAAAAGCATCGCCTTTACGGAGAGTGGAGTAACCAAGAATTCAACATTCTGTGCCTATGTCCCAACTGTCACGCGTTAATGAATTACGGAGGAAGAGATTTGCGAGAACTCTTCAACAAGGCAAAAAGAGTCGCAAAAGGCGAAGATGCTCCAGAAGAAGTAGACGAAAGAGGAGGAGATTTCTACATAACCCCTATAATCATCGCAAGCAAGCAAAGGGAACTTTTCCATAGTCCCTTCCACATGGCGAAGATTTCAGCATTCGTCAAGATAATTGAGGAAAAAGCCCACAGTGATACGCAGATACTAACCGAAGAAGCCTTGGAACGTGTAAATCTGGTTTCTGAACCAGAACCACCCAACTACTCTGCTGAGTCAGATTCGGACACTTGTGAAGGATGCTTATGTTTTACCTGTCCTGAAAAAGGTGTATATGAGGAATGCGGGCCTTGCCCCTGCTCCGGCTTTCCTGACAACACATCCAAAACAACTGATTGCTACCTTCGCAAAGTCGGGTGAACTGGGAAAAAGTACGGACACGCTATAACTGCCCGCGCGCGCGTTACATGTCTTGGGTGCACGTGCAAGTAAAACATACCTTTCTGCGCGCATGCCTAGTCACATCGTTTCCTTAGATCAAAGAGTAATTTGGGTACATCGCCTCCATCCCATATTTCATCAAAGGCACCTCGATGATCTTCTTCAACGCGGTCTTTGACTGATGATGGAACAATCAGAATCAGATGGTGCAGTCCGCCCCACGTGTTCCTGAACTTCCTGAGCTTGTCAACGAATCGCAACTCATCCGGATCCAGGCGGGTAGGACGTACAAAGATTGAAAATCTCTCGTGGCCAAACTTGACAACCCTCCTCTCGAGGCGTGTCCAAAACCCATGCGGTTCCAGAATCACTATTTTGCCGTTTTTCTTGCAATTCGGGAGCACAAAATCCGGGGTATATCGCGGTGCACGCTGATCTTCTGCCAAGTTGAAGCTGTGAGGTTCAAATGCAAACAAGAAACGCAGTTCTTCCAGTTCAG
>CAYGAG010000223.1:0-1820 GCA_964347765.1 uncultured Candidatus Bathyarchaeia archaeon
TCCAAATAGAGAGCTTTCTGAACTCCACTCCCATAGGTTTCCACAAGTCATAAAAGCTGCAATTCCAAGTCATAAGGAGCAATGAAGAGGGAGTGAATGCCATTTGATGATCAAAGCAGTTCTGTTCGATATGGGACATACCCTAACCAAACATGATTTTATCCACCCAGAAGAGGTATTTCAAAGGATCCTAACTTCATTAGGTATCTACAAGTCGTTAGATGACGTGAAGAAGGCATTTCTGAATGCAGAGAATGAAGCTAAAGAGCTTGATCTGTTTTCATCTTTCGGCAGGATGGAGCGTGAAGAGTATTGGGTCCAATGGGATGCTCTTGTTCTGAAGCACCTCGGAATGGTAGAGAATGCAGAACTTGCCAAAATTGTTCAGTCCAAATGGGATCATTTTGTAGACGCCACCCTTTACCCAGAAGTCAGAGATGTTCTATCAGAGCTCAAAACAAGAGGATTGAAAATCGGGTTAATCAGCAATGCTTACGAAGAAGAAATCAATGCATGCATGAAGAAAGCAGGTCTTGGAACCGCTGCATTTGACATCGTAGTTGGAGTAGATGCAATAGGCAACATGAAGCCCCATCCAGACATTTTCAAGTATGCCCTTCACAAACTGAATGTGAGACCTGAAGAAGCAATATTCGTTGGAGATAGTGTGGAAGCTGACTATAAGGGAGCTGAGAATGCAGGATTACATGCGTTGCTAATTGATAGAAAAGAAAACGCAATCATCGGTGGTAACGAAAAGTATGCTCTTCTACTACAGCAGGGTGACTTGAGGACAATCAAGAACCTGAAAGAGATTCTCTCTCAAATTCACTGAAACTTCTTCCACAAGTCATAAAAACTGAAAGGAAGCAGGATGAACTCATATGAGAATTGTTGTAGGTTGTGATCTAGAGGAGTTCAAGACATACTACAAGAGGTTGGCATTAGACAAAGAGTGGCAGGGAACATTTGGGTTCACAGAAGAACTGGATACCAGTTGGGAGAGAGTTCTAGTTAAGAATCCTTCTCTCCTTCTTGTTTTGAGGGAAAATGATGAAATCATTGGTCATGCGATTTGGCATGAAACTAGCACTGACGAACATAGAGAGCGAGATCCTAGAGATAAAGAAGACAGAGAAATCCTGAGGAAAATCTGTGGTGGAAAGAAGGACAATATTGTAGAGCTTCATGAAGTCTGGCTGAGAAAGAAGCATAGGGGAAAGGGCTATGGCAAAAGGTTCTTTGGACTCTTTGAAGACTTCATCAGAAAAAAGGGCTATAATTCCATTGTTTATTATGCAGATCATCCTGCTGCCATAGCGATATGCAGAAACAGAGGTTGGAAAGAAGGATTCTTACTGAAAGAAAAATGGTATGTCTTCTGTCTATCTTTCTAGCTAGAGCAAATCTTAGTGTCGTCTGCTCACACAGCATTTCCTTACCGTGAAAGCTAGGCTGAACGTGCTAGAAACTTCAGACAGTCTACTCTGAATATAGCAACCAAAAAAGAGGGAGCTGAGATTGGTTTTCATTAAGCTTTTTAGCCAAAGATCTCCTTCAGCACGTATTTGATGGCATGGGAGTTTGTTTCCTCAATCTGTTGTTTTAGCTCTTCCAAAACATCTAGTTCAAGGAACATGCTAGCAAGCATCCTTGTCCTATTTCCATTATCAATCCTATAATAGCCTAACCTTATTGCTTTGTTCATTTCAGGATCATCAAACTTCAGATACTGTATAAATGGCTCCTAAGTCTCATATTTCTTTGAACCAACAGTATTCAGCTAATTTCTCAGTATAACCGACGGAATCATATAATCG
>CAYGAG010000224.1:0-1812 GCA_964347765.1 uncultured Candidatus Bathyarchaeia archaeon
CATCTTTCCTCGCAGTTGTAGCACGAGCAGCACAGCCATATGGCTTCGCCTGAAAGCACCTCATCCCTTTCTCCTAGGAGCGACAGCTTGAGGACTTCTCTAGGATTGAACCGTGGGTCTATTTTGGCCACTGGGCAGCTGCTGGCGCAGGTTCCGCACTGGTAACAAAGATTTATTGTTTCGCCCAACATTTTCTGGCGCAATTCGTCAGAGAATGTTGGATTGGGGGTTTTTTCCTCTTTTACACGCTTCATTCCGATTTCACGCTCCTTTCCTAAGAACTTCCCATCAATTCCAATGAACCCAACTTCTCTAATCTCTCAGTCATCATCTGCGCAGCCTCGGCAAACTTGTCTCCTTCAATAAATACCATATTGAACAGCTCTAACCTCTTCGGATCTATACCGTACTCCTTTAACAATACTCTGGCAAGTTCCACCTTCTTTTCAGCCTTCTGGATACCGACCTCGTAGTGGCAGCCGTCGCTCTTGCATCCCACAACCATAACTCCCTCAGCACCTGCCTTGAAGGCCTCCAGAAATTGGTGGACTTGCAGAATTCCTGTGCAAGGAACCTTCATGACTCTGACGTTGGCGGGATATCGTATCATAGCCATCCCCGAAGAGTCCACGGCCGTGCCCCCACATTCTGAACAGCAGATGGCCAGAACCAAAGGCTTAGACGTTCCGTTAACAGACATGAGTCCCTTCATCTGAGCCAGCATCTGATTCGGTCTTGAGTGCCTAAGTTCGATTGCGTTGAGAGGACAAGTTCCAACACAGACACCACATCCCTCACACATGAGATCGGATATTCGCGCCACAGAATGCTCTTCAGTCGTTGGAACCAAATCTATTGCACCATAAGGACAAGTAACCGGACAGAACACACAGTCTCCACAGTATTCCTCGGCGACGACGGCGGTTCTCTGATCTTTGACTATCTTGCCGTTATTCATGAATTTGGCAGCCTTTAAGGCTGCGGAGTGTGCATGCAGCGAGGTCGTTGGGGCATCCTTTGGGAATGTTGCTCCTCCACAGATGTATATTCCTCGAAGCTTGGTTTCAGTTGGTCTCAGTTTAGCGTTGTATTCCTTGAAGAAGCCGTCTTCATCCAAGAGAGCTTCAAAGCGTGAGAGAGAGCGTGTGATCTCGGCGAGTTCCTTTGTGCCTTCAGATGGTACCATGGCAGGAGCCAGCACCACTAGATCAGCGTCTAACTCCAGAAATCTATGGAGAAGGGCGTCTTCAACGTCGACAATCAACTTGCCCGTCTCCGGTTCGCGTGAAATTTCGGTAGGTCTGCCTTTGACAAACTTGATTCCCATCTCTCTGGCTCGTTCGTAGTAATATTCGTGCTCCCTTCCGGTGGTTCTTATATCAATGTAGCATATTGTAACATCTGTATCAGGGTACGCTGACTTGATCAACGAGGCATGTTTCAGGGAGATCATGCAACAGATACTCGAACAATACTCCTTCCATCGCCGATCTCTTGAGCCGACACACTGTATAAACACTATTTTCTTGGCAGGCTTGCGGTTTGAAGGTCTAACAATCACGCCGCCTGTGGGACCGAAGCCATCGATCATTCTGGCGAGCTCAAGATTGGTGATGACGTCCGGGTAGTCGTCGTAGTGATACTCCTTTATGATACTGGAATCGAACTCCTGGAAACCTGTGGCAGCTATTATAGTGCCTACGTTTAGGGTTATACTCTCACTTTTCTGGCCCAATTCGATGGCGTTGGTTGGACATACTTCAACGCATTTGGCACAGTCGTAGAATTTACAGATGCTCTCGTCGATAACGT
>CAYGAG010000225.1:0-1788 GCA_964347765.1 uncultured Candidatus Bathyarchaeia archaeon
TTCCATCAAAATCTTGTATTTTATAATCTCCGCATTTTCAATGAGGGCATCGCGCTCTGTCTGAATAAGTTCTCTCTCGGCAGCTAGTCTCACATTGTCAGTTTCGTTTACTATCGATTTTATTGAAGAACTGTCTTGCAAGCGAGATGGTCCTTCGTTGTTAGCGGATTTGGCAGTTGATGAAGATGTCACATCGTCTCTAACTAGATCTATAGTATTGGGTTTGAGAGTTGGCAAGTCGGCTTTGACGTCTGTAGGTTCACCACCGTGACTCCTAATGATTTGTTTTAGTCTATCTTTTTGATTTCGAGTTTCTTCAAGATGGTCCTGTAATTGAAGCCTTGTATCATCCACTATGGTCTCCTCAAGCCTTGATTGTATTCTCTCTTCCGATGCATTTTCCATTGCCAAAGCATCATTCAAATATTGGACAATTTTTTGGTTTGCGTTTGGCGTAAGCTCAGCTGCTGAAGAGGAAGACATCTTGTTGTCAGCTCTCCCCCTTTTCCTTTATCTGCCAAGATCCGGTCTGCTCTCCTTCTGTCACCTCAACCTCTTTTTTCAGCGCTCGCTCTAAATGCCTAGCGCTATCTGAAGTAGAGTGCGTACCTGCTTTGTCATCAATCTTGGAGACATCTATGTCGCCGACTTTTGGAGGCTTATTCTTGTTATTATCGTTCTGGGAGTTGGACATGGTGAAAATGACTACTATAAAGTATAAAAGTGGATAATAATATGAAGGCTTCCGACATGTGACTCCGCATCCTTGGAGGATTTGTGTTAGTTAGGCAGCTTCTCACTTCCCTTGAGATCCCGCAAGTTCTCAGAAGCAAAAGATCCAGAGTCAAAACCGTCTTCTGAAATACATGAGGTTATAATCTAAGCCTTCTCCAAGTCCTTACTTGAAAACTAGGTCGATGCACAACTTATAGGTGAAAAAGCATTAATGCAATGGATATCATAAAGTTTGAGTCATGAAGCGCTGAGCACAAATCCATTTGAGAAATCGATAGAAAGGCTGAGACAGAAGCACTACCATGGTCTTGTAGCGTCTTGTCATTCAAGCTATTATTTTTTGCGCATATTTCCCGTCAAACATTGACAGGTGCCTTATGGCTCTCACCACGGTGATTTTGAAGCTGCTCAGGCTTTTCGAACTTGGCGGGACACATGTCACAACTATAAAGAGCCGTAGTAGTGGTTTCCTGGCCTGGTTTCATGACTGCCTGATGGTGCTGGGCCACAGGAGGGGAAGATATGCCTGTCTTGTTAGCTTCTTCTGCCGGCTCGACAGGCTGAAAATGTACGAGTTGTTTTTCCAGCAGAAGCTTTGGCTCCGACTCTTTTATTCCATGCATAAACTCCGAATTTGGCTCGCCTTGAACAAACTCACGGCCGTGCTTTAGTGTTTCCTCGCGCAAATTCAGCCTGATGGGTTCATTGTTGACAGACCCATCCTTTGTAGGTAAGATTGCGCTGATAGGGACACGGATTTCTTCCTCCGTTAGGAGTCCCTTCTTGTAGACTATAAAATAACTGTCGCTCTCTACCCTTTTTACCTTACCAATTCGCTTCCCATCAGAGGTTATAACTTCAGCATCTTCTTTAAGTGATATAGGCATATTCTTATCAATTAACCTATGTAATTATTGGTCTTAACTGTTAACAAGAGTGCTTTTTAGGTCTTAGGCAGCATTGAAGAGAGAAAAAAGAAAGTGAGGATAGTGCTAATGATGACAGTGATAAGTGCTCTTCGCAAGGGGGTATAGATCAGTTACAGAATGGCGA
>CAYGAG010000226.1:0-1728 GCA_964347765.1 uncultured Candidatus Bathyarchaeia archaeon
CGCTTTCGACGTAACGGCGGTATGCGTGAACGAGCCCAGCCCACTCAAAGTAGACGCCAAACATGCTTCTGTCTATTCTCTTCTCCAAGAACAACTCTTCAAATTCGTCAAAGGTTATGCCGTGTTCCATCTCAAACTTTTGGATTCGACCATGCACCTCCTCAGTAGTTAATGCTCGAACTATCCTCACTAGCACTGTCTCACACCTGCTGACTTTTCTATTGACGAGAAAGATAAAATTCTTTGGCTTCTACACCATAGTCTCTTCACAAATACCAGGATAGTCAGCATAGACTGAAAACGTTAATAGTGAATCCGAGGTCTGTCTTCATCGAAGACATATGTACGGTAGAAAGCTCAATGACCATATCTACTTGATCGACTTGAAACCTATGGACATAGAGAATTTCATCGCTTCCTACGTCATAGTGGATGACAAAACAATGATCGTTGAAACTGGACCGACGACATCCATCGGAAATCTGCTGGCAGGGCTTGGAGAAATAGGGATAAGAAACAATGATGTTGATTATGTGGCTGTCTCACATATCCACATAGATCATGCGGGAGGATCAGGCAAATTGTTAGAACATCTGCCTAGCGCAAAGCTGCTCGCTCACGTCAGAGGAGCCCCGCATCTCGTGAAGCCCGAAAAGCTGTGGAAACAGACCAAGCAGGTTCTAGGCGAGATCGCAGACATGTACGGCAAGATTTATCCAGTTCCTGAGAAGAGAATTGTGAAAGCAACAGACGGAATGGCTGTTGAGTTAGGGGATAATGTTAGACTAAAAGTTTTGGAGACTCTTGGACACGCCTCACATCACCTCAGCTTCTATGAAAACAGCAGTAGGGGAGTGTTCACTGGCGACGCCGCGGGAGTCTACCTAAAAAGTATAGGCGCAGTCATACCGACAGCTCCTCCGCCTTTCAATCTAGAAGTTGCTTTAGCGTCGCTCACTCGGTTGGTTAAACTGAATCCCAAGAAGTTGTATTATACTCACTTCGGTGTCGGAGGCGACGCTGTCAAGAAATTGGAGGCTTATAGGTCTCAGGTAAGACTCTGGGCGGACATAACCCGTGAAGGAATGAAGAACCACGAAGATTTGGAAGTGATCTATGAGAAAGTCTTAGAAAAAGACGCCTTGACAAGAAAGGCGGCAGACTTCATCAAAAACCATCTGGTCCTCCGAAGAGGAGTTGTGATGCAAAACATCCATGGGCTTATTGAATACTTTGAGAAAACTTCCCATGCTGACATCGGCAAAAAACCTGCACATAAAGCCGTCTGATCAGACTAATCTTTGGTGTAAACACCAAAACCATTTATATTCTGCCAACTCGGTTTTGTTGTTGAAGGTGATTCTGATGAGCAGCAGAGGCGGGCATGTGCCTCTTGAGAGAATCGACAAATACACTTGGAGGATTCCTAAAAAGTACAAGAAAGGTATGCGCGTTCCCGGCATGGTCTTTGCAGACGACGATTTGCTTAAGAAGATACGAACAGATAGAACCCTTGAGCAGTGTGCTAATGTCGCCCATCTACCGGGTATCTACAAGCATGCCATCACTCTTCCTGATGGACACGAGGGGTATGGTTTCCCAATAGGAGGCGTGGCTGCCACAGATTACGAGGAGGGTGTCATAAGCCCCGGTGGAGTCGGATACGACATCAACTGTGGGGTTCGCCTTCTAGCTACAAAACTTTCCGAAGAGGATGCCCAACCACAT
>CAYGAG010000227.1:0-941 GCA_964347765.1 uncultured Candidatus Bathyarchaeia archaeon
GTTCTATCTGCAATTTGCGGTCAAGGCAGCATGAAAACCAAGTCATTGACAGCGACATGTGGACTCAACAACAAGTCTACACAATCAATGATCTGTTCAAGCGAGTCAAGATCTGCGGTGGGCTTCGCTACGACGTTGAACCGATCACCAAGCCCGAAGACATTCTCATACACAATTCAAACATCGGCACTTTCTACGGCAACAACGGCCGACTGTGGAATCTGCGTTTCGAGAACTGCGCGTATGACGTCTACAACTACTATAGCAAAACAACCTACATTCGCGATTGTGAGTGGAATCGAGCCAAACTGCACACGTCAACTAATGGAATAGTCTATGATGAATATACCCTCAACTTCCAAGCTACCGACAAGAACGAGAATGGCATCAGCGGCGTATCCGTGAAGCTCTACAAGCATGGGGACTACACCGGGTTACTTCCTGATGATGGCAAGTCTCCCGTGCTCGACACAACAACCGGTGAAAACGGCAAAATCACGGAAACAGGCCTAGTCATTTGGAAATGGGCGACTGGACCAACGATAACCGACTACAACCCGTTCCTAGTCGTGCTGTCGCATGACGACTATCCGACAAAAGCATTCCATAATTGACGACGAAAGTAGGCTATGCATGCGGTGTTTGTTCGCGTTGCGGCAAAGAGGTTTGCAGATTACGACCAGCTGACATTGCTGTCTGTGATTGCTGGGAATACTGCCCGATAGATCACGGAAAAGGCCCCTACGGTACAAAGATGGAGCCATACGCACCTGACTCGACGCTCAATACGTATCGACCTATCGAAGTTGAAAGCGGCACCGCCTGGGGAGAACTCGACCATCCCATGCACGTCATACGGCGATGCCCCATGTGCAACTATCACTCAGCCGCCAAGCCACAGGAAGTAGGCTTATCATGAAGGACCATGAACGAGACCAACT
>CAYGAG010000227.1:1124-1659 GCA_964347765.1 uncultured Candidatus Bathyarchaeia archaeon
ATTTCCTTTCCGCGCGCGCATCACGCAGGGCTCCACCGGGTCTTAGCGGACATCTTTTCTTGAATATTCTCAAGGATCATTTCTAAATCAACGTTCGCTTCTGCTTGCAACCCTAGCATGGTTGACACTCCAGGCACATCGGTGCTGCGTCTTTCTTCCAGCTGCAAATCATAATCACTATTCTTGAGCTTGAAAGAATACGCATGTAGATGTACACAATCTTCGTTGCGAGCGGTTCTTAGATGTTCAAATGAGAATTGGCGTTGCATGTATGTGAAAAAGTAATCCTGTATGGCAAGCACAAAGGTTTTGCTGGATGCTAACTCATCTGGCTCGACCTGAACCCCCACTCGATTCAGGAATTGCTGACGGGCAGGCCAAACCGTTCCTGAAGTATCCAGCGATTGCAGCTCAATTCCCACGAAATCTACTGGTTTGCTTCTACGCGCGGATATAAGAAAGTAGTCCACACTTCCACCAGGAATTGACACCTCAGGGATAATATGAAGTTCATTACCTGGTTGATGTAGTGAGA
>CAYGAG010000228.1:0-1632 GCA_964347765.1 uncultured Candidatus Bathyarchaeia archaeon
ACCTCAGCAAATGCTGTGGAAGTCGTGAATTCTCTGGATGCGGAGGCAGTGCTTTTTGGTCCAGACCACAACCTAGCTTGGTATGTCCAGCAGAAGACTGGAAAGAGAATAATCCCAATTCCGAGAAGAGGGTTCTGCCCCACTCACTTGTTGTTCGTTGAAGGAGACATTCGATTACTGAAGGACAAACACCCAGACGCCGTCGTCGCAGCACATCCTGAGTGTGCTCCTGAGGTTCAATCCTTGGCAGACTTCGTTGGGAGTACTTCCCAGATTTGCAGGTACGCAGAAGAAACCACTGCACGTGAGTATATCATAGGAACAGAAAACGGAATCCTCCATCGTCTTAAGAAGGAAAACCCGGGAAAGAAGTTCCTCCCCGCTTGCAGTGAAGCTGTTTGTCCCAACATGAAACTTAACACGCTGAAAAGAATCCACGTCTCATTGAAAAATGAGATTCATCATGTCGCGGTTCCTGATATCGTGGCGAAAAAAGCTCGCAAGGTACTAGAAAGGATGCTTTCCATAACCTAGTAACGCACTGTTTTGTCAGGCTGAAACTATTGTATGTTTAACTTGTTTAACTCCCTTCCTTGCCGCAAGCTCTTGAGCTAGTCTTCTGATATCAGCAGCTTCGCCTTTAACTGCGATGGCTTCGAGGCATTCTCGCCTGCTTAGATGAACGTGCATTGTGGAGTAGACCACGCGGCTGTAGTTGTGCTGCGTGTCAATGAGGGCATCGTCCAAGCCTTTAACCTCATGATCGTAAATCATCACCAACACACCTGCTTTCTTTCCCTTCTGCTCTTCAAGCCATTTGTACTCGGTGATAAACGATCTTACAGAATCTTGGATCGCCTTTGATCTATTTTCATAGCCCATCGCTTTCACGGTTTCATCGAGTTCTTCAAGCAGGTCAGGCGGAAAAGTGACTCCAACACGAACGATGTTGGTCATGTTTTGCCCTCAATTTACATCGTTGGCTTGCCAGTGATAAAGCTTTTATCAATGATAGTAACACTCTTCAGATAAAAGGTATTACCATGCCACTGCAAAATCAAAGGTTAACGTCCAAGCTAGTCGCATTCATAGCGGTCATGTGCGCTGTAGCCAACATTTTAGGCTTCTTCACAATTCCCCTCGGCTTGGCAGCGATACATCTCATGCAGTTGCCGATCATCCTTACAGGACTGGCCCTGGGTCCAAGAGCAGGAGGACTGGTGGGAGTCCTAGGAGCAGCGACCATGGCTTTTAGGCTGAGCCCACCAAACCCCTACATCCTGCTTGGAAATGGGATACTCGGCGTTTTCACAGGTTTGTTTTATTTTCGTCTCAGAAAAATGGGAGGTAGACCGATCATCCCGCAGGTGATCTCTGTGCTGGGAGCCTATATCGCCCAATCTCCTTACGTCTATGTAACCGATGTCTATTTTATGCCTATACCTTCAACTGTAGTTTTGACGGCTATTCTTCCGAAGCTTCTTCTAGAAGACATAGTTAGCGTCTTGCTCGCTCATTTCATACTATTCCGAGTTAACATAGCAGAAATTCTTCAGTGATGGGACAGTGGTCTTGACGGGTACGTTGAAGCAAGATCAAATGAGAGATCTGGACGCCATCTTGGAAAAGGCA
>CAYGAG010000229.1:0-1621 GCA_964347765.1 uncultured Candidatus Bathyarchaeia archaeon
CAGAACCCTCCTGTTTCTTAACAATCTTGAAGAGGTCTCTTACAAAACAGAATCATGCGCTGGCAAATATTCAAGGTGTTCTAAAGCTGTAAATGATGCCAGGCAAGTGTCTCTACACTACGTGGAAGAAGCGAAGAAACAAACCGAAAAATGGTTGATTTTGGATAGATCCCTAGGCAGAGACAAGACCAGAAAGATGGAGATCGCCTTCTTACTAGCCAATGACCCTCAATCAAAAAAGGACAGAGTCATCCCTGCAACCAAAGTGAAACTCTTTGCGTATTTCTCAACCCAAAAAGAAACTCACTTGAGGTTTCTCATCCAAGGACCCTACAACACTACACCCGCCCGAGACAACATACGAAACGACAATTGGAATCGAGAACTAATAGAAGAGACTGCTGCGCTTGTGTCAGACAGCATTTCAAAGATAAAAGCACTTAACCTCCTTGACGTTGAATTTCTCCGCACTCTACCAATAGACACCGATCATTTCACACAAGAGAGCACTATGTTCAAACCAATATACGAAAGAGTCAAGGCGAAGCTCCTTTCAGACGAGGCTTTACTACCAGCTTATAACAGAAGCTTCACAACCGCCAGCCAAGCTTTCATCGCAAGGGGAAAAGAGCTATGCTTGTTGTTAATAGGTGAGCAACTCGATGCTCTGTTTGGGAAGAAAGGTAGTAAATGGCTTGACGAGAACATAACGGAGGCTAGAACGCCTGAAATACGAAGGTATCTGATGAACGAACTTGGGATTGAAGAAGTCGACCCAGAGCTTTTTGCCAGAAAGTTCAATCTAGAATTCATAGGCAAGCAAAGTGACCGGTGGGTATCATCCTTTTACAGCTTCCTTTTGACCCAAAAAGCACTATGGAGAGCCTCCACACATTATGAAAGACCAGGACTTCTACGCTTCAAACCCATAATCCGCTTGGACGACAATTCACACACCTCACCCTTTGACGACGATGGGAAACCAATAGTGTACCTCCCTCACAAAGATCCCAACACAAGAAAACTGTTTCCAGAAACCGTAAAAGACGCAATAATCCGTGACAAGAAGGCCAAAGAATTTCTAAAAGCGCTGGGTATCAACGAACCAGACAAGGTGGCGGCTATTCTGAATCTGGTATTGCCAAAATACCAAGAACCTGCCGCAGTATCGGAAAAGGACAATCTAAGCCACTTCGAATGGATCTTGAAGACCCTCAAAGATTGCGAGAGAACCAGAAGAGATAATCTGCTAAAAGAACTGAAGGAAACACCATTCTTGTACGCCGAAAACGCATCAAATCAACAGAAAGAATACAGAAAACCAAGAGAAATCCATCTGGGAGAAGCATACACTGGCAGCAGAGGATTAGAGATCTATTTTGAAGGAAACGAGGAAGTCTGGTTTCTAGATGAACGGTACCTAGCTCTGAAAATTGACAAAGGAATACGAGAAGAACTCAAGGAAATGGGTTGTAACTCGGCGATTCAGGTTAAGTACAGAAAACCCAACTATCTGAACAACGTGGTAATCGTGAGCAATTGGGGTGATCACCGAAGAGGACTAGATGGATTTGACCCTGATTGTGAAGTTGAGGGACTTGAACATGCAATTCAAAATATA
>CAYGAG010000230.1:0-1548 GCA_964347765.1 uncultured Candidatus Bathyarchaeia archaeon
GACGTACCTGACAAGAACTTCGGTAACTTCCATCCGAAGATTCAGCTAACTGTAATTACGACATACGACAGCGACAGGGAGGATGTCACTTTCATGATTACAGTGACGAACCCATTGCCATCTGATCCAGGCATTACAATTACAGCCCTACACGACGTAACAGTCACAAGCACTCTTCCCGATATCCCAACAATAGGACCAGTTGACTTATCAGCAGGTAGTTCAGAATCACTCGCAGCACCGTACACCTACACCTTCAAACCCGGCGACCCCAACACATTCGTGGTCACATTCACAGCAACAGGCTTAGACGCAGATGGCGACACCGTCATAATCGACATAACCGTAACAGTAACCCAAACGTAGAAGGCAACGTACCGGACGGCCAAACCACCATATCTTCCCTCTTTTTTTTGGAACTCTCTCTTATAGGAAAAGAAAGCCTAGAGCCATCCACAGTCGGCCGCTCATCCTTTTTCACGTCTTAGGTCACGTGCGCGATTATGAGTAATCGGGATTCAACCTAAGTTTCTTCCGCAAATCATAAAAACTGAAGTCTGAGAGAAGTTAAAATGAGATGGTAAATGAAGACGTTTTGACAAGTCAAGATGAGGCGTTAGACTTCATCAATAGATATGGGGTCGTTACTCTTTTTCCAGTGAGTGGCACGGAGTTTCCAAGTCTCTACAAAGGTACCAGGGGTAGTCGGGATGAGAAATTCCGTGACGCTTGGATGTGGGCTGACAATTTGGCTTTGGATAAGCAAATTCACTATGGGAAGCTCATCTGCAAGCAAGTGACTTTGGTGTCTTTAGAGATGTTTCCATACTTTTATCGGCTGAATGAAGAAAGAAGGCTGACCCCAACAGCGAGGAAAATTCTGGGCTTCTTAGAGAGCAATGGGAGAACTTCCACAACTGGCTTACGAGAAAGCTTGGGGTTTAAGGGGAAGGATAAGAAATACGGATTTCTGAAGGCAATTGATGAACTGCAAGTGGCATTTGCCATAGCTATTGTTGATAGGGAGAAGCCTCCTCGATTGACCCATATATATGATATTATGGAAAGGTGGATGCCTCGAAGCTTGCTGGAAAGAGCTGAAGCTATCAGCAAAGATACAGCGAGGAAAAAAATAGTTGCTAAATTGTTGGAAAACAAGGCGGTTTCTGGAGTTGAAGATGCAAAAAGATATCTCGATTCTGATCTATTTGACTACGGGTAGTGTCAAATCTCAAAACCATAGAAACTAAAGCATGCATGTCCTCAGAAAAATGAGGAGTTATAGCGTTGGCTTAATTGGACTGGATGATAGATAATATTCCATCTTCATTCTGGCAGACTTTCTCTGATATACAAAATAACTCTGATATACAAGAGTAGAAATCATTTGTATAAACTAGGAGATCTTAATGTCACTATTTATTGTATTTTTCACTACCTTTTCTCTCACTACGTCTCATATACCTTAGAAAATCACCATGAGGTTCAAATTTTTTACTATTTATTCTGGAGGTCCTCGTTCGATTATCTTTTGAATTTCCTTCAAAG